>DASQMG010000629.1:0-1500 GCA_035645595.1 Flavisolibacter sp. | reverse complement strand
GCATTTGGCACCAATTCACAGTCAACAGAAAAATGGGTCACTTTCCAGGCAGGTTCAACATTATATTATGATGGTGGCTTTAGCCCAATGGGAAGCAGCGCCACATTTCAGCCGGTTACTTTTCAGCAAGGCAGCAGTTTTGTTATGAGAGCTTCCAATCCTGCAACTGGTGCGGGTACTTTCTTTAACAGGAAAGGATATGCAAACATCACTGTTCAAAATGGTGCTACGCTTACCGCTGACGGATCAATCAATCAAATTGATACTGTGACCATCACAGCCGGCAGCACATTTATAACGCATACGAGCGGACAAACCGTTGTATCAGGTAATTTAAATGTGCAAGGTACATTGAGTGCACCGGGTACAAGCACGGGCGAGATGGTGTTCGCGGGTAATGTTCCGCAAACCGTTTCCGGTACAGGAATAATCAGTGTTCCATCATTATCCGTTACCGATGGCGCACATGTCATTTTAGAAAAGAGTATTACTGTAAGCCGGTCTGCAGTCATCAATGGCAAAATTGATTTCGGCGCCTTTCAGCTAACCGGTGCAGGATCGTTTACGGCGAGAGGAGCCATTGCTGCCGCCAACCCAACAGGCAATCGCACAGCGGGTTCTTACATCCTGACCGGCGTTGCCGGTGCAGGCGGTTTGAATCGCGGACTTACCATATCCGGTGCCGGTCTTCAGCCTGATACAAGGGTCATCAGCTACACTACCAACTTTGATAGTATTTATATTTCACGGCCGGCACTAACAAGTGGAACGGCAACTGCGTTGGGTTTGAGCAGTAATGCCGCCACACTCATTACCGCTAACCCATCCGGTTTTGACGCTGGTAACGGATCGGTATCCTTAACTGATGTAAGGACATACGAAGATGGAATTAACTACACTATCAATTCCAGTACGACTGCACCTTTCGGCATTACTACAGGCAGTGGTACATCACGGGTTTCTGTTGGAGACGTATTGTTAAATGCGACGGTAACCACTAATGCAACGGCTTCCATTTACGGAAGCCTGCAGGCCACTGCGGGTAAGACCATTATTCGCCCATTGGATACGTTATGGCTGATGACAGGGGCAGCATTGAACGGTTCTTATAATGCGTCAAACTATTTTGTTACAGATGTAACTGCAGGTGGTAATGTTGGTGTATTTGGAAGGAACAATGTATCGGGAAGCACCCTGTTTCCGGTTGGTACGGCATCTCATTATTTACCTGTACTGGTAAATCCTGCTTCTTCTTCAGATTTTGCTATCAACGTCTTTCAGGGTATCACAACTGACGCAACGCCGAACGGTGCAGCCTTCAATGCTACGCAAAAGCAAACTGTTGTTGATGCTGTCTGGAATGTCAATCGTGTTAATGGCACAGGAGATGCCGACCTTAAACTGCAATGGACACCAACGTTGGAAGGAACAACATTGGCCACCTTTGCCAACTCCGAAATGGGCATCATTAAACACACAGGCAGTTCGTGGTCCCTGCCG
>DASQMG010000628.1:0-15921 GCA_035645595.1 Flavisolibacter sp. | reverse complement strand
AACATCACAAGGGCAGGTACCAGAAAATATTGACAAAAGCAAAACCCAACTTTACTACCGAAGGAACATTTACCGGATTTATTGGGTCTTGCGTAGAGGTGGATGAAGAGATGAAGAAGGCAGCGAAGGAAGAGAAATAGGAAAAGGCGATTAGGCAATAAACAATCAGCAATGGCAGAAGAGAATGAGTTGGTAGTATCGTTAATTTCTCATTCAGATCAAATCCGGCGTTCATCAAGAAGTATTTATGCCTGTTCAGGTGAGGCGTATCGTAAAAATAATTCCCCGCACATTTTGTATCAAAAGTATCCGACCCGGATAAGGAGAGTTTCAAAACCTTGGTCCGGCTGGATTTTCCAGTGGCGTGTAAGTATATCACCCCGGAAAAATAGCAGAACTTAAAATGAGGTGATGAAGAAGCCTGTAGACTGCCAGGCCACATGATCGCTCATCCGGAAAAGTACTGCTACTGGATTATAATAAGTAATAGGCAAATGAGGAGATATATGGCGGTTGGACTTTTGAGAAAAAAAAGTCAGGATTGCCAATTTGAAAATGGTACAGGTTTTTATTGCTTATTGGTTCCCCCATTTCCATTTGCCGCTTCTTTAAACCAAAGGTCTTCGCCAAAGCGTTCCTGCTCAAAAATATATTTGCGTATGTACTGCGACCGTTTTTCGGTTTCGGCGGCCTTGCGGGAAAAAAGTTTGGCTGTATCTTTCTTACCTGCTTTTTCAAACTGGTTAGCCGTTTGTTCTAAAATCATCACGGCTTCTTCCAGCCCTTTTACACTTTTCCAAAGATTTTCTTCTATGGATTTAGTTACACCAGCTAATAAAGCACTGTCGGTAAACGCATGGCCGGTATGGCAACGGAAGCGTACAATTTTTCCTTCATTAAATTTTACCAGTGCACCATTACATTCCGGACAGGTTAGTGCTGTAAGCGCTCCTTTTTTTAAAAGTCCCATTTCAAAAGAATTGTCTTGTGCGGCAATACTTATTTCCATCTTCAGCAGGTTCAGTTCTTCTTCGGAAAGAGAAGTAGTTTCGGCTGCTGGTTCTTTTGTTAACCGGTTTAATAATTCGCCCATTTCGGCTATCGGTATGGAATAATCTACTTCCACATACTCTATTACACTCAGGGGCATACCTGGAAATTGGGCATCGTCCGGATGCTGTATTAAACAAAGCCCGCCTTGCTGGTTTACCGTCCATAAACCGGATGTACCGTCATCTAACAAACCCGATAAAATTACACCAATAACACGTGAGCCATAGGTGTAAGCGGCCGACCTGAAAAGCGCATCAATGGAAGGCCGGAACCGGTTTTCTTTCGGGCCTTTTTTTATACTCACCTTATCTTTTTCTATAAGCAGGTGATGGTCGGGCGGGGCTATGTAAATGGTATTTTTTTTCATGCTGTCGCCGTCCTTTGGATGTACCGCTTTAAGGTGTCCTGCCCTGCTTAAAATTTGCGGCATTACACTGGGTGAAAATGGAGAAACGTGCAGTACTACAAAAATGTACCCGTCAAAGTCTTTGGGGATGGTTTTAAAAAGATCGACAAGGGCAATAACACCGCCTGCTGAAGCACCAATAACAACAATATCTTTTTTTTGCATTTGGGAATCCTTTTCAACTTTTATACAGAGAGAATAGTGATACTTATAAAGGTAGAGGTCATTGCTTAGGTTACAACTGACTTTTTTTGCGCAGGAAGATTTAACAACATTAAATTTTTAATTGGCTACAGAAACCAAATGGTCTTTCGTGTGAAAAAGAATTTGCTTCAGCCGCTCTATATGAACATCCAGCTCAGCAGACCTTTCCGTTTTTTGGGCCGCCATCCGTGCCCATCCTTTACCACCCTCTTCCTTGGCCATTTTATCCAGCAGGTTTTTCCGTTCTTCCAACATGCGCAGGGCTATCCATAGCGTATCTTCAAGGGCTTCGCTTTGCTTTAGCAATAATTCATTTTCGGTATAAACATGACCTGTATGGCAACGATAGCGTGTTATTCCCCCGGAAATAATTTCCCATAAACCGCCGCCGCAATCGGGGCAGGAATACAGGCTATGTTGCCCGAGCTCCTTTAATCCTTCAATAGAGGTTACTACTCTTTGGGCAATGGCAGCCTCTTTGGCAATATCATTCGGTATCTCCATTTTTTCTGATGGGGCAGAGCGGCTTTTCTCTAATAAAAGATCCCCTATTACAGAAAGCGGTACACAGTAATCTACCTGTACATTATTAAGCACCGATAAAGGCATATCCGGATATTCGGCTTCGGACGGATCCTGCACAATGGCCATACCGCCGCAACGCTTTATTGCCTGCATACCTGCCGTACCATCTTGTAGAAGCCCTGTCAGGATTATACCGATAGTGCGGCCATCATGCTCTGCAGCCGCCGACCGGAACAAAACATCAATTGAAGGCCGCCAGCGGTTTTCGGCAGTCCCATTGCCTAAAATAATTTTATTTCCTTTTAAGAGCAGGTGTTTATCGGGTACGGCCAAATAAAGGTGGTGCGCTTTTATGGCCTCACCGTCTTCGGCAATCTTACACGTAAAAGCGGTATTTTTTTGTAGGCGGCCTATAAGTACATCGGGAATAGACATATGCGATAAATGCAGTACTACAAGCACAGCAATATCCATCTCCTTTTTTAACTGAGCCGATAATTCTATTATCGAATTTAGTCCGCCGGCAGAAGCGCCAACCACCACTATATAAGAAGGGGTCTTGTGCATTTTGTTTTTGATATAAGGGCAATAGTTGTGCCCCACCGCCATCGCAGTATTTGTAAGGCTGCCGGCCATTGGCTACGGTTAAATCCTGCGCTACAAGCCCCTTTCCACGATTCTCCAGACTGGCCAGCTCATAATGGTTATAGGCCAACCAGAGTTATACACATGGAATTATTTAACCTCAACAGATGTCCTATCTTATTTTATGTGTATTTACATGCTTATGTACCTATGCTCAGTTTTCTTGTAGAGTCGGATACTCAAAGAAGTAGTTTTACTTCTAAAACTGCAGGAAATACGTCGTAAACCCCTTCAAAATTTCCGGCACTTTCTTTTTGCAATAGCTTTTTGAAAACCCGGTTGATTGTTGGCACCAGGTATTGATATTAAAGTGCCGACATCATCCATATTTATCAATTATCGAAAGAATAAAACCATTTTTATGCAAGAGAGAGAAGCAGGACAACAAAAATCGCGACGTGGCTTTGCTGCTATGAGCGCAGAACGCCAGAGAGAAATTGCCAGCCAGGGTGGTCGTGCTGCCCACGAGCAAGGGGTAGCTCACGAATGGAACAGGGATGAGGCAAGGGCAGCCGGTAAAAAAGGCGGCCAGGCATCTGGTACAAAAAGAAGAGGTTCCGGAAGGGATGATATGGATGCGATATTGTAATTTGAAACCCGGTTATAAAAAGGCCACCTGCTTGCAGCAGGTGGCCTTTTTTATTGATGAATCAGTTTTACTAATTAATAGTTACCTCTTCCGAAGCAAGCTTATCCAATTCGTGCAGCTTGTGTTTTTCAATGGTCGTAGTAATATGATCTATCCATTTTTGCTTTGAACTGGCGTAGGAGGCGATGTTCATTTTATTGAGCCATTGCTTATAATCAACAGTGCCTTTCAGCTTTTTATAAAAAGATTTTTTCCTGATCACCTGGCAAAAATGCTCGAAGGAGGCCGAATCGGTTGGATACTCTTTATACTTCGATTTGTAGCCCATTTTTTCTTCCGAACTTCTGTTTTTGCCTTTTATGCCAAAAAAATTACGAAGGCTTTTACATATAGGACTTTGACCTGAATTGCTTTCCTCCATACTTACGCCTAAAATAATGCTGGCCGGTATCCCATACCTGCGCATTTTTTCTATGGCTACGTCATCGTACTTACTGATAAATTTTTTTACTGCTTTTTGTGCCTGGAGGTTGGATGCAATAAATAACAGGATAAACACGGATAGGATTCTTGAACAGTGCATAGGCAATCATATTTTTATTTACCACCGGTGGCGGGCTATAAGAATGCAAACATAGGTCTTGTACGATGAACCGGCAACCGACGGCCGTGCAAAACCAATGCCGATGTCTGTCATAGGGGCATTCCACCTGTCTATGCCTAACAGGTGTTTCCGATGCCCTAACGATGGAGTATTGGCATCTATTATTAAGCTACGGATAGCCGCTTCCCCTGATTTGGCGCCTGCTCCCAACGACTCAAAATAATTAAGCTCTTTCGATGAAATCCATGCGGCTTCTAACTTATAGCCTGCCTTATTAATAAAGTAATTCATACCGTAGCCATCCGGGTCCACATGCCCAAAGTAATTCCGGGTAGCCATATCCAGTGCTTTTGCCTCGGCAACTTTGGCCAGGGTATCATTCCATTTCAACTGCGGCATGGCTTTCACATCTTTTAAAAACTCCATCCCCGTCGTAAAAGATTGCGGGTTTGTACGAATACTGTTGAGCAGTAAAAAAGCCTTTTGAGCTTCTTCCTTATCAATACCGGTTGCCGGTTGAAAGGTTAGGCTGATTAAAATAAAAAGTAGGAATGCCTTTATCATTCGTAGCAATTTCTATTAAAACAGTTATCAACCGGAAAAATTGCCCTGGCCTACTGGTGCAAATAAAAAATCCCCGGCACCAGGCCGGGGATGTATATTTTTTCTACTGGAGATAGTTTACCTTTTTTGCTTTTTGCTTTTCCAGAAATTACCGGTTTTGCGCTTGTTACCTTCCGGGCTACCCATACGGTCCATAGCACACCGGAAACCAATTGTGCTGCTCGCCTGGTCTTCTTCCATATAACGGCGGGTACCGGGGCTTAACCAGTAAGCACGGTCGTTCCAGCTACCACCTTTAAATACCCTTGTTTTATCGGAAATTAAAGTAGTAATACCATAACCATAAGATGAATTGGATAAGGTATCACCGTCCAGGAAGTTAATCACATTACCACGCTGATAATTACGGCGGTTTTTGCTTTCCGCGTCTGTAACAGCTTCCGTTTTTACACGGCCAACGCTGTCTTTCTCATACTCACCGCTTTCATTCTTCGACAATTTCATAAACTTGTTACCACGTACCGGGGCCACATCATCATTATTACTTCCAAAGTCAAGATTAGACAACGGACGATACACATCAAACACCCACTCACTTACGTTACCAGCCATGTTATACAACCCAAAACCATTTGGATAGAAAGCGGTTACCTCTGCAGTGTAAATAGCACGGTCATTTAAACCACCGGCCACACCCGCATTATCACCCGAACCTCTTTTAAAGTTAGCCATAAACTGACCCTGCCAGCTACCATGCTTGGTATCACGCAAGCCATTTACGTTTACCGACCAGGGGTAAACTTGTTTATTTGATTCTAATTCCTCACCACGTTTTCCTTCTTTTTGAGATGGACGGGGGTTTTGATTGATCAAACCATAAGCGGCATACTCCCACTCCGACTCCAATGGTAAGCGGTAGTCTGGCTGAAGAATCCCATCTTCCATAGTTGCCTGGCTTCTCGGGCGGCCATCTGCATCACGTAAAGGATTCTTTTTAGAATTCACACCCTTGCCAGGTTGCGGCGTATATAATCCCAACAAATAAGATTTGGTATTAAAGTTTTCTTCGGCCTGCTGGCTTTTAATATTTTGTGTAGCAATTAAGCCTCTCTTCATTAACTGGCCTTCGTTCACACGGTCGCTTCTCCACAAACAAAAATCGTGTGCCTGTCTCCAGGTTACACCTACCACAGGATAGTTATTAAAGCTTGGGTGGCGGAAATAATATTCAACCAAAGGTTCGTTATAGCTCAACTCACTGCGCCAAACCAAAGTATCGGGTAAAGCGGCATTTAAAATTTTCTGGCCCTGCTCTTCATCAGGTGGGAAGATCCGGGTTAACCAATGGATATACTCACGGTAGTGCACATTAGCCACCTCGGTACGGTCCATGTAAAACGACGGAATGGTAACACGTTTTGGGATGTTGTTAAAATCGCCCATAATGTCTTCATCCGTTTGGCCCATGGTATAGGTACCACCCTGAACAAACACCAAACCGGGGCCGGTAGCTTGCTCTGTAGCTTTAGATACCTGGTAGCCACCCATGTTTTTGTCGTTATAATTCCAGCCTGTTACGCTGGATGATTCCTGTTTTTTCTTAAAGAGGTTACAGCTTGAAATTGCTGTGGCGCAGGATAAAAGGATTACCAGATTTTTTACTTGCATGGTTGCGATTTTTGTCTTTCAATTAGACACATGGATTTTGTCATGTGTCTGCCTGTACTGAAACGATTGTTTGGAATAACTCTAACGGCATCGGATGGCAATTATTGTAACCTTTACAAACAGTTTTTCGTGGCGGTTTGCGAATATACCCGGTTTACTATAAAATTATATACAGGAAAACACGTTTTTTGCATGTGAGTTTTACGATACTGTCTATGAGCGAACTTAAAAAGTTAGTATGCCTTTACATTCTGTCGGGCTCCTTCTTACTGTCTGCTGCGCAACGCACTTATAAACCCGCGTCAGTTTTAAGCACGGGTGCCTGGTACAAAATACATGTTGAAGCAGAAGGCATTTATAAAATGGATGCCGCTTTTTTTTCGTCGTTAGGCATTGGCGGGGCCATTCCTTCAGCGCAAATCCGGGTCTTTGGACGTAGCGGCGGCATGTTGCCGGAAGCTAATAACATCAACCGGACTGATGATTTAGAAGAAGTGGGAATTTCAGTAGAAGACGGGGGCGACGGCCAGGTAAATGGTAGCGATTATATTTTGTTTTATGCAACCGGCCCTCACCAATGGATAAAGGATTCAGCCAACAGGCGGTTCAGCCATAAAAAAAATTTGTATTCGGAAACCGCTTCTTATTTTATTAGTGTAGGTGGCGTTGGAAAAAGAATTGTAACACAAACGGCTCCACCGCAGGCATCTATAAATGTAACCGGTTTTGATGAACGATATTTTCATGAACTGGATTCCGTAAATTTTTTATCAAGCGGGAAGGAATGGTGGGGCGAAGAATTTTCAGCCCTGCCCGGACGAAGTTTAAGCCGCAATTTTGCCTTACCACTTACCGGTATTTTACCTGGCCAGGCTACTATCATCAGTTCGGCCGCTGCCCGATCGGTAAGTAACGGCAGCCGTTTTATTATATCCTTAAATAATGCAGCTCCGCAACAATTGAATATTCCTCCTGTCGGCGTCGGCCAGTACCAGTTATTTGCGCAGCAGGCACAGAAGGAGGATGTAGTGGCTGTCAATCAAACAACAGCTTTTCTAAATTATACTTATGTACCCGGTAGCAGTAACAGCCAGGGATGGCTTAACTGGTTCGAAGTTTTTTGCCGGCGTGCTTTGATTTTACCTCCTGGCAAACAATTGGCATTCAGAGATTGGAGCAGTGTAAATAATTTATCGGTTGGCTTTACCATTTCTGGTGCTACCACAGCTACCCAAGTCTGGGACGTTACGGATGCAGCTTTGCCGGTTAAAATGAATGCTTCTGTTGCCGGCAATGGAACAAGTTTTAGTAATGATGCAACACGGTTAAGAGAGTATGTTGCCTTTAGTAATTTTTTCCTGACCCCAAAAACGGAAGGCCGAATAGCCGCTCAAAACCTTCATGCGACCGCGGCTGCTGATTATTTAATTGTAACGCCGCCGCAGTTTTTAGCGCAGGCCCAACGGTTGGCAGCCTTTCATCTGCAACGCAGTAACCTTATAACCGTTATTGCCACTACCAATCAAATTTTTAATGAGTTTTCGGGAGGTATCGGAGACCCAACGGCTATCCGCGATTTTGTGAAAATGTATTTTGATAAATATGCGGCGTCGTGGAATACAAAAGGAAAGTACCTGCTGCTTTTTGGCAAGGCTTCATTCGATTATAAAACCCGTATAATCAGTAATACCAATCTGGTTCCTGCTTATGAAAGTGCCTCTTCACTGGACCCACTCTCCACTTATACATCAGATGATTTCTTTGGCTTTCTGGAAGATGCGGAAGACGTAAATTCAAGCCTTATCGTTAATACATTAGATATAGGCATTGGCCGAATTCCTGCGAAAAACGTTGATGAGGCAAAAGCTTTTGTTGATAAAGTAATAGATTATCATTCGGCTGCTGCAATGGGTCCCTGGCGAAACAATTTAAACTTTATTGCCGATGATGAGGACGTTAACCTGCACCTGCAGGATGCAGAAGTTTTAACCGGAACCGTATCGGCAACAGCACCGCTTTTCAACCAGCAAAAAATCTACCTTGACGCTTTTCAACAGGAAAGTGGGTCGGCCGGTGGTCGTTACCCCGCCGCCAACGCTGCTGTAAACAGCAATATTTATAACGGCACACTTATCTGGAATTATAGTGGTCATGGGGGTCCGCAACGTTTGGCAGAAGAAGTGGTGGTTGATGGGGCCATTGTAGCTAATTGGAACAATCAATACCGTTTACCCCTTTTTATTACCGCCACCTGCGACTTTGCACCGTATGATTACCCACTGTCAAATTCGTTAGGAGAAAATTTGATCACCCGTCCGAAAACAGGTGCTATTGCTTTAATGACAACAACAAGGGTTGTTTTTGCAGCCAGCAACCGCATCATGAATAATAATTACCTGAAGATTGCTTTAAGCCCTGATCCCATGGGAAGGTATAAATCGTTAGGTGAGGCCGTTCAGGCATCGAAAAATTTAACTTACACAACTTCAGGGGACGTTATCAATAACCGCAAGTTTGCCCTTCTTGGCGATCCCGCTATGACACTTGCCTATCCAACCCTGAAAGTGCAGCCCACAGTAGTTAATGGCATAAACATAAGTGCCCAAACAGATACCTTAAGCGCAACCGAATTTGTTTTGCTGGACGGTGAAGTGCAGGACAACAGCGGCCTGGTGCAACATGCTTTTAACGGCACTGTTTACCTATCTCTTTTTGATAAGGGGCGAAGCATTACAACGCTGGCCAATGATGCGGCAAGTGTGCCCGTAGCTTTCCCCGATCAGAGTACTATTTTATTTAAAGGGAAAGCATCCGCGGCTGCCGGAAAATTCTCCTTTAAGTTCCGCTTACCAAAAGATATTAATTTTCAATACGGCGCAGGAAAAATCAGTTTGTATGCCCAGGACGGTGTAAGAGACGGCAGCGGTTTTTCTACCAATATCAGCATAGGCGGTATTGCACAGGGCAGCGTTGCAGATAACACAGGCCCCGAAATAAAAGCCTACTTGAATGACGACCGCTTTGTTAATGGCGGTATCACCAATGCAGCTTCTGTATTACTGCTTCACCTTTCCGACTCATCGGGCATTAATACCGGTAGCTCCGGCATCGACCATGATATAGTTGCCACACTTGATAATAATAACAACGACTATTTTATCCTTAATTCTTTTTATGAAAGTGATCTGAACGATTACCAACAAGGAACCGTTCGGTTTCAATTACCCGAGCTATCACCTGGACCCCATTTTCTAAAAATAAAAGCATGGGACGTACTTAATAATTCCAGTGAGTACATTTTGAATTTTATCGTAATTAATAATGAGGAACTGAAAATAGCTCACGTACTCAACTACCCAAATCCCTTTACCACCAGAACTGCTTTTTGGTTTGAGCATAACTATCCTGGTGTTGACTTGCACACCAAGGTTGACCTGTTTACCGTAAGCGGTAAACTAATTAAAACCATTGCTAAAACAATAAACACAACAGGCAACCGTTCCATTGAACTGGATTGGGACGGCACCGACGAATGGGGCGCAAGAATCGGCCGTGGCGTATACATTTACCGTCTGTTTGTTAAAGCTGCCAACGGAAAAACAGCTACCAAGTGGGAGCGATTAGTTATTCTCAGGTAGAGAAAACCGAAACCAGATTTTATTTTGGAAATAGCCAAAACTGTATATTTTCACACACTTTTTAAAATTGAACTATGAGATCAACTGCTTTCCGACTAACTGCCGCTGCAACCGTGTTATTTGCATGTAGTATATCCTCTGTAAAAGCTCAAACCGCCTCACCAATAAATGTTGTTACAACAGCCGTCCCTTTTTTACGAATTTCACCTGATGCCCGTGCCGGTGGTATGGGTGATCTTGGATTGGCTACCAGTGCTGATGCTTCATCTTCTTATTTTAACTTAGGTAAAGTTCCTTTTAATGAATCTAATGCAGGTATTAATGTAACCTATACACCCTGGCTAAAAAGACTAGTTAACGATGTGTACTTAGCCTCGTTAGCAGGTTATTATAAATTAGGTGATAATGAAGCTATCTCTGGCTCATTACGGTATTTTAGTTTAGGCTCAATCCAGTTTACCGATCAATTTGGCAACCTGACCGGTTCGGGACAACCCAGAGAATTTGGTATTGATGTGGGCTACTCCAGAAAGCTAACACCTAAAACAGGTATTGGGGTAGGGTTAAAATATATTTATTCTAATTTGGCCGCCGGTGCCTCCTCGCAGGCGGGCACTTACAAAGCAGGAAGTTCGGTAGCCGGTGACATAGGCCTTTATCACAACAACCTGAATACAGCCGGCCAGGGCTGGGCTTTTGGCGCTGCGCTTACTAACTTAGGGGGAAAAGTTTCCTATACCAACAATGCTGATGCAAAAGATTTTATCCCTGCTAATTTTGGTATTGGTGCTACCTATACCAGTGTGTTTGACGAAAGCAATAAGCTGACTTTTGGAATTGATTTAAATAAGTTACTGGTACCTACACCTCCTGCACTTAGCGATTCTGCAGGATTAGTTGCTTACCGCAATAAAAGTGTTGTCGGTAGCTGGGCTTCTTCTTTTGGCGATGCACCCGGTGGCTTTAGCGAAGAAGTAAAAGAGTTCCAGGTTTCTGCGGGTGCCGAGTACTGGTATAACAACCAGTTTGCTTTACGTGGCGGGTATTTCTTTGAAGATAAAACCAAAGGAAACCGCCGCTACTTCACAACAGGTGTTGGTATTAAATACAACGTATTCGGGTTGAATTTCTCATACCTTATTCCAACGGGTTCGGGCAATAACCAAAACCCATTAGCTAACACGTTACGGTTTTCGATGGTGTTTGATTTGGCTGCGGGTGCTGGTGGCACAACGTCAAATTCGGGGCAGTAACCTGACTCATATTTTTAAAAAAGCGAAGGCATCAGCCTTCGCTTTTTTTGTGGCCATTGCATTATCTAAAGGTTATTGAGATTTTAAATTTCAATCACTCCAATAGGAATCGGTTTATTCGGCTGGCTATATTCCCTGGTTCCTTATGATTCATTCTGTTGCCCGGGTTGGCCAGGGAGTTGTTCTCTGCCCGATATTGCCTTCTTTTCTATCTTTAACCCGATGAAGTACTACATCATTGCGGGAGAAGCCTCAGGAGATTTACATGGCAGTAATTTAATAAAGGAGCTGAAGAAATTAGATGGCACCGCTAACGCCCGTTGCTGGGGCGGCGACATGATGAAGGCCGCCGGGGGACAATTGATTAAGCATTACAAAGACCTTGCTTTCATGGGTTTTATCGAAGTGGTAAAAAACCTGCCTGCTATTTTAAACAACCTTAAATTTTGTAAAGAAGACATCCAACGCTTTTCACCTGACGTGCTCATACTAATTGACTATCCCGGCTTTAACCTTCGTATAGCCAAATGGGCAAAGGAACACCGCTTTAAAGTTATTTATTACATCTCGCCGCAGGTATGGGCGTGGAAAGAAGGACGCGTAAAAGGGATAAAAAAGTGGGTAGATAAAATGCTGGTAATCCTGCCGTTTGAAAAGGAGTTTTATAGGCAGCGGGTATATGATGTGGAGTACATAGGTCACCCGTTAATACAAGTGGTAGAAGAGGCCATTCAACAAAAAGAGAAAAAGCCCCTGCTTTGCTATAATGCGGCTACAGACAAAGAAGTCTCAATTGATGCAGATGAATCTTCTTCACAAAAAAAGGTAATTGCCTTATTGCCGGGAAGCCGTAAGCAAGAGCTCACTATTAAGTTGCCTATCATGCTCAGGGCTTCAAAAAACTTTCCCCATTACCAGTTTATTATTGCCCAGGCACCGGGCCAACCCTTAGAATTTTATAAAAGCCTGGTAGCTGCCTATCCTGATGTTTTAATTGCACTGGCAGGTCAAACCTATTCGTTATTAACAAGAGCCACGGCCGCTTTAGTTACATCAGGAACCGCTACGTTGGAAACCGCTTTATTTAATGTGCCGCAGGTAGTTTGCTATAAAGGTTCAGTTATTTCTTACCAGATAGCTAAGCGTCTTGTAAAAATAAAATACATATCGCTGGTGAATTTAATTATGGATAAACCGGTAGTAAAAGAACTTATCCAAAATGAATTAACTGTTCAAAATATTGAGCTGGAGTTAAAGGATATTTTATACAATGAAAACCGCATGGCCCAAATTCAAAACGATTACGCTGCGCTAAACACACTATTAAAAAAGGGGGGTAATGCCTCATCCCGGGCAGCGCAGGAAATCATTGGATTTATGCAGACTACTTTTTAAAAAGAAATTTGATTATAATAATAATCATGGCCAGCAAAAACAGTAAAATGCTGAGGCGGTTAATGCCGTGCATGTATTTCACGAAACTTGATTTCGGCCTGTCCGGATCTGGCTTTCGCAGGTATAAATATTCAGCTATTTGTTTGAGCACACCCATAGAAACTGTATTTATAAAGATACAGTTGAATAGCAAAAAAGTTTGATAAAAACCTTTATGGTGCAGGGTTGCGGCGTAATGTATCCTGCTTTCTTGCGCTGGCCCTTCTATTTAAACAATCGGGGGAGGTACCAAATTGCCGATCAGACTTGCTGCTTCGCTGCTTTGCTTTTTTAGTGTCGCTTTTTACTGCCGCCGGGTGCAGGGAGCCTTCCACATAGGTAATGAGGCTGTTCAGGTACGTGTTCATTTTCAAAAAGAGTTTAGGATATTGGGATGTCATTTTTTCTTGCAGGTTTTTCAAGGTTGCTAATACAGGATAGGAATCAAACATAGGCAATCCTACTAAAAATGTCAATACCCAAATCGGCAGAAATGGAAAAGGGGAAGGCGAAAACTATAAAAATTTAAGGGATAAAGGGATATTGGCGGTCGTTGTACTTTTCTGTCACCTCTTTCTGTACTTCCTCCGGCGCTTTCATATTGTTATACCTGAATTTTAATGATAAGGCATAGCCGTCCAGATCGGGGAATAAGCTTGACCGGTGAAGGTTCATTGTTTGTAAATCGCGCAATGCCACTTTCTTTTCAGTAGAAGGGATCTCCAGTTTTACTATAGCTTTCGACATTTCATCGCCTAAAAAAAGAAGTTGTTCCATAAAAGGAGCAGCCGACGTGCCGGTGCTTAAAAAAATAGATTGCTGAAGCGAGTAGCGACGGTTCATCCGAAAAGGCTCTACCGGGAAAACAAGGCTTTTATTATTCTGATAAAACAAAACTTCAAAAAGCTTTTCGTTGATCAGGTTTTGTGTTTCTTTTAAAGCGGTACCAAACTCATGTGCTAAAATTTCCAGGGATCTTTTTTTTAAATGTTCGGTGTTAAGGCACCAGATAGCGATGCCATTATCTTCCTGCATCAGGCAAAATTCAAAAGCAAAATAGGCAGCAATAAATGGTGATTTGGTCAGGTCAAGAAGACGGGTAGGCGCTCCGTGATGCTGCATCAGCGCCAGCCATTCAATCAGGTGTTCAGGTGTTTCATCTTTACTAAGATAATTACGGGCACCCCGTTGAAACTCCGCTACAAAATCGGCTTCAATTCTGTTATGAAATTTAATAAAGTCGGTTCGTTCAATAGCATTGTTCAAAATCCATTCTGCATTAGCCTGCCCCCGGAAAGCCCAGTTCTGGGAAAAATTCTGAATATATAATTTGGCTTCATGCCAGGAAGGAATGCTTACTGTTGAATAGTTGTAACTCCCCATGAACAGCAGTACAAAAAAGTTAGGCCAAATCTAATCGTTCGTTAACCACCAGTGACCCTTCTTTTAATGAAGCGGCCATTGTTTGCATTTGCTGATAACTGGCATAACTAAGCTGGCTATGCGCCCAAGGCAGGTGCACCGCCTCATCATCTAAAGCGGTAAGTCCCGTATGCTGAGGGAAAGCCCCAGGTGTGGATGTTCAAACAAATACGTTATTAGCCTGTTGTCTTGTATTACAGATTTAATCCATTATGCCAATGAGGGATATGCAGCATTCCATCAGAAAAATAATAAGGTAAAATCCCAAGAAAATGGGCCCGGTATTTTTACGAAGTGTTGAGCTTAAAAATTGAAGTTATAGCCAACGTTTACTATAGGCTTGTTGCCATAAGGTGAATTCAACCTTTGTAATACGTCATACATGACCGTAGTTATAAGTGCCCCGTTTCCGGTTGGAACAACCAACCCCCCACCAGCCAAAAAGCTGGGCACTATTTCAGCATCGAGTTTATATTTTCCCGGGGCGCTGCCCTGATAGTAGGTAATGTTTCCAAAAATGTAATTGGCCTCCGGTTGAAGTTGTATAAAGAATTTTTGCACCGGGTAAAAACGGGTAAATAAATTAAGGCCGGTAATCCCTTGCACCGATTTACTAAAATCCCTGCCATAAAAGTCTTTGTCCTTCTGGCTGGCATATATTAAATTAAAACCCAGACCTGAGGCCAAATACTTATTAAAGCGATAGCCTATCTGCGGGGATAGATTAATTAATGTATAATTACCAAAAGAAAGTCCAAGACTACCGCCTGCAAACAGTTTACCATTTCCAGGGTTCGGCGTTTCTTCATCCTGCGCGACAACCACCGCACTTAAAAAAACAAGAGCTATACAAACCAGTAGTTTCTTCATATTGGATTAGTCGAAAATTTTTCCGGCATTTAAAATATTATTTGGATCAAACAATGTTTTGATGCTTTTCATTAGGCGCATCTGAACCGGGTTAAAAACTATGGGTAAATAATCTTTCTGTACAAGCCCTATGCCGTGCTCTCCGCTAATGGTTCCACCAAGGCTTTTTACCAATTCAAAAATTTCAATAATGCCGAGCTTTAGAGATCCATTCCACTGCTCATCGCCTAAGTCGCCCTTAATAATGTTTACATGTAAATTACCATCACCGGCATGGCCGTAGCATACAGAATGAAAGCCGTATTTTTTCCCGATATCTTTTACTCCTTTTAGTAACACCGGCAATTCTGCTCTTGGCACAACTGTATCTTCTTCTTTGTAAACCGAATGCGACTTTACCGCTTCACCTACCCGCCGCCTCAACTTCCATAACTCTGCTTTTTGCTGGGCGTCATCGGCAAACAAAATTTCACCGGTATTAAAGCCCATTACTATTTCAGAGATCCCCTCCATTTCTTTCATTAGCACATCCAAATCATTACCATCTACTTCAATCAGTAAATGGGCCTGGGTTTCATCGTCCATTGGAACGATACAATCATTTACAAAACGCATACTCCATTCAATAGCATCACGCTCCATAAACTCCATAGCACTGGGTACAAAGCCCGCGGTAAAAATGGCGCTCACTGCAGCACAGGCATCCACCGGATCTTTAAAAGGCACCAGCATCAGTAAATCCAGCTTAGGCAAGGGGATTAATTTAAGAACAGCTTTGGTAACAATTCCCAGCGTTCCCTCGCTACCTACAAGTAATTGTGTAAGATTATAGCCTGTAGCATTTTTTAACACGTTCGCACCCGTCCAGATGATTTCGCCGGTAGGCAAAACCACTTCAAGGTTCAGCACATAATCTTTTACCACGCCGTACTTTACCGCTTTGGGCCCACCACTGTTTTCCGCTATGTTACCGCCAATCATACAGGAGCCACGGCTGCTTGGGTCAGGAGGATAAAAAAGCCCCTTTTCTTTTACAGCATTCTGTA
>DASQMG010000627.1:0-4993 GCA_035645595.1 Flavisolibacter sp. | reverse complement strand
CCTTGCGTGGATCGTTGTGTTGCTTTCGGCGCCGTTCTTTGCCTTTAGTCAAAACCGGCAAATTACCGGTACCGTCACCGATGAAAATGGCGCTCCGCTGCCATCAGTATCTGTTGTTCAAAAGGGCACGAACAATGGCACTCTAACCGGTGAAAGCGGGACGTTTACTCTTACGGTTACCGGAGCAAGGCCGGTACTTGTTTTTTCTTACTCGGGCCGGAAATCGCAGGAACAAATTGTTGGTACAGCTAGCACCTATAATGTTAGCCTGGGCGCCGCAGGAGATTTATCAGAAGTAGTGGTGACTGCGTTTGGTATTTCCAGAGAAAAGAAAGCCCTTGGCTATGCAACACAGGAAGTAAAAGCTACAGAATTAAATCGCAATCATCAACCAAATGTCGTTAATGCATTACAGGGTAAAGTAGCCGGTGTTACTATTTCCAGTGTAGGGGGCGGACCTGGCCAGGGTGCTTCCATTCGTATAAGGGGTATTAATTCAATTGACGTGAACCAATCCAACGAACCACTTTTTGTAATTGACGGAATTATTTTAGATAACTCCACATCTACTTTAGGTTCGGGTTCAGGTTTTAATGTAAGGTCGGTTGGCAACAGGGCGTCAGATATTAATCCGGAAGATATTGAAACCATCAACGTTTTAAAAGGTGGTGCTGCTACGGCATTGTATGGTTTAAGAGGTGCCAACGGCGTAGTGGTTATTACCACTAAAAAAGGGAGAGGTACTGGCGTTCGTGTAAACTTTACTTCTACCTACGGTTTCGAAAACATTAATAAAACACCAGACATTCAACAAACTTATACGGCAGGTATATTGGGTGTCTATACGCCTATCGGGTTAGGCCCGGCATGGGGGCCCACAATAGCAGAAGTAAAAGCGGGTACTGGTCCGGGAAATGTCCCAGCCGATCCAACCCACCAGGATTTTATTTATGATAACTACAAGCAAGCCTACCGCACCGGTAAGCAAATGCGCCAAGCAATTAATTTAACCGGGGGCTCTGAGGCTATCCGGTTTTTTTCTTCGCTTTCCTATTTTGACCATAAAGGAATTTTGCCCTTCACCGATTATAAAAATATCTCTGGCAGGCTGAACACAGATATTACAATTAGTTCAAAGCTTAAGTCTTCTATCAACATGAGCTACACTAATTCAGGTGGTTATCGTTACGATGCCGACCGGTTTGGAGAAAGCCTGGCTTATTTTAGCGGCAGATGGAATGTAAATGATTACCTGAACCCTGATGGCACACAATTATGGCGTGGGACCAACAACCCTATTTATGGAGCACTTACAAACAAACTAAAGGATAATGTGAATCGTTTTGTAGGAGGGATTTCATTGGGCTATACACCATTTTCATGGCTTAGTTTAAGTTACCGCGTTGGTGGTGATATTTATACCGATAACCGGTTTCGCACCGCCCCTGGTTTAAGAGGCATCACAGGCGAAAGATCGTACGATAACGCGGAAGGGTTTGTTGGCGAATACAATACAAATTTCAGAGCCATTAACGCTACGTTTATTGCTACGCTTACGAAAAAGCTGACGAGCGATATAACGTCAACACTAAGACTGGGACATGAACTGCTCGACAGAAAAGCTACATCAAGAGGAGTGCTTGGCTCAAAGCTTAACGTGTATAACTGGTTTAATTTACGAAATGCAGCTTCGTTCGAAGCAAGCGATAATATAAGCGAATACAGGTTAATGGGCTTCTTTGGCGAAGCAACATTGGATTATAAATCCTTTTTGTTTTTATCCCTTACCGGAAGAAATGATGTTACCTCCACATTGAATAAGCCAAACAATTCTTTCTTTTATCCATCAACAAGTCTTAGCTACCAGTTTTCAGAACATTTGAAACTACCTGCTTTCGTGAGCAATGCAAAAGCAAGGGTATCGTATGCGAAGATTGGTAAGGATGCGCTGCCGTATAGCACTGCTACCGGCTATTCCGCGTATGCGGGTTTGCCTGCTGGTGTAACGGGTTTTACAAGAGGTTCAAATTTAGGCGACCCGGGTTTACGCCCCGAATTTACCAACACAATTGAAGGGGGCTTGGAAATAGGATTCTTTAAAAACCGTCTGAGCATTGACGCCACATATTATCACTCAATCAGCAAAGACCAAATCATCCTAGCAAACGTTTCGTCAGCCACAGGATATGTACGCGCCGCTATCAATTCCGGTAGTATGCGCAATAAAGGAATAGAATTAATACTAAGAGGCACTCCGGTAAGAACCACAAACTTTAGCTGGGATGCCAGCTTAAATTTTTCAGCCAATAAAAACAAAGTGTTAAGTATTAAGGAAGGCCTTACCGAAATACCGTATGGTGGTACAAGCGGAGGTTATTTAAACTCTCCGGTAACTATGAAGTTAATACCCGGCGAGGCTTACGGAAATATTTATGGAACACACTATGTACGCTATTATGGTAGCACGAAGGAAGATCCTGTTCGTACGGATAAATCAAGGCCGATGGTTATTGGTGCCAACGGCTTTCCACTATTAGCTCCGGTTTCCAGTCAGAAGCTTTTAGGTAACTCGCAACCCGATTGGCTTGGTGGTTTAAGTAACAACTTTACGTACAAAAACATTACGCTTTCAACGCTTGTTGATGCACGATGGGGCATGGAACGCTTTAACCGGCTGGAGAATTTCTTTGCCGCATTTGGCATAGCCGACTATACCGCTAACCGAAGAGAATTTAAAGTATTTCCGGGAGTACTGGCCGACGGCACTCCAAATACAAAGCAGGTCTGGTTAGGTCAGGGAGTAGGTCCTGATGGCGTTAACTATGGAGAGGGATACTACCGCACAAATTATCGTGCAATCTCAGAACCGTTCGTTAATGATGCCTCATGGATACGTTTACGTTCGGCAAGCATTGCTTATTCTTTACCAACAAAGTGGTTACCCAAGACTTTCATTCGCACGGCATCATTTTCAGTTACCGGTAATAATTTATGGCTTTACACAAAATATTATGGGTTAGATCCGGAGTCACTTTCCGCAGATAGCGGCAGTAATGTTGATGGGGCTTCCGGCTTTACTTATCCTGCTGCCCGAACATTTTTATTCACCCTTAATGTTGGCTTCTAAAAATTTACAAACATGCTAAAAAATCATAAATACATTTTGCTGGTTGCTGCCCTATCGTTAAGCATGCAAAGCTGTAAAAAAGACTACTTCGATTTAAGCGAAAACCCTAACCAGGTTACCACGCCATCACTGGCTTCGCTTATAAGTACAGCTACGCATAAAACAGGCATCAATAATTTTAACGTGGCAAGCATCACTTCAAACTATGTTCAATACACCGCCAACCCGTCGGCCGGCGCAGCATCTGATATCTACCAGGAAGTGGACCAATCCGGCACCTGGGACGCCTTATATTATGCCATGGCCGATATAAGCGATATGAAGCAATTGGCCATCCAACAAGGATCAACTGAGTACCTCGGTGTGGCCAATGTGTTGTTAGCGTATCATTTAAATTTGGTGAACGATTTATGGGGTAGTGCGCCATTTTCTGATGCTTTTAAACCAAACTCGCTAACCCCCAAATACGATACGCAGGAAGACCTTTATAAAACCAGCAATTCCTTATTGGACTCTGCTATTATACAGTTAGGAATCACTACTGCCACGGTGAAATTATCTGCTACGAACGACCTTATTCATAAAGGGGTAAGAACTTCGTGGTTGAAAACGGCTTATGCGTTAAAAGCAAGAAACCTTATCAAGGTGAGCAAAACACCTTTGTACAATGCGGCAGCCGTATTATCAGCGATAGATAATTCTTACACTTCAAATGCTGACGATGCAGGCATGGCTTCATTTTTCTTAAGAAATAATTGGGCAACGGTAGCTGTAAATAATGCTGCCAACACTTTAGGGGGGTGGTTGTCGGAACAATTTATAGATCATTTAAATGGCACAACCTATGGCATATTTGATCCAAGAATTAGAAAGATTACAGACCCGACCGCTGTTGCAGCTACGCCTTGGATTGGTACGGTTAACGGGGCCGGCAACCGGCCGCCTGGTGCTAACACTACTAAGGATGAAAACTATATAGCTGTTAGTTCGCCGTGGACCAGTAACACAGCGCCAATACTTATTATAACCTATGCCGAATTAAAATTTATTGAGGCAGAAGCCGCGTTAGCTACAAACCCTGCAAGAGCCTACACCGCTTACTTAGCAGGCATCAATGCCAATATGGATAAGCTGCAGGTACCTATGGGTGCCGAACGTACAGCTTATGTTACCGCTGCTTCGGTTGGTAGTGCCGGTCTTACAAGAGCGTTGATATTGAAAGAAAAATATGTGGCTACTTACCTGAACCCGGAAGCCTGGAATGACGCCCGCCGTTTTGATTATGCGTACAAAGATTTTACGCTGCCGGTGAATGCGGTTCTTCCCACTTTTATTCGCCGCTTATCGTATCCATCGGTTGAAAGAAGTGAGAATGGCTCAAACATCCCAACGATTAGTTCGTTAAGTGAAAGGTTATGGTGGGATAAATAGAACTAATTAATATATTATTAAGTTGGCAAGTAAAGCGAATACTACTTGTTAACTTTTTCTTTTCTAACCAGTGTATTTTTCCCTTTTTCTGTAACCACTTCAATTACATTGTTTGCCTGTATATCGTGTTTAACGGCTACCCTAACCAACCCAACCAATCCATCAACCTTTGCTTTTTGCTGTTTAAAACAATCCTGAGCCCCTTCGGTTAATTGAGCGAAAGTGGTAGCACCTTCTTTTTTCATCGCATAATAAATAGCTTTTGAAAAAAGATCGTAAGTGCTTTTGTCAACGTTCATCTTCCACCGGTAGCAGGATGGAAGCATTAACTAAATAAGGTTTGATCTCTGTGGCCGTGGCTATCTTTTTTGTTGAAAGAACGATTTCATTAAAAAAGCGCATTCTTCTTTTAAAATGCCTTTTGTCAAACTTGTT
>DASQMG010000626.1:0-2754 GCA_035645595.1 Flavisolibacter sp. | reverse complement strand
GCAAGTGGTGGTGAAAAATTGTATAAGCTCGTAGAAGGTTACACCCCTGCACAAACAATTTACGTATTGCGCAATAAGGCCGAACCTGCATTAGGCTACTGGCATAAATTAAAAAAAGGTACGATTGAAACAAGCAGCTACATGTTTAAATCGTACCAGTTAAAAGCCTTTGAATAATAAACTATCTTCTTTGAAACGTATAAGTAACATTAAAATTATTGCCGTCGACATACACTGGGTCAGTGCCACGAATAGTATATTCATCCAATTGAAAAATTGATAAAGCTAATTCATCGCCGGGCAACGAAATACTGAGTGTACGATTGTTGTTGGTAAGCCTCCAGGCTATGGCCTGCCAGCCCGCATTACAGCCTTGCCGGATTTGGCCACTGCCACCTGAATTAAACACAAGAATAATATCCTGCTGACAATTTGAATACGTTCCGTAGATGTTGGTTTCTGATCGTCCATCCCCGTTAAAGTCATAAGCCCTGTCAGAAGATATGCCGGTAATAGCCCAGGTGCCTTCAAGGTTTTGCTGGCTGGAGATGATGTCATTGCTGTTTTTTTGACAACTACTGAAAACAATGACGATGGCTGAAACAAGAGAGCCAGTGAGTAGAATTGTTTGCGCACACAAATATCTTTTAAGAGAGAAGGATTTTTTGTCAGTTTGCTATAAGCCCATTTTATGCCAGTAGTTAATAAGAAAAATACAGAACCCGGACTTTACTATTCGCTTATGCTATAGAAATAAAAAAGAGGGCTGAGTGCCCTCTTTCCAAAAATATATGGTCATACTTAAAACCTGAACCCTAAACTAACATATGGTAAAATATTTTCTTCTTTTGAATGCCCCACCGATGCTGTAACTACCCAACGTCGTATAGGTGATATAAAAATTCCACCGCCGTAACCGTTGTGCCAGCGGCCCGATTTTTCTTCATCGACCCAAACCCTGCCAATATCATGAAAAGCGATAATACCAATAGAACCTGGGAATAAAAAAGTAGTAAAATCGGCTATCTTGAATCGTATCTCCGCATTATTAAACAGCATCGTACGGCCGGCAAAACGGTTGCGGCGGTAGCCCCTTAAATTTTCAGTTCCGCTCAGGTATTGTGCCTGGGGAAATTCGTACTTGCCTATGTTATGGCCTACGCCAAGGCGTAGCGCATAAACTGCTCTTGCCGTTTGTTCAAACGAAGCAAATACCGCCATATCCCAATGCAGTTGCGTAACGTTGTTGCTCTTGTTGTTCAGGCCAAACAAACTGCGTACACCCGCATCTAATATAAAACCACGGGAGGGAACATTTTGATTGTTCTTGGAGTTGATGTCTAACAGTACCTGGCCGCCGGCATACAACTTTGTATCATACAGCGTATTCAGGTCAACACCATTCAAAGAACCGTTTCCTACAAACCGGCTCTTGTTTTCCTCCCGGCTTACATCAAAATATTGAAAGGCGGCACCATAATTAACCCGCATCCACGATTGTAATTGCTTACGCAGCAATACTGATAAATTTCCAATATTGTAACGGGCACGGTAGTAATTAATCCCTCCCGGCGCATTCCTGTCAACTGTGGTATTATTACCAATTCCAAAAAAGTTGGTGATGTTAACCGGTGCTCTTAGCTCTCCCCTTATCACAAGGTCACTGCTACCTACCGCTTTTGTAAAATCGCCGCTGTATTGAAAAAAGTAAGACGAAGTACGCAAAGCGTGAGCAACCCTAAATATATGACGGGTGCTAAACGGGTCTTTTCTAAAACCATGAGAGAGTATCTCAGCCCGCACACCCAGGAATAAGCCATCATCTATGTTATACGCATATTGAATACTGGGATTGAAATACCCGTATTTGTAGGACAGCCGGTTGTACTCATTATTGCTTGGTTCGGATGAGATGCGGTTTAAAAACCCGGTTCCGTTATTGCTGAATGTGTTCTCCTCAAAGCTTACATCATAGACCCTGACCGGTTTGCCTTCGCTTCCCGTGCTTACAAAATGATCGGCACCCGGGCCCCCGATAATCCGGATCTTTATACCGGTATACCCGCCCCGCACTACAAAGCTGTCGCGGTCTTCCAATCCGTAAAGCATAAGCGTTTTAGTTTCCTCTTTATTAAATAACCGGTCATAAATTTTTGAGCTTACCGAATTGTCCTTATCAATTTTGTGCACGGTTACATGGACTTTGTTTCCGGGCAATTTATCAATAGTAAAAAGCTCTCGCTGGTTACTACCAACAATACTTACTTCCCTGGCAAGAAAGCCGTAGTACTCCATCATATCGTCTTTGTACTTCGCCCGTCTTTTTTTTAATGTAGTTACGATGCTGTTATAATGAAACCCCCTTATTTCTTTTGGCTGTAACAGCATTGCATCTTCAATCACCTTATCCGTCATTTTTGATAAAAAGGTATCAATGTAGTTGCTCCATGTTTCCCTGGTTAATTCATTTAAAAAAAAGCGGTCAAAATTGCGGGCGGGGCGATTAAAGGTTTTGATGTTATCAGCTTTCGCTTCAAAGCCCTGTAGCTCCGGTGATATCCATGGCTTTTTTACAAAATAGGGAACAATGCCCTGGTTAGTAAAAAAAGCCTGGTCCTGATCTTTCGGGATAGCATAATATAGCTTTCCTTTTCCGGTATCTCTTGTAGCCCAGTTCCATTGCCCTTCATGACGGTCAAGATCCATATAAAAATTATCCAGCAGTCTTGCTTTTAGCACACTTACCTGGTCTAC
>DASQMG010000625.1:0-1989 GCA_035645595.1 Flavisolibacter sp. | reverse complement strand
CACCGAAGTAATCACTGCGTGTTTCACTTTCATCAGGTAAATAGCTTCAGCTACGCGTTGCGGTTCGTCCCAATCAACTGCATCAGGCCTGCCCGTAGCTACTGCACAGAAGCCACAACTGCGGGTGCATACATTTCCCAGGATCATAAATGTAGCAGTGCCGGCTCCCCAGCACTCGCCCATGTTGGGACAATTACCACTTTCGCAAATTGTATGAAGTTTATGGGTATCTACAAGGTTACGCACTGATTTATAGCTCTCGCCAATTGGTAGTTTTACACGTAGCCAGTCGGGCTTTGTTCGTTTTGTTTCTTTCTGTACGATAGGAAGTTCGATCATGTAAGTAGGTAAA
This sequence comes from Flavisolibacter sp., assembly GCA_035645595.1. Classification (GTDB taxonomy): domain Bacteria; phylum Bacteroidota; class Bacteroidia; order Chitinophagales; family Chitinophagaceae; genus Flavisolibacter. The sequence continues at coordinate 1,637 of DASQMG010000625.1, read as the reverse complement.
TGGTGAGTGGCAGCAACCAACAGTAAAATTTTCCATCGACTATTGATAACTAACCAACATGCAAATTTAGTTATTTGCGCTTGCCAAATACAAAAGCTACGTGGCCCTGGAAAAAGAGGTTGCCGGGAGGGCTGTAAGCAAGCTGCGGAATCTTGGAAGCATAGTAATCAAGACTAAGGCCGATTTCCAGGGCCTGGATAGATTCGTTATATCGTCCGAAGTCGAACCGCAAAGCTGCCTTTGCATAGATTCCGGGCTTAACCTTCAATTCGTTCCACCCTTTGGTGAAGCCGGACCCTCCTACAATTTCGGTAGGGGTTAAAAATAATAAGCTGTCTTTTGAATCGTACTTAATGTCGGTACCGCTGCGTTCCTGCACATAATAGGGTTTTAACAAGCCAATCGAAAGGCCACCCTGCACAATACCTAATACAGCCACACCATTTTTATTTCCCTTTTGACCGAAAACATACTGCTGGCCAAAACCTAGTTTTGCCTGGTAAAAATTATTGATTTTACCGTATACGAATGAATTGGAGAAAACGCTGCCACTGGATGATTTCTCTTCTTTGCGATGCTTGATCTCGGTTAATTCAAACAGATAAAGGTTCGTCCATCGGGCAGAGCGGCTGCGGCCAAGTTCAAGAAAAGCACCATACCCGTTGGTACGTAGTTGCACTCCTCCTGCTATATGTTTTGCAAAAACAAGTACCCCCTCTTCATTTTGTTTAAGCAGGGTGTTACGACGACGCTGTTCTTCTGTTTTGCGTTCTTTTTTACTAAGCTTTCTTCCTGTTGAATCCTGGGCGAATGAATGAATACTTACAATGGTTGCTATGGTATAGAGAATAATTTTTTTCACTGCAATAGATATATAGTGTTGAAACGTAAATTTAGGCAAAAAAGTATGACGTCAACAGTTGAGTATGAAGGCGATTTACGAACAACCTGTACACACGTTCGGTCATCCAATTCTTTTGAAACAGATGCACCAGTGGATAACAATGGGAAAGGCGAAAGGTTCTCACCCACCGATCTTATGGCTACTTCACTTGCCACATGTATGATTACGGTAATGGGCATTAAAGCCCGGACAATGGGTTTTGATTTAACAGGCGCAAAAGTAGAAGTAGAAAAGTTGATGAAAGCGGAACCCCGAAGGGTTGGTGGCATTAACTTAACGTTCCACTTTCCGGAGGCACTGCAAAGTCTGGATGAAAAATCGAAGCAGATATTAAAGCATACCGGGAATACCTGCCCAGTGCAACATAGTATTCATCCAGAAATAGAAGTAAAAGTGGATTGGGGAGAATGGAGTTAAGTTAAGTTTGGCGTTCTGTATTTGTAAACCTTGCCTTACCTGTTCTTTATTTTTTTCCACATCAACTTTTTAATCTTAACGTTCAACTTGTCGCTTTACTTACAATCTATATCGCTACTTCAGTTTAAAAATTATCCCCTACAATCGTATCAGTTTACACACCGTATTGTTGGTATTTGCGGACGTAATGGCGTAGGTAAAACCAACCTTCTTGATGCCATTCATTATTTATGTTTTACCAAAAGTTATTTTTCAAGAAGTGATGCGGTAAACGTGCATCATGGCAGCCAGGGGTTTAGAATAGAGGGTCATCTTT
>DASQMG010000624.1:0-2515 GCA_035645595.1 Flavisolibacter sp. | reverse complement strand
CGTATTGATGGTCATGCCTATTTTGTTGATGGATCAGACATTGATTCGCACGGTGATGCCCATGCTGATGATGGCTTCTGCAAAAAAATTAGAAAGGCAAAAGTGCACGGAGCTGTAGTTGACAATCGTTTTAAAGCCACTTATTTTGAACTGCTTCCTGAAACTACCAAAAAGAAATCTCGTTAAAATTTAAAGCATCGCTCATTTTGGCTTCTTCGGCAACCACGGCATTTCAGGTATAGCCACCGGCTCCCGGTAATAATTGTTGCGTAGAGAATCGTTCCAGCCATTCAGGGGTTTATCAAACGAAGTGCTGCTGAAATAGATTTGCCCCTGCACATTAGCCTGGGCACGTGTACTATCTATCTGGCGTGGAATAAGCGTCGCGTCTTTCCATGCAGCACTGCTTCCTGCCCGGTAGATACCTAGACCAATGTAGCAATGCCTGCCGTAGCTATGCTCGTTCCACCATTTTAATATGGGCTGAAAAGGCGCGTTGGGTTGTGTAAACTCCCAATAAATCTGCGGTGCTATATAGTCAATCCAGCCCTTGCGCAACCATAACAAAACATCTGCAAACAAATCATCATAATTAGTTACGCCTGCCCTGGTAGCACTTCCTTCCGGGTCTTTATCCTTGTTACGCCATACGCCAAAGGGCGAAATACCGAATTTTACCCAGGGCTTAATCTCTTTAATAGCCACCGATAGCCGGCGGATGACAGAATCAACATTACTTCTTCGCCAGTCATCTTTTTTCATACCGTTGCCATATTTGGCGTAGGAAACTGAATCCGGAAATTCCTTACCGGCAATACGATAAGGATAGAAATAATCATCCATGTGAAGGGCATCTATATCATAGCGGCTTATCATGTCTTTCATCACCATTATTACCCAAGCCTGAGCTTCCTTGTTACCGGGGTCGAAGTAGCGGGTAGTGCCGTATTGCACAAACCATTCAGGATGAAGTTTGGTAATATGTGACGGAGCAATAGAAGCCTTACCTACAGAAAAATTTGCACGGTAGGGGTTAACCCAGGCGTGATACTCAAAACCCCGTTTATGGGTTTCATCAATCGTAAACTCTAAAGGATCATAAAACGGAACCGGTGGTTTTCCCTGGGTGCCGGTAAGCCATTGGCTCCATGGTTCGTATGGCGAAGGATAAAAGGCATCAGTAGCGGGGCGCACTTGTACAATTGCGGCATTCATACCATTACGTTGGTGTAGATCTAACTGGCGGATAAATTCCTGCTTTTGGCTGTCTACATTCCACTGTCCGCGCCGGGGCCAGTCTATATTATCCACAGAAGCTATCCATACGCCACGGAACTCCGGCTTGGGTTGGGCACGGGAAGATAAAATGCAACAGGTAAAACATAAAATACAAATAGCCTTCTTCATTGGATTGCGATTAAGGAGAATGAAGATAGGGAGTTTGAATATGCAACACGCAATGTGAGTAAAAGCAAATCTTGATGAATGCGTTCTTATTATCAATTGCTTATTTCGAATTGGTTATTGAGTTTGCGACCTCATCTTGTCAAGCAAATCGCTAAGCTGTCCGGCTTCTTCATTGGTAAGGCTGTTCATCACTTCATCCATTGCGCTGGATTGGGCATCCAGTTTCTCCAGCAGCTTTAAACCCTTTGCTGTAATCGTCACATCTACCAGGCGTTTATCTTTAGGGCAGGTATCTTTTTGAACAAGTTCTTTTAAGATCAGGCGATCAACAATGCGGCTGGTATCGCTCGCCTTATCAAGCATGCGTTCACGAATTTGCAGTGTAGAAAGCGGTTGGGAGTTGGCACCACGTAAAATGCGCAGGATATTAAACTGCTGGTGGGTAATATCCTCTGCCGCCAGAAAATTTTTTAACCTTTCGATAGTCCAGCCATAAGTAAATAAAAGGTTGACGATCGCCTTTTGCTTTACATTGGTGAAGGTGTTTTGATGTATGTCTTTCTCAATTCCCATTGCATCAAAAATAAGAAACCTGAAAGGCTAAAATAAACCTATAAGGTTTTAGCAGACACTTTGCGATCAAAGCCTGTAACAGAAACCTTATAGGTTTTGCGAAAATCGAATTTTAAATTAGCTATTATAGTAAAACTTTTCTTCTACAATCTTGCCGTTTTTCCAGCGTTGAACCGACACTTGTTTGTAATTGCGTACGCCGTAATCTTTATGCGTGTAATCCATCCACCATTCAATTACAGCAATATCATCGCTAATAATAGTATTTAAAACCTTGGCACCACGAAACTCTGTAAGACCGCCTACAAAAGCTTCCTCATATTGAAGGTTGGTATCAAAGCCTTCCCGTACCGGGTAATCGTTATCCTGCATCTTAACATCGGCAGCATAGAATTTTTTAAAAGCGTCTAAAATCTTTCCCTCCAAAATCATTTGATTTAACTGATCTACGTTTGTTCTTAAGTCGTGTGACATGGTAAAATTGTTTAGAACACAAACTTAATGTTTAAACATTGATTTCAGAAATTTCTTTTCC
>DASQMG010000623.1:0-1818 GCA_035645595.1 Flavisolibacter sp. | reverse complement strand
CAAAATTGAGGCTTCAAGATTAAGTCAGGACGAGGATGTGCTGGATACCTGGTTTTCATCATGGCTTTGGCCGATAGAAGTATTCAACGGGATTACGCAACCAAATAACCCCGACATTAATTATTATTATCCGGGGTCAGTATTGGTTACGGGTCAGGATATAATTTTCTTTTGGGTGGCACGGATGATTATGGCAGGCGAAGAGTACATGAGTCAAAAGCCATTTGAGCATGTTTATTTTACAGGAATGGTGCGGGATAAGCAAGGCCGGAAAATGAGTAAGCAGCTGGGCAATTCACCGGACCTTTTAAAACTGATTGACAACTACGGAGCTGATGCGGTGCGTTTTGGAATTCTAATAGCCGCGCCTGCAGGTAATGACCTGTTGTTTGATGAAAGCAGTTGCGACCAGGGGAAGTTCTTCAATAATAAAATTTGGAATGCACTGAAGCTTATAAAGATGTTAGGCCTTCGGCAAGCCCCCGATGACAATGATGCAATGCAGGGCGGCGGGAATGCGGGGAACTTTGCAGTTGATTGGTTCGAGCACAGGCTAAATCAGGCAAAAGCGGAAGTAGAGGAACAATACAGAAACTTTAAATTAAGCGAAGCTTTAAAAACCATTTATTCACTCATTTGGGATGACTTCTGCAGTTGGTATTTAGAATGGGTAAAGCCAGGGTTTGAACAGCCCATTAGTGCACCAGTCTACGAAAGAACGGTTTACTTCTTCGAACAATTAATGCAATTGTTGCATCCATTCATGCCATTTGTTACCGAAGAAATTTATCACCAGCTAAAAGAACAGGATAATGATTTATGCATCAAGCAATTTGATAAACCAACAGCAGCTGATGCTTTCCTTCTAAAAGGAGGTGAGCTTTTAAAACAAACCGTTTCTGCAATAAGAGACGTACGCGTAAAAAATAATATCAAGTCGAAAGATGCCATAACCCTTCATGTACAGGCCGACCGAAAAGAATTTAGTGCCATCCTGGCCATTCTGCAAAAGCAGGTGAATGCCGCTAACATCAATTTTGTAGATGAAGCCGTGAATAATACCATTACAACCGTTATTGGTGCTAATAAATTTTACATCGAAACAGAACAGCAATTAGATACAGCTGCACAGCAGGAAAGCCTGCAAAAAGAGCTGGTTTATCAACAAGGCTTTTTGCTTTCTGTAGAAAAGAAATTAAACAACGAACGTTTCGTACAGAATGCAAAGCCTGAAGTGGTAGATGCTGAGCGTAAGAAAAAAAGCGATGCCGAACAAAAGATAAAAGCTTTGCAGGAGGGCCTCGCCAACTTGTAAAGCCCTGATTCTTTTCGTAAGAGAAAGACCATAAGGCGCAATCCTTGCAAAGTTGATACGGATACAATGCGACTATCTTGGAAGAAAGCTTGTTGTGAATAATCACGGTGAACAGCCACGGCTTCGCACCCGAAACTCTCTTATCTTAGCCGCTTCATGTTTGCTGAAATAATAATACCACTTGCACTTCCCAAAAACTATACGTGGCACATACCCGATGAAATGCTGGATGTGATCTCTATTGGCTGCCGCGTAGAAGTAAACCTGGGGAAAAATAAAAAATACGCAGGCATTGTAAAACAGATTCATAACGAGGAGCCGCAAAGCTTTGAAGCGAAAGATATTTTGGCAGTGATGGATGCAGCACCTGTTATTCACCGCTACCAATTGCAGTTGTGGGAATGGATGGCTAAGTACTACATGTGCACAGAAGGCGAAGTGATGGCGGCTTCTTTACCATCGCATTTCAAACTTTCAAGTGAAACGATATTGATTTTTAACGA
>DASQMG010000622.1:0-4093 GCA_035645595.1 Flavisolibacter sp. | reverse complement strand
GGTTGAGTTTATATTTTTACAACATACTGAAACGTGGCTCGGGCATTTACTAATGCATTCTGTCACCCCTAAGTTCTAAGCGATTTATGGCCGCCGCCTCATACGCCAGCCAGTCCTGCCATCTGTTGCGCACTTTTTCTTTATCAATGTATGTTTCGGCTAATTCAATAAACAATGTGTAATGGCCAGCCTCGCTTTCCATAAAACGACGGTAAAACTTGCGCATATAGGCGTCTTCTAATCCTTCGCTGAGGCGTTTGAAGCGTTCGCAGCTGCGGGCTTCTATCATGGCCATCATTAATAACTGATCTAATAACCGACCTTCTTCTGCGCCGCCTTTTTGACAAAACTGTATCAGTGCAGCCGCGTATTCATCTTTGCGCTGCACGCCTAGGCTCAACCTCCGTTTACGTAATTCTGCCAATACCAGACGAAAGTGTCCCCACTCTTCGGTAACAATGGGCGCAAGCGCCGCTACCAAAACTTCTCTCTGGCTATACCGTTGAATAAGAGACATACAGGTAGCAGCAGCCTTTTGTTCGCAGTAAGCATGATCGGTTAGAATGTCGACAAGCGAAAATTGGGCAAGAGAGACCCAGCGGGGATCTGTAGGGAGCTTAAGGCCAAGAATAGCTTTGGTGTCAGTAGATAATCGATCATCTTCTTGAAGCATTGAACAAAAATAGGGGAGAGATTTGTGGGCAAGCAACAGTGGTGTAATTTAACTGTAGTTGCAACGCTCCTTTCGTTGCCGGGACCTTAATCGGCATCAGGATAATGAAAAGTTGTAATAAACAAAAGCCCAATCGGTGCAATCTAAGGGCCAGTAACTAATCGCTGGAATAACAGTGGATGTCGTTTGAAAGTTGAACCGGATCCGTTAGTCCCTGGAAGAATAAAGAAAAGAATTGGTAGTTGTAGTCAGGTGGAAAGTTTATTAATAGCTACCCGGCTGTTCATGGGACTACCGGTGATACAAGAGTGCGACGATACCACAGCGTAATAGATGTTTCATACTCGCCTTTAAAAAATTCTTAACGACGCCTTAAACCTATCAATTCAATCTTGGTATAAAACTCAATTTCCCTTACCTTCGCCGCCAAAATAAGTAAACTAAAACAATACCTAATTCGGGTATTGAACAAAAATCGTCTGCGATGTCATTAACAAAAGAAAAAAAAGCCGGCATTTTTACACAGTTTGGGGGTGCCGCAACTAACACAGGTTCTATAGAGGGTCAAATTGCTTTAATCACAGAACGCATGGCTCAGATTTCGGGTCACCTTCAACAAAACAAAAAGGATTTTTCTACTCACCGTGGCTTAATGCACCTCGTAGGCCGCCGCCGACGTTTGCTTAACTATCTTCAAAAGCATAACATTCAAGGTTATCGCCAGTTAATTGAAAAACTGGGGATCAGGAAATAATAATATAGTTAGTCAGAAACCCTTCCGAAACCGGAAGGGCTTTTTGCTTTACGCATTATTCTTTTTGCCTCGTTTCGGCACTCCATTCTGTTTGAGCTTTTAGAGTTGCAAAACTCCAAACCGCAAATTCCAAACTACAAATTCAAAAGATGTTATCACAACAAATAAGCAAAACTTTCGACCTAGGTGATGGTCGCGAAGTCACGATAGAAACCGGCCGTCTTGCCCGTCAGGCAGATGGATCTGTGACAGTGCGCAGTGGCAACTGTATTATTTTAGCTACTGTTTGCGCCACAGAAAAACCTAAAGAAGGCCAGGATTTTTTTCCTCTCTCGGTTGACTACATGGAAAAATTTGCCTCCGCGGGGCGTATTCCCGGTTCGTTTTTTAAAAGGGAAGCCCGCTTAAACGATTATGAAATCCTTACATCGCGTTTGATTGATCGTGCACTGCGTCCCCTTTTTCCAGAAGATTATTTATGCGAGGTGCAGGTGATTGTTACGTTGATCTCGAGCGACGAAGAGATCATGCCTGACGCTATGGCTTGCCTGGCAGCATCGGCCGCATTAGCTGTTTCAACCATACCAATTCAGGAAGTGATTTCTGAAGTGAGAGTAAGCCGCATTGATGGAAAATTCAAAATCAACCCAACCCGTTCTGAAATGGAACGATCGGAGCTTGACTTTATCATAGCCGCCACAGAAAAGAACATCATGATGGTAGAAGGCGAGGCGAAAGAGTGCAGTGAAGATGATTTGTTGCAGGCTTTGCAAATTGCTCACGACGCGATTCGTATTCAGATCAAAGCCCAGTCGGACTTAAGGGAAATGGTTGGTGTAACTGAAAAACGGGATTATCCAAAGCCAGATACCAACGACGCCATCCGGAACCGGGTGTACGAAATCGGTATGCCTAAAATGAATGACCTGGCGAGGGCTAACATAAAAAAAGCCGCCCGGAAAGAGGCATACGATGCTATCAGGGAAGATATTATCGGGACATTGCATAAAGAAGCAAACCTGCCTGAAGAGGAAAAGTTGCCTTTAGAAACGCAGAAACTGGTAAAAAAATATTTGTCTGATCTCCAGTATGATGTGGTAAGAGACATGATCTTGAACGACAAGGTTCGCTTAGATGGGAGGGGTCTGGAAGATGTTCGGCCGCTGGACATGGAGATAGATGTATTGCCAACACCGCATGGAGCTGCATTGTTCACGAGAGGTGAAACCCAATCACTTACAACAGTTACTTTAGGAACGCCGTTAGATGAATTACTCATCGAGAGTGCTGGTAAATCTGTTGACTCAAAATTTTATTTACACTATAATTTCCCCCCGTTTTCCACGGGCGAAGTAAAGTTTTTACGGGGTGCCAGCCGCCGGGAAATTGGTCATGGCAAACTGGCTGAACGGTCATTAAAGCAAATGATGCCATCAGGCGATTTTGCTTATACGGTTCGTGTTGTGAGCGATGTGTTGGAAAGCAATGGCTCTTCTTCTATGGCTACTGTTTGTGCTGGTTCGCTGGCCTTGATGGATGCTGGAATTCCTGTTCCAAAACATGTTGCCGGTGTAGCAATGGGACTTATTTCAAAAGAAGGAAAGTTTGCTGTATTGACTGACATTCTTGGTGACGAGGATCACCTGGGCGATATGGACTTCAAAGTGACCGGAACACGTGAAGGTATTTGCGGTATCCAGATGGATATTAAAGTTGACGGCTTACCGATCGAGGTAATGCGCCAGGCATTGGAGCAAGCTCGCCGCGGACGTTTGCAGATATTGGATGCCATGTATAATTGTATTCCTGCTTCGCGAAGCGATGTTAAAGAACATGCACCGCGCATGGTTAAGATATATATTGATCGCGAATTTATAGGCGCTGTAATTGGGCCAGGTGGTAAAATTATACAGGAAATTCAAAGAGAGACCGGCACAACTATCAACCTGGAAGAGAAAAACAACCAGGGCGAGGTTAGCATATTTGGAACAGTAAAAGAAGGTGTGGACAGAGCGTTGGCCTGGGTTAACGGTATTGTCGCCGTTCCTAATGAAGGGGACGAGTACGAAGCCGTAGTAAAATCGATTATGCCTTATGGCGCCTTTGTAGAATTTTTACCGGGCAAACAGGGCTTATTGCATATTTCTGAAGTAAGCTGGAAACGTTTGGATACCTTAGAGGGGGTTTTATCGGAAGGTGAAAAGATAAAAGTAAAACTTACCGGCACTGACCCTAAAACAGGGAAATTTAAATTAAGCAGAAAGGTGTTGATGCCTAAGCCGGAAGGAATGACTGATGAGAGAAGGGGAGGAGATGACCGTCACCGCGAAGAGAGACCGCGTTTTGAAAACCGCCGGGATGATCGTCAGCCACGGGACGAACGTTCACAAGGTGAACGCCCAAAAATTCAGCGAAATACTGAATCTAGTAACAATACTGAGCAAAGACCACAGGAAAATAATTCCACTGAGGAAAACCAGTAATCGAAGTACTTATGAACTGCAGGCTGTCTTAACGGACAGCCTTTTTATTTTTATGCCATGAAACATATCAGGATCGAAATAGCTGCCAGCGAATATCAACAGGAAGAGTTAATTGCTTTATTTGACGATTATGGCGCAACGGGCTTTGAACAAACGGATGAAAAGCTGTTGGCGTATTTTTTA
>DASQMG010000621.1:0-18841 GCA_035645595.1 Flavisolibacter sp. | reverse complement strand
CCTTATCGTCTACCCGCTGAACAATAAAAAAATGATGGGATTTGCCGGGCTCTTTATGCCACCTGCAACCTTTTTTAATATCAAACTCGAGCCGCCCTTTACCAGTGTTGTGTAAGAACTTTCCTTCACCCTCTACGGCGTAATAAACAGTAGCTAGGTCCCAACTCGGCCGCTGATCTTCCAGTGACTTCATCTCTACATTCCATAACCAATCCCTATATGCCGTCCTTACTATATTCCCTGCAGGTGTATTAATCAACGACTTTCCAGTCATTACGTCGTTTCCGGCGTCTATAAAATGGATTTCACCCGGAAAACTATCCACAAGGTACTTCGTAAAAGGTGCCGTGCCGTTAAAGAAGAAATTCCAGTCTTTGCTGAAATGTTGCTTACCATTACTGGCGCCTAAAGCACCCAAAGCTACCCACCGTTTTACTTTTTTTTGAATCAGTTCATGTCCGCTTAGCTCAGAAATACTGTCAGGACCAGAAAGCAGTAAATCATAAAGCCCCTTTGTGTGGCCAACGGTAACGTAAACCACACTGTTATCCTTCTGGGCCAGCAGCAAGCGCCTATTAATAATGGTCTGATCTACTGCATCTCTATTATGGATAATTGTATTTTTAAAAGCCCCGGTATCCCTCACCAACTTTCCTGCAGTCATTTTATCAACAGGATCACCCACGGTGGTATCATGAGCAGCACCAACGGGAATATGGGGCCTTCCCCGATAAATATTAATTGCCTGCACTATTCCGGCCCCATAAGGCACTTTTCCCGAGCTGTAAATGCAACCGAGAATCTCGGCCTTTCCCATATCAACATAAGAATGAAGCAAAGCAAGCGCTCCCACATCATCACAATCAGAGCCCATGTCGGTGTCGAAGATAATCTTCACTACATTGGCTTTACCGGCTCGTTTATGATTCTCAACCGTCTTGCAGCTTGTATTAAAAACAATTGATACGACAAGGAACCAAAGTATTCCTGCCGGTACATGTTTTTGTCTTATCATAACCAATCTTTGAACACTGCTTTTGTCCGTCTCTTTTGAAGAAGCATTTGATTAGTAAAAACAACTTTGATGGCGGGAATAGTAACTCTAACAATCTTATTTATTTTGGTCCTACTCATAAGTTTATGGCCCTCTGTTTGAGCTGGAGAATCTTATATATTGTAAAGATTAATTGAGGCAATTGCGCTAATAGTTGAATTAACGCAACTACTTATTCCAGACTACATTAATGCCCAGCACCAAATGCAGCAAAAAGACCCAATTTATAAAGTCGGTTCAATATGAATATTTCACTCCAAACCGCCTCTCCTCGTTGCCTTTGTTTGCGCCGGCCAGGCCCCCGGTTGCCCTGTTCTTCCATTAACCGGCAACACACTTTTCTCTCTTGATGTTTTATTGGGGTCCTCACTTGCCATATAGGCTAAAATAGCAGTTAGTATAGCATTGCTCCGCACATCATCCCAAACAATTTTGTCGTAGGTATCGCGGTTAGTATGCCAGGTGTAAGAACCATATAACCAACTGGTAGAACTTAAAGAAAAAGCAGGCGCACCCACGGCCAGGAAAGAAGCAAAGTCAGAGCCACCACCACCCGGTGCACCAGGGAACGTGGTTTGTATTTGTGTACGGATGCTATCGGGCACCTGGCGCAACCAACGCTGTATATATTCATATGAATTCAAAAAGCCCTGTCCGGATAGATTCACTACCCTTCCGGTTCCGTTATCCTGATTAAATACCGCCTGTATGCCCTGTACAATTTCCGGGTGGTCTTCTACAAAAGCTCTCGAGCCATTAAGCCCTTGTTCTTCGCTGCCCCAATGGCCTACTAAAATTGTGCGTTTAGGGGCCGGGTAAAGCTTTTTCAAAATCCGCATCGCTTCCATCATCACTAACGTTCCTGTTCCATTATCGGTGGCGCCTGACGCCCCATCCCAGCTATCAAAGTGGGCTGATAAAATCACATATTCGTTTGGCTTTTCTGTTCCCCTTATCTCAGCCACTGTGTTGAATGTAGGTACTACGCCAAGGTCTTTCGAATCGGCACGTACACTGATCCTTGGCTTTTGGCCGCTTTCGGTTAAGCGATATACAAGACCATAATCTTCTAAGGAAATATCAACGGTGGGAACTTTTTTAGTGGCCGCTCCAAAGATTTTATTTACACCAAAGCCATTGCTCCAGTTAGACTGAATAATACCAGCCGCACCGGCGTTCTCTAAAGCCAGTGCTAATGCCCGTGCATTCAACCCGGTTTTACCCATGCGCCTGCGCCACGCGTCTGTTTGTGCTGTGCGGTCGGCTTTCATCTTATCAAACGATTCTTTTGTAGCAAATTCCTGCCAGTTATAATCGGGCCGGCCCGTTGGCTGCGCCATAGAGACCAGGACAAATTTTCCTTTTGCAGATGGTAGCCAGGCCCTGAATGCATTGGAGTCAGCTACATCAGGGATGATAATAGTTTCAGCCGTTACTGTTTTACCATTAGTAGAAGGACTCCAGGCTAATTGCATCCCTTCTAGACTTCTAACACGCGGATGCACTAGATCAATATGAGAAACACCGCGTTCCCACCCACGCCACTCTCCCCACTTTTCGTTGCGGGCTGTGATGCCCATAGCCTGGTAGGTTTTTACCGCCCAATCGTTAGCCTGCTGCATTTGCGGTGTGCCTACCAGGCGGGGGCCGATAACATCAATAAACTGGTGAGCTAAAGTTTGTAATTGCGAATTCGTGGTAGCTTCTTTTACAATGGCCTGCACCATCACTGAGTCGGCTTTTTGTGCAGAAATTTTATAAGAAGTAAAAACTAAAAAGAGGAGAACACAAGTTGTGTAGATGGTTTTAGGAGTGTGCATTTCTTTCATCTCCGAATGTAAAAAATAATAAGAAGAGAGTTTCGTTTCTTTACTTCTTTATATCATTTACCATGGAAAAAGAAATAGAAATTTTCCGCAAAACAAGAACCTTCCTGTTAAGCATCCTTAGCGAATTAACTACAGAGCAATTAAATCAAATACCACCGGGTTTTAATAACAATATTGTTTGGAACCTTGGTCATCTGGTAGCAGCCCAACAAGGTGTATGTTATGTACGCGGTGGCCTGCCTATGGTTGTAAATGAAAAATATTTTTTAGCCTATAAACCTGAAAGCAGGCCATCCGGTTTTGTTGAAGAAGCAGAAATAGAAATATTGAAAAGGCAACTGCTATCTACCATTGATAAATTAGAAGAGGACCTTGCTGCCAGGGTTTTTGCCACTAACCCGCCGTGGACAAACCGCTATGGTGTGGAGCATGCAACTATAGAGGATAGCATCCGGTTTTTGTTGTTTCACGATGGCCTGCATATAGGTTATATCATGGCGCTAAAACGTGTAGTAAGCAGTTAGTGTAAACGAGGTGTGGCCCCATCGCTGCGTTTAAAAAATGGTGCGATCATCTTGTATGAATTCTTCTTTGCCTCCAGGTTATAGATATGTGATGTTACCATTATTTCATCAACGCCTGTTTCTTCCAAAAAAGATTGAAGTTCTTTTTTGACAGCAACTTCGCTGCCAATAAAGGAGTAGTACATCATTTGCTGTACGGCTGCTTTTTCGGGTTCGGTCCATACCCCTTCCATTGTGGCTACCGGTGGTTGCAAAGGCCTGCGCTTGTTACGGATTAAGCCCAAAGCCAGGTTATAAAAAGAAGTAGCTAAGTATTCTGCTTCATCATCAGTATCTGCGGCAATAACATTAATGCAGGCAATTGTGTAGGGCTCTTTCAGGTTTACAGACGGCCTGAAGTTGGCCCTGTAAATTTTTAAGGCTTCGTTCAAATACGTAGGTGCAAAATGAGAGGCAAAGGCAAAAGGCAAGCCCAGTATTGCTGCCAGTTGTGCACTATAGGTACTGGAGCCTAGTAACCAAACCGGTACTTCGGTGCCTTCACCAGGAATTGCTCTTACCCGGGCTTCAGCGTCTCTCGGTCCTAAATAATTTAATAGCTCTATTACATCATTCGGGAATTCATCAACAGAGCCCTGCAGCCTTCTGCGCAACGCCGTAGAAGTTACTCCATCTGTGCCCGGTGCCCGTCCTAAACCTAAGTCAATGCGGCCGGGATAAAGCGAGGCTAAGGTTCCAAACTGTTCGGCAATAACCAGGGGTGCATGATTGGGCAACATTATGCCACCAGAACCTACCCTTATAGTTGATGTACCACCTGCCACATAGCCAATTAATACAGCTGTTGCTGATGAGGCAACGCTTTCCATATTATGATGTTCGGCAAACCAATACCGCATATACCCCAGGGCCTCTGCCTGTTGGGCAAGCGCCAGGCTTCGCTTAAAAGCCCCTGCTGCATTCTCGCCTTCTATAATGGTGGAAAGGTCTAATACTGAAACAGGAATATCGGCCAGGTGTTTTTGCATGTGCTGTTCTTTACGTAAGGTCCTTTACAGATTGACAGTGGTGTTTTAAATTAATGGTCAAGGGGTTAAAAGAATTACTATGCCCAGGAGCGATTACCGGCAGACCCGATTGCCACCCCTTTTATAGTGTAGCTTCTAAGCCTATCGACATTATTACTTTATCTTCTGGTCATCTTTACTAAATAAAAAAGCAGGATTCAGGCAAATGCGGAAACCCTGCTTAGGACCAATGTTGTGTTATGTTCAATTGAATTACTACGTAGCATTCTGCCCGTCGAAATCGCTTCCGGTTACATTTCTTTTTGTAGTGATATTGGTACCCATACCCTGCCTGATACCTGTGTTTAAACCTGAGCCGCCTGATGTCTGGTCATCCATATCTGTAGTGCCGCCGCTCCGTACGGCCGAGGCATCATTAGGGTCGTAGCTCATACCTTGCGTAAGATCTGCATCGTGCGAACCGCCCGAGCCGGTTTGAAAATTACTGTTCAAGTCCTGGTGGCTGTTTCCTATTTCGTTAAGATCAGCATCTGGATCACCACTTACTTCCCTTATTACTTCGTTCATTGTGTTAGGTCGTAACTGATCCTCCTCAGTACTTTCCAGGTTATTGTTTTTGTTATAATCTTTATTACTGTCCATACAAAAATTTTTAAGTTTTAGGAATAAGATGTTAACTGCCTTACTCTATCTGGCAAGAGCAATGCCTGTAGTATGGATGTAAAAATTATGCCGTGAATGCAGAAGGCAACAGTAACCCCTTCGGCTTCTTCTTTTATAACGGCCGGATGCCGGGTACTTCCTGCTTTGCTTTACTTATAGCATTACAATTTTAGTGGTGGCACCGAGCCTGAACGATAAGGACAGCCAGTTGGATTTTGGTAGAAATGATTGCTACTTCTTTCCTGTACTCACCAGTTCATAAACACCATTCCGGCCCCACAAATAAAAAGGGTAGCGCCGCTTAAGGCATGCATATATTTTTCCAGTCTTTCTGTTTTTAAAAACCCCGCTCCATAGTATCCGGCCAATACCATAGCAACCATGATGGCAAGGGTGAAAAAAGTATAAACAAGGATCAGGATCACCATTCCTGCCCACGACGCTTTTGCGGCGGGGAAATAAAGCAACGGGATCATGGGTTCGCAAGGGCCTAAAATAAAAATGAGGAATAAAACCCAGGGGGTTACCCGGTGCCTTTCCTGAGGAGCAACGCTTTCGCCATGGCTATGCTCATATACATAAAGGTCGCCGTCTTCATAATTTTCAAAATGCTTATGCCGGCTGCTCTTTGCAGCTCTTATGAGGCCCCATATACCGTAAACAATCCCAAATCCTAAAAGCATCCATCCTGCTATACCCCCGCGTACAGATTCTACCCATTTTATAGATGATAGTGACCAGCCAACAGCAGCGCCACCCAGGCCTAACAGCACAGAACTCCATACATGGCCGCACCCGCAGAGGAGGGTCCACCAAATTGTTTTGCCAGCCGTCCACCCTCTTGCTTTTGACAAGGCAATGAAAGGCAGGTAATGATCGGGGCCCGATACGGTGTGCAATACAGAGATCGTGATAGCAGTTAGTAGCAGCAGTTCCATTTCAGGCAACATAGGAAATGGGTTTTACATTGGCATTGGCAGGTGATTGATGTGTCGTTATAATAGCTGCTAAGCCATTTATACAATCAAAAAGCTGCTCACCTTTATTTCCAAGCATCCTCACCATTAATCCATTGACAGGCAGTGCAGACACACCAAACGCTATACCTTCCATATCATTCAAATAAAGACGCAGCAGTTTACTCAATTCAGTGCTATCCGCCTGTTGATTTATGAATACTAAACCGGCATGATGCGAGTAACTTTCAAAATGGCCGATTGATAAATAGTTTGTCGTTGCAGGATTCATCAACAAATTTTCTTTGACCACCAACTTATTACCTAAAAAAATTTCTGTGCTGGAATGATAGCTTGAGAATTGAAAAGCTTCACCGGTTAATTTTCTTCCACAGGTAATAATCTCGCTCCAGAGCAACGTACAGTTTTTAGACAGGTAAATTCTATTCCTGTTGAAGAATGTGGAACCGCTATGAGGCACTGTTGGGTGTGGCAGATAAGAGAAAGAACTCCCTTTTTGCATCCGCACTTCCACCTGTTGCTGTGCACCGCTTTCCATCTGAAAAATCCGGCTGTAGGATTGAGTGACCAACTCTAAACAGCAGCCTGCTGCAATGTCTACTTTCCAATCGTATTCATCCCCATTCAATATGCCGGGCGAAGAACTCCTTATCATCAGCCGCAGGCTTTTCCGGGAACTGTTCTCTGTTACATCAGCAATCTTAAAGGGCTGTGTGCAGAAGCTTTTTTTCAGAAATGTTTTTTCATTTCGTAGCGCTGTTTCTATATGGAGGGAGGCTTTCACCGCCACAGCTTTGGTTCCAAAATTTCTTCTGTCAATCCATATTTTTTTATCCAGCCGATCACACTGTCTAATCCCTCGCCACTCATTAAATTAGTAAATATAAACGGGGCTCCTTTGCGCATCAGCCGTGCATCCTTTTCCATTATAGCAAGATCAGCATTCACATATGGGGCAAGGTCAATTTTATTGATGACCAACAGGTCGGATCGTGTAATGCCTGGCCCGCCCTTCCGTGGTATTTTATCGCCTTCCGCCACGTCAATTACGAAGATGGTCAGGTCAGCAAGGTCAGGGCTAAAGGTTGCAGAAAGGTTATCGCCTCCGCTCTCAATAAAGATGATATCTACGTCAGGAAAGCGGCCCGCCATCTCTTCCACCGCTTCCAGGTTCATGCTGGCATCTTCCCGTATTGCGGTATGCGGACAACCACCCGTTTCCACACCAATAATCCGTTCGGAAGACAGCAGGCTATTCTTTGTCAAAAATTCTGCGTCTTCCTTTGTATAGATATCATTTGTGATGACGGCAAGGCTATAGTCGTTCATCATCTTCCTGCTCAGACGCTCAATCAGCGCTGTTTTGCCGGAGCCAACAGGTCCGGCAACACCAATTTTTATGTAGGTTCTATCACTCATATTTTCTTTTTTGCCCTTAGCGATCGTACTACTATTTAGCTTTTGTTGCGTCGCACGCTTGCACGCTTTGTTCGCTTATTCAGCACTTCGTCGCGGCAGCGGCTCATCGCGCTTCTTCCCGGCGGGAATACCATCCTTCATCCCAAGCCTGTCGACAATTTATTCATTTTATACCCTCACAAAGACGGTAAGGCCCGAAGATGCTTTAATGATGTTTGTTACCCTTTCTACCGGGAAGGGCTTTAGCACCGTCTATTATCATCAGGGCAGGTTGTTGGGATGGGTTGCTCAGCTCATATATAACCTCGAATACAGCTCCTCGTGCTGCATACACCTTATATCAAAGCCAGTGCAGCACAGTCCTATCAAATCAATATCAGGCGTTAAAGATGTTATCACTAATTCACCTATCAAATCATGTAAGGAAAATAAAATCTCCTGTCCATCCTGTTGTCCCAATGGAACCAGTTTTACGCTATTGGTTACCATTCCCGCAGCAGCGTTGTAATAAAAGCCAGTGAGTGCTTCCTTTTTTCCTATCCCCAATGCAAAACTGTATAAGCCAAATGCAATGGAGTAATGACCAGATGCTTTGCTGTTTACGATTGCCTTTTTATACTTATCTACAAATTCATCAGCACTTACCGGCCCGAATATTTTCAATAAGCGGAGCCCTAATTTCTGACTTGCTTCCCGTATTTCCCTTGGCAGTTTTACTGCCGTGCATTCTGCATCTAACCGAACTAAACTTTCAAAATCATTACTGCTAATCGCATCATAGGCCAGCGATACAAAGGCCGCATCCGTATAACAAATATTCTGTGATAGTTGCGTTGTTATAAATTCTATTGCACTCCCCTTATCTTTTACAATCCCCGCCTGCACATAGGTTTCTAACCCGGCCGAGTGTGAAAAGCCACCAATGGGCAAAGCAGGATCGGCCAGTTGCAGCAAGCGTAAAAGATTAGTCATTGGCAGGCGATGTTAACTTTAGAATTTTTGAAAATAAACTGCTGCTGTTGCCTGCATGGGCATGGGATGAAACGGTTGTTTTTAATTGGTGAATCAATTTCCTGTGCTGTTTTACAGGTTCAAAACCTGTAGCCGTTAACCATTTAAAAAGAGGCGCATCAAAAGGTATTAACACTGCTTCCTCTTCATAAAAAAGTGGTAGATGTTTATTACCTATTTCATAGCAAAGCTTAGCCATATCATACATAGTTGCCGGTTGAATAACGATGACTTCGCAGGGTTGGATGTCAACTACTATCAAATAATTTTCATCCTCATAAATCACATCATCCTGCAAGAGTATAGAGTTTTCCTTCAAAAATTTTAATGTAACTTCTCTCTTTGCAACAGTTGTTTTATGTAGAATGCGCTTGTTGCTTTCATGCCACTCAATAGAAAGAGCATCAAGCTCCCTGCTTCCAATTTCCATATCTTTTAAGTTGCCTGTTTTTTCTTTGATCAGCATATTAACCTCACCCCCGCCCCTCTCCATCAAAGATGTAGAGGGGAGCAGGCTGTTTATAAATTAAAAGATCTTTTAGGTTTTATCACTCTTTCCATTCGTATTAAAACCAGCAGTTGCTGCCGAAATGATTCTTACTCTTTCCAGCTGCGACTCCCCTCTCCGGGTTTCCCGGAGAAGGGGCCGGGGGTGAGGTTGTTAGAACAAAAAATACCGCTGTGCCAGTGGCACCACACTCACCGGTTCGCAGGTAATGTGTACACCATCTACTTTCACTTCATAGTTCTCCGGGTTCACATCAATCTGCGGCGTCGCATCATTATGTACCAGGTCTTTTTTTGAAATGTTGCGGCAGTTCTTTACCGCCATTATCATTTTCTCCAGCCCATAGCTTTCTATTGTTCCATTATCTACAGAAGCTTGTGATACAAACGTGATACAGGTTTTATAAACAGCTTTGCCAAAAGCCCCAAACATATGGCGGTAAATAACAGGCTGTGGCGTTGGGATGGATGCATTAGGGTCGCCCATTTTACTGGCAGCTATCATTCCCCCTTTAATGACCATTTCCGGCTTTGCACCAAACAGTGCAGGCTTCCACAAAACAATATCAGCCAGCTTGCCAGCTTCCACCGAACCAACAGCGTCGGAGATTCCATGTGTGATAGCCGGATTAATAGTGTATTTCGCCACATATCTTTTCACACGAAAATTATCATTATTATTCCCTTTGTCTTCTTCCAAAAAGCCACGCTGCGCCTTCATTTTATCTGCTGTTTGCCAGGTACGTGTAATCACTTCTGCTACCCGCCCCATAGCCTGTGAATCGGAACTCATCATACTAAAAACACCCATGTCATGAAGAATGTCTTCTGCGGCAATCGTTTCCGGGCGAATGCGTGAATCGGCAAAGGCTACATCTTCCGGCACTGAGCTGTCAAGGTGATGGCAAACCATCAGCATATCCAAATGTTCATCAATTGTGTTGACCGTAAAGGGGCGGGTGGGGTTCGTGGATGATGGCAATACATTGGGATACATTGCCGCCTTAATGATATCTGGCGCATGGCCGCCACCGGCGCCTTCGGTATGAAAGGTGTGGATCACCCTACCATCGATGGCAGCTATTGTGTCTTCTAAAAAACCGCTCTCATTTAAAGTGTCGGTATGAATGGCCACCTGTACATCATACGCATCGGCTACCTGTAATGATGCATCGATAACGGCCGGCGTAGAGCCCCAGTCTTCATGAATTTTTAAGCCGCAGGCACCGGCCTCAATTTGCTCTTCCAGAGGCCTTGTTGTGGCACAGTTCCCCTTTCCAAAGAATCCCAGGTTCATTGGAAACGACTCAGCGGCTTCCAGCATTTTTTGAATGTTCCAGGCACCCGGTGTCACGGTGGTTGCCGATGTACCATCTGCCGGGCCGGTACCACCTCCCATCATGGTAGTGATGCCGCTGAATAATGCATGATCAATCAGTTGCGGACAGATAAAGTGAATATGTGTATCAATGCCGCCGGCAGTTGCAATCAGTCCGGCCCCGCCATGTACTTCGGTGGAAGCGCCTATCACCATTCCCGCTGTAATGCCATCCATTGTATCCGGATTGCCGGCTTTCCCAATAGCTTTTATCTTTCCATCTTTAATACCAATGTCGGCTTTTACAATGCCCCAATGATCTATAATGATAACGCCGGTGATAACAAAATCCAGCACGCCTTCATCACGGGTGGCGGTTGCCGATTGCGCCATGCCATCCCTGATAGTTTTGCCGCCACCAAATTTTGCTTCATCACCATAAACGGTAAAATCTTTTTCAATCTCTATAAAAAGTCCTGTATCGCCGAGCCGTACTTTATCGCCTGTGGTGGGGCCGTACATGTTGGCGTATTTTATTCGGTTGATTTTCATGTAAGACGTTGATAGATGACAGTTGCCCGTACTATAATCGCTTTATTGAATTTTGCTTTTAAAATTTTGCTCTGTGGCTTTGCTGATTGCTGCCTGCTTGTTGGCTTCATTAATTTCACCATTGGTAAGATTACTAAAACCAACTATTGTTTTGCTACCACCAAATGCAACCAGTTCTACTTCTTTTTCTTCACCCGGCTCAAATCGGACAGCGGTACCGGCAGCAATATTTAGCCGCATACCAAAAGCCTGCACCCGCTCAAATTCGCATTGCTTATTCACTTCAAAAAAATGAAAATGCGAGCCAATTTGCACGGGCCTGTCGCCTGTATTGACAACAACAATTTTTGCGGTGGGCCTTCCAACATTGCACTCGATATCTTCTTGGGCTAAAATGTATTCTCCGGGAATCATAGTGATGAATGATGAATTAAAAAAGTAAGCAGTATACAGTAGGCAGTAAGCAGTCAGAAGCACGCCGGCTGCGTACCGTCTACTGCACACTTTATCGGATCGGATGATGAACAGTAACGAGCTTTGTGCCGTCAGGAAAAGTGGCTTCGATTTGTATTTCCTCTATCATTTCGGGAATACCTTCCATAACATCTTCACGGGATAAGATAGTAGCGCCATAGGACATTAGTTCAGCTACAGACCGGCCATCACGGGCACCTTCCTGTAAGTCGCTGCTGATAAGGGCAATGGCCTCGGGATAGTTTAATTTTAATCCCCTTGCCTTTCTTTTTTGGGCCAATTCTCCGGCAAGGAACAGTAGTAACTTTTCCGATTCGCGGGGTGTTAAGTGCATATAACGAAATATATTAAGTGAAAATCAATTTTCATTATAGCAGGTAATCGGTAGCACTAAATAGAGAGTAGTTTTTGAAAGGCTATACCGGCTAACCTTTATGGCAGTTGCAATGGAATTATACATCTACCGCATCATACACAATTACCTTCTCCCACAGGTGCGAACAATCGGCAATAAATTTTTGATGAATAGGATCATCCTGGTACACTTTCTGCCCGGCCAGGTCATCAAAAAAAAGAAGTTCCGATGCACTATAGCTGCTGTCCACCACCGTGCGGTCTTCGGTAGCCGCCGGTACGCCAATATAAATGTTACGAACAGTGCTTATCTTTTTTAGCGTTTGCAAGCCAGCTATCAGTTTAGCCAAATCCTCTTTAGAGGAAGGATTTTTTAACCAGAAGAATACATGATGAATAACCATTTTTTTTGGGTTTGATGCCAGGGAAGGCATAGCCATTAATAAGCCTGCGCCAAGTAAGGCTGTGGTAGTGATAAATTCTTTGCGGTTTTGTTTTTTCATTACGCCTACATAGATACAAAATAAATCGCTTGCTTTTTTTCGGGCTGTCGTATTACAGGCAAGATTTCTGGTTTCCGAATTATTTGCCTTAATCTTTTGCTTTCGCTACCAGAACTCTATCTAAATGCTTCCTAAACCTTTTAGTAAAAACCTACATTTGACGGCGGGAACACACAATACCCTGAAATTATTAATTCAAGCTACTCACTGCTATATTTTATGCAGCTCAGAAAAGACCTTATCACAGAAATCCAAAGCATTATCGCCGCTTCAAAAGAGGCTGCCATACGCTCAGTTGATCATCAGCGGGTGATTATGTATTGGAAGGTTGGGCAAAAGATTTTTGAGGAAGAACAAGGTGCAAAAGACAGGGCTGAATATGGCACCTATCTGGTACAAAGGCTTTCGCAAACCCTCCAGCCCCAGCATGGAAGCGGCTTCTCCGTGAGGCAGTTGGAAAGATACCGGCAGTTTTACCGGACGTTTCCAATTGCGTCCACACTGCGGACGCAATTCAACTGGACGCACTATAAATTGCTTATCGGTATTAATAAAGAAGAAAAACGGGAATTTTATATAGCCGAAACCGGAAAAAATAACTGGACGGCCCGTCAACTGGAACGACAGATAAACAGCCAGTTATTTGAACGGTTGTTAATGAGCAAGGATGTTGAGTCGGTATTGGCAGTTGCCCGAAAAGAGAAGCAACCATCCCATGCAAAAGACATCATCAAGGATCCGATGGTGCTGGAATTTTTAGGGCTTAAGCGGGAGTCATCGTACTACGAACGGGATTTGGAAGTATCGCTCATTACACACCTGCAGGAGTTTATGCTCGAACTGGGTAATGGCTTTTCATTTGTAGCCCGGCAAAAACGTATTCATATTGATGGCGACGAATTTTCGCTTGATCTTGTATTTTATAACCGCCTGTTGCAATGTTTTGTGCTGGTAGAAATTATTACAAAAAAAGTAACGCATGAAGATTTAGGCCAGCTTCAGATGTATGTAAACTACTACGACCGCTTTGAAAAGCAGCCTTTTGAAAATGCAACCATTGGGATTTTATTATGCGCCGATAAGAACGATGCGATGGTTAAAATTTCACTGCCCGAGGCCAACAAAACAATCGTGGCCAGCAAATACCAGCTTTATTTGCCAAGCGAAAAACAGTTAATAGAAGAATTGAACAAGACCCTTCAGCAAACACAGGATGACAGAGAGAATATAGAAAAGATGAATGTAGAGGATGATTTTGAACTCCAAACTCCAAACACCAAACAAAAATGACCAGCCGCGAAAAACTCCTTCAAAAATTTACAGAAGAATACAACCGCCTTAATGAAGAACAGCGTAAAGCTGTTGACCAGGTAGAGGGCCCAGTGATGGTAATCGCCGGTCCGGGTACAGGCAAAACACAGATATTGAGTGCCCGCATTGGGAAAATTTTATTGACCGATGTAGGCGTAGAGCCCAATCATATTCTTTGTCTTACATATACCGATTCAGGAGCTGTAGCCATGCGCCGCCGGCTGTCGCAATTTATTGGGCCTGATGCGCACCGGGTGCATATCTCCACTTTTCATGCTTTTTGCAACGACGTGATACAGGATAACCTTGGCCTGTTTCAAAAAACATCACTTGACCCTATCTCCGATCTGGAACGGATAGAACTGATGAAAGAGCTGATTGATGCCTTTCCAAAAGACCATCCGCTGAAGCGTTATCGCGGGGATGTGTATTTTGAAATATTTGCACTGCAAACGCTTTTTTCCCTGATGAAAAAGGAAGGGTGGACAGGTGATTTTATTTGCCAAAAGGTAGAGGAATACCTGGATGACCTGCAACACCGTGATGACTACATCTGCAAACGGGCCACCAAAGATTTTAAAAAAGGCGATGTGCGGTGGGATAAGATTGAAGAGCAAAAAGAAAAGATGGAAAAGCTAAGGGCTGCCTGTGGTGAGTTCAAAAAATTCCAGGAGCTGATGTACAACAAAAGCCTCTACGATTTTGATGACATGATTGGCTGGGTAATAGAAGCATTTGAAACGAACGAAGACTTGCTCCGCAATTACCAGGAGCAGTTTCAGTACATACTGGTTGATGAATACCAGGATACCAGCGGTTCTCAAAATAAGATTGTACAACTACTGATCAACTATTGGGATACACCCAATGTATTTGTGGTGGGCGATGATGACCAAAGCATCTATCGTTTCCAGGGAGCCAACGTGGAGAACATGATGGAGTTTGAAAAAAAGTACACTACCGACCTGCTAAAAGTTGTACTGGTGAATAATTATCGCTCTACGCAACCGATACTGGACATATCAAAAACGCTCATTGATAAAAATGTGGACCGCCTGGTTAATAAAATTGAGGGCCTGACTAAGGAATTGATAGCAAGTAACGAAACCTACATGGCTGACCGTTGGCCGTTGGCTGACGAGGAAGGAAGTGAGCAAGCTAAAAATGCCTCCCGTGGATCAACAAACAACAACCAACACCCAACAATAACCGAGTACGATACCCCTCGGGATGAAATGATAGGGCTTGTGTTAAAGGTTGAACACTTGATAAAGAATGGTGTGCCGGGCCACCACATCGGTGTTATCTACCGCGAAAATAAATGGGGCGAAGAACTGGCAAAATACCTGCGGCTAAAAGAGATCCCCTACTACAGTAAAAGGTCGCTTAATATCATTGACCAGCCACTGATACAACAGCTTCTTTTAGTTCTCAATTACCTTACAGCAGAACATCATATTCCTTACAGTGGCGATGAAATGTTATTTGAGATCCTTCATTTTGAATGGCTTGATATCCCTTCCATTGAGATTGCAAAAGCAAGTATGAGGGTTTCCGAACTGCGTTATAAAGGGCAGTCAACATCGCTGCGGCGCTGGCTTTGCGATGAAGCTTACAGACCGCAGATGGACCTTTTTGATACGGGCCTGCACAAAGGTTTAAAAGAAGCCTGTACCACTATTGAAGGGCTGGTAAAAG
The DNA here is from genome assembly GCA_035645595.1 of Flavisolibacter sp. Taxonomy (GTDB): domain Bacteria; phylum Bacteroidota; class Bacteroidia; order Chitinophagales; family Chitinophagaceae; genus Flavisolibacter. The sequence continues at coordinate 3,619 of DASQMG010000621.1, read as the reverse complement.
CAGTAAGTAACGAAACGGTGCTAACCTTAATTGAGAAGGTGGTTCGGGAAGCTGGCTTTCTTACCTACATTATGGCGCAGCCGGAAAAACATAAACTAATGCAACTGCTGACCGGCTTTTACGAAAATGTAAGAGACGAAAGCAGCCGTAAACCAACGTTAACGATAGAAGAATTAATGAATCGTATTGACCTTATGCGCAAAGAGGGTTTGGTATTACCATTGGTGCAGGTAAGTGGTAACGAAAAAGGGGTGAACCTAATGACATGCCATGGTTCTAAAGGGCTTGAATTTGAGCATGTATTCTTTGTAGGTAATAACGCCAGTTCATGGGAGAAAAAACGAAAGCCTTACAGTGGCTTCTCCTTTCCTGATACTTTATTTACTAACAAGGGCAAAGGCGATGAGGCCGAGGAGTTGCGCCGGTTATTTTATGTAGCGCTTACCCGTGCCAAAAAACACTTATACATTTCCTACCCGCTTTATACGGCCGAAGGCAAAGAGCTGGAGCCAACCATTTTCCTTGCCGAAATAGCGCAGGAACACCACCTGCCTGTAGTAAGGGCAAAGGTTAGCGAAGAAGATACCCTAGCATTTGCAGCGCTTACTTTCAATAAAAAAGAAGCACCTGAAGTAGCGCATCTTGACGATGAAATCATAGACCGTATTGTACAGAACTTTGGCATGAGCGCTTCATCGCTTAACAGCTATTTAAAATGCCCGCTTGGTTTTTACTACCAAAGTATTGTACGTATTCCATCGCCCCGAAATGAAGCGATGGAGTTTGGTTCGGCAGTGCACCATGCGCTGGAAAATTTATTCAATAAAATGTCCGCGGCGTCTAAAACCTCAACCGATAAATCCGGACGATTTCCTTTGCTGGATGATTTTCTGCAAGACTTTGCCTGGTACATGAAACGCCACCGCGAAAGCTTTACCCGCGAGCAATTTAACCGCCGCATGGAGTATGGGCTAGAAATATTAAAGAACTATTACAACAACTATATTACCCGCTGGAATAAGATTGTAGCTGTTGAGTTAAATATACGTGGCGTGCAGTTGGATGGCATTCCAATGAAAGGTAAAATTGACAAATTAGAATTTAACGGTAAAGACGTTACCGTGATTGATTATAAAACCGGCGACCCGGAAAAATGCTCCGATAAATTAGCACGTCCGGGCAAAGAACCTAATGGTGGCGATTACTGGCGGCAGGCTGTCTTTTATAAAATTTTATTGGATTTATATCCTAAAGATTGGAATATAGCCAGCGTGGAATTTGATTTTATTGAACCCGATAAAAAGAAACAATACCGCAAGGAAAAAATCTCTATTTCATCCATAGATATTGATATTGTTAAAGCACAGATTAAAGAAGTGTATGAAAAAATTCAGCGTAAGGATTTTTATACGGGCTGCGGTAAAGAAGATTGCCATTGGTGCAAGTTTGTAAAAACAAACAAACTGCATATTGCCCTGCACGAATTAAAGGAAGTGGAAGAAGAGAAGAAGCCGTATTTAAGGATGGTGTAAATTGGTTAATTAAAAGATAGCGTTTTCGTTGACCAGCTCCAGTAACACCGATGAAGCGGTAGTGGCGACGCTCCGTTGCCGCTGCGCTAAACAAGGATTGCTATTTGGCAGTATGGTTGTTTGTCATCCCAACGAAGGAGGGAGCTGTGAACTTCTTTGTAAGCGACGATTGTAAAAAGTAAAACTGGTTCAACTGGCCGTTTATAAAGTTTAGCCCAGATTGCTCGTGCCTCGGGATGGCAAGCAAGAGGCTTTGTGATAGCAGCCAGGTTAAGTACTTGAACAGAGGTTAAATAATGCCGAATAGAATTACCAGGCGTACAAGAGTGCGACGCAACGAACGATCAATAGCAGCACTTTTGCCGGGTTTAAAAACTATTTAAACTATCTATAAAGTCATTGCAATTATTATTACATAGCACGATAACATCAAACTCCAAAACCCAAACTACTTACGGCCTCTCCTGCGCTCTTAACCAGCGCTCCGGCAATTCGTTATTACTCGCAGCTATGTAATCTTTATAGGAGCAGGCAATAAATTGTTTATCGGGTAGCTGCAGCCACCAACGGCCCGTTTTCTTGCTTTGTAAAAAGATGGTATCTACCTCTGCCAGTGCTGTATGATATTCATTAAACGATTCCCGGTCTTCAATTTTTGCTTCGCGTTTGTTGCGGCTGAACCCATCTATAAAATACCACAGCATCTGGCTGATCTGCTTCGCTGTCAGGTGCTCTACATCCTGTTCCGGGCGGTAATTGTAAATACCAATGCTTCGCATATTGGGACTCATACCGGCGTATTGCAGCAGCGTACAGGCTTCTTCACCATTAAGCCCGTTTGGCGTGATGTAATTGGCAGGAGCAAATGTGTGTGCAATAGCAGAAATATCAAACGACAATAAACTACAGTTCCGTATTACCGGTTCCATTTCTTCCAGATGTTCTTTTACCGTGCCAACCCGAAAACAATCAAAGCGGAGCTTGTCCATTGTTTCTAACATGCGTGGGTGCACATAATAACTTTGAAACCCAATATGATTGTAATGCCGCATGTAGTTCGGCTCTGTGGTAAGCAACTCCATTAAAAAATTATCAGCACGGAAAGGCGATTCAAGATTAATGTCAATCAACGCATCAACGCCTACGGCGTCGATGGCTTTCCTATCATCGGCAAAAGCATAATATTGCGCCAGCGTTAAATCATTTGAGCCGCCTAATACCACCGCGGTCTTGCCCGCTTCCATCAACTCATGTAACACCATTTTTAGCGCAGCATAGGTATCACTGGCCACCTTGCCAATTTTTACATCGCCAATGTCGGCCATCTTTACATCGCTATGCCAATAGTATAAATTATACAGTTCGCTACGGATGGCAAATGGAGCGGTACTTTGATGCAACAAGGCAGCACCGCGTTGCTCCGTGCAGCCTATAAATACAATGTCGGCTTCATCCAGGTCAGGAAACTCGTCGTCGTATAGCTTAATTAATTTTCCAATTTGCCCCTCTTTGTAACTATTATCCCCGCTAATTTCCGTGCGGTTAATTGGGTTTAAAAAGTCTAAGATAGAATCGAACATAGTAAATGGTCAATAGTAGGTTGTGAATAAAGTAGTCTTTTCGTTACGATCAGTTTACGGATTATAGGTTGGTGGCCGCTCCTTGTGTACGTAATAAGGTGAAAAATGAGGCGACTTACCGTCGGCCTTTCACTACCCGCCTTATTGCTTCTTCACCTCGTATACCGCATAGCCCCAGGGTTCGATTCCAAAGCCTTTGTCAACCGGCTCTTTATTCGTCAGGAAGATATTATTCCAGTCCTTTTCTGATGGCTGATCTTTCCATGTGAATTTCTGCGCGGTTTTAGAAAGGTTAAGCACCACTAAAATTTTGTTGCCGGCCTTCTCTCTTTCAAAAGCGTACATGGCCCCATCGTTTGATGTACTTAGTTTTTTAAAGGAAGCATTAGCGGCTAAAGCCGGATTGCTTTTACGGAGGTTGAGTAAGGTTTTATAAAAGTTTGCTCTCGCCAGTTTAGCGAAAGAGATCGTATCCTTATAGAAGAAGCTAATACTATCCAAAACAGG
>DASQMG010000620.1:0-1635 GCA_035645595.1 Flavisolibacter sp. | reverse complement strand
GTTGAATATTGAGAGTGGAACTCGCATCCATTATTTACTCTTACCTAAAAGCTTCAGATGAATTTGCGTTGATTTGCAGTGTACCCCGGAATTGAAGGCGCTTATTTAAGCACGATCTTTTTACTTAAACGAAGACGAAATCTTGCCAAGAAGCGTATCAAAAATTGGCTTTTGAACTGCAGGATACTGTATCCGCAAATGATGTTGCATCTTATTTCTAATGATGCTCTTGTTATAAAAAACTCCTTCCTCATCCTGGCCGCTAATTACATACCAGGCCGGTTTCAGCACTTTGTAAGAAATGCCTTTGTAAAGTTTTAAATCACTGGTGTATGAAGCCTTCAGTTCTGACCCTGTTCCCATTCCCAAGCTTTCGACGCTTACTGTAATATTACTGTCAAGGCTGTTATCAAAATATTGGAGCGTTCCCGATGCTACTAATAATCCTTTTTTAAAATAATGCGGCAGCTGAATTTTAAAGCCATTGTGATGCGTGAAGGTTTTCCATGTGACCTGGGTATAGCCCGAAGTGTGTGCAAGTATCAACAGCATTGTTACTAAACATATCCAAAGATATTTTCTCTTCATGCCCTGTTGATTGTATTGGTTTAATTATAGAATCTACACTTTTGCCAGTTGATAGTTTTTGAACGACTGCAGCAAAGTCTCCACCCTATTTTGCCTGTCAGTTTCTGCATCAAAAATTTCTACTACCTCTTTTTTCAATTCCTCATCCTCTTCCTGGGCAATAAAAATTCCAATTGTGTTTACTATTTCCGAATAGGCCTTTTCAAATTCGCTACTGGCTTCTCCATCTGTTGTTTCATTAATTTGAAGCTGTAGTTTTTCCAGGTCGTTTATAATATTTTCCAACGTTGCCGATCTTGCCTTATTTAAATCATCATACAAATAATCTTTGCGCTTCAATACAAAATTTCTACCGAGGTACAAGCGCTTTACATCTTCATTAGCCGCTAATTCTTCGGCCGTACCGTCTTTAAATATTTTTCCTTCAATCAGCAGGTAGGCCCTGTCACAAATAGAAAGCGTTTCGGTTACATTATGATCAGTAATGAGAATACCGATGTTTTTAAATTTCAATTTTGCCACAATAGCCTGTATGTCTTCTACCGCTATCGGGTCAATACCCGCGAAGGGTTCATCCAACAAAATAAATTTGGGGTCAACGGCTAAAGCCCGTGCAATCTCCGTCCGCCTTCTTTCGCCTCCGCTCAAAACATCCCCCGGGCTTTTGCGTACATGGTGCAACCGAAATTCGTCAAGCAAACTTTCTAATTTCAGTTTTTGCTCCTTACGGGTAAGCTTCGTCATTTCCAGCACCGCGCTGATGTTATCCTCCACGCTTAGCTTCCTGAAAATAGAAGGCTCCTGAGGCAGGTAGCCTATACCTAACTGCGCCCGCTTGTACATAGCTAATTTGGTTATGTCGTCATCATTAAGATATACAGCACCCTCATCGGGTTTTATTAACCCTACCACCATGTAAAACGTAGTGGTTTTGCCAGCGCCATTAGGGCCAAGCAAGCCAACAATCTCACCTTGCTTTACTTCTACCGAAGCCTGGTTTACCACCGTGCGTTTACCGTAACGCTTCACCAACTCGCTTGTATGTAT
>DASQMG010000619.1:0-1981 GCA_035645595.1 Flavisolibacter sp. | reverse complement strand
AGAAAAGCCGGTTGGCAATTCGATAGGGGAGTGTCGGGCTATGGTAGCGGCACAGCAGCGGTACAGCAAAGCAGTGCAGGCCGGGCAATGGCAGCGCAGCCAGCAGCATTTCCAGGATGCCGTAAACTTTGTGCAAAGCGGGCAATTAGGAAACATAAGAACGGTTAAAGTATGGTGTTACCAGGGATGGATGAAACCCGGGCCGGTAGTGCCCGATTCTGCACCGCCTGCCGGCGTTGATTATGCTGCGTGGCTTGGGCCTGCCGAAAAACGTCCGTTCAACAGCAGCCGGTTCCATTTTAATTTCCGCTGGTTTTGGGATTATGCAGGTGGCCTGATGACTGACTGGGGTGTGCACCTCATTGACTATGGCTTGCTGGGCATGAAGTCGCCTGTTCCCAAATCTGTGTCGGCATTGGGTGGCCGTTTTGCTTATCCCGATTTATATGAAGAAACACCTGACACCTTAACCACCTTGTATGAGTTTGATGGCTTCAATATGGTTTGGGACTCTGCCATGGGTATCGATAACGGCTCCTACGACCGCAACCACGGCATCGCGTACATAGGCAATAACGGAACGCTGATTTTAGACAGGGGAGGGTGGGAAGTGATAGAAGAAAAGCAAGGCAAAAATAAAGTAAGCAAGCCGTTGGTGAAGGGTGCCGACAGTGGCTTGGATAAGCACATGCAAAATTGGGTGGATGTAATAAAATCACGTAAGATGGAAGACCTGAAATGTTCTATCCAGGCCGGGGCTCATGTGGCGACAGTGGCGCAAATGGGAAACATTGCATTTCGCAGTGGAAAAAAATTAGAATGGAATGATGCAAAGCATGAGTTTGCAGATAAAGGCGTAAACAGAGAATACATGATGAAAGAGTATCATAATGGGTATAAATTACCAAAAGTATAATCCCGCAATAAATTCTGTTTTTTAAACACGGTTCATGAAAAAATATGGTTCCTTCCTCCTGCTATTAATTCTTATAAGTACTATGGGCGTTACACAGGTAAGTGATATAACATCACCACAGGTAAAAACAGCTAACGGTACCGTGCAGGGAATTTATAGTTCGGGCATCAGAATATTTAAAGGCGTTCCTTTTGCCGCACCGCCGGTTGGCAATCTTCGCTGGCGCGAACCACAACCGGTGAAGAGTTGGAGCGGTGTACGCAAGGCCGATAAATTTGGTCCCCGCGCCATGCAACTTCCGCTTTTCAGCGACATGATGTTTAGATCTGACGGGGTAAGTGAGGATTGCCTTTACCTGAATATTTGGTCCCCGGCTAAGGCGTCAACAGAGCGCCTGCCGGTGTTGGTGTATTTTTATGGCGGCGGTTTTCGTGCCGGCGATGGGTCGGAGTACAGGTATGAGGGAGAAAGCATGGCCCGCCATGGCGTAGTTGCTATTACCGTTAATTATCGCTTATCTGTTTTTGGCTTTTTTGCCCATCCCGAGCTAACCAAAGAATCTCCGCATAAAGCATCCGGTAACTATGGGTTGTTAGACCAGTCGGCAGCCTTGCAATGGGTGCAAAAAAACATTGCTGCTTTTGGCGGCGATCCGGCTAAGGTTACTATCGCGGGGGAGTCTGCGGGATCGTTTTCGGTAAGTGCGCAGATGGCTTCGCCTTTATCAAAAAATTTGATTGCAGGGGCTATTGGTGAAAGTGGTTCTTTATTAGGTTCTAACGCACCAGCGCCACTTGCAGAAGTAGAAAAAGCTGGTGTTCAATTTGCGGAAAGCCTTGGGGTAAAATCATTGGCGGACTTGCGGGCATTACCAGCGCAGCAAATTTTAGAAGCGGCCGAGAAGCCCGGGGCGCCCCGGTTCCCGGTAACAGTTGACGGTTGGTTCTTTCCAAAACCACCAATGCAAATCTATACTTCAGGTGAGCAGGCACATGTGCCCCTGCTCGTTGGATGGAACTCGGAGGAGGCAGGTTATAAATCTCTTTTAGGTAACGATAATCCTAC
>DASQMG010000618.1:0-1543 GCA_035645595.1 Flavisolibacter sp. | reverse complement strand
GGCAGGTATAGCCATGCGGATGCTTTTGCAAATAAGCCTGGTGCTCTTCTTCGGCATTCCAAAAATCCGAGGCAGGCACCACTTCGGTAACCACGGCTCCCGGCCATTTACCGGAGGCATTTATTTCTTTAATCACTTCCTGCGCTGTGGCTTTTTGTTCTTCACTCAAATAAAAAATTGCCGACCGGTAGGAGGCGCCAATATCATTGCCCTGACGGTTTTTTGTGGTGGGGTTATGAATCTGGAAGAAGAACTGGAGCAGTTTGCGGTACGATAGCTGCTCCGGGTTAAACTCGATGGCGATGGCTTCTGCATGGCTACCATGGTTGCGATAGGTAGCATTCGCCACCTCGCCGCCGGTATAGCCAACAACGGTTGATGTTACACCCGGGAGCTCCCGTATCAATTCTTCCATTCCCCAGAAACAGCCACCGGCTAATATTGCTTTTTCAGTGTTCATGTATGTATTGTATTTAGATGGTGAAGGGAAACAAGTATAACGCCAATATTGTTTAGGGGCAGGTTGGCAGGGAGGGTGAGAAGAAAAGTAGAATGATGGGCCAGAGTTAAGTGCTGCTATTAGCCGGTTGGTGCGTCGACACTTGTACGTTCGAGAAGGCTATTCAGCAATTAATGTGATAATAAATGATTGATTAATCGTTGGCGGGGACGCGAACAAGAGCGGTAGTTTCAATCTTTCCGATGTAGTGAGGCCTTCTGCTATTGTGTTGGTCATGCTCCTATTATTCCCAAACGTACAAGTGTGCGACGCAACAGACGATAAATAGTTAGCACCACCGCTGGTCACCTAAAAATGCAACTCTCTTTTATGCTGTTGTTAGTATTGCGCCAGCACCGCATCAACAACCGATAGGTATCAGGCTGCTTATTTCAAAAATAGCTTTCTCATTTCGCGGTCAATCAATCATCACCGCAACAACTTTATTCCAGCTTACTGTCCTTACACTTTCCCGATACCGTAACTATTCACCCAATTTTTTCCGCTTTTTACAATTTCATTTAGCTCATTTTCCATCTCTTTGCCCCTCTTGTAAAATCAACAACGAACTATGGCTTTAAGAATGAGCAAAACGGCAAGGATATGGCACAGGTACCTGGGTTTTTTCCTGGCGGGTATTATGGCGGTGTATGCCGTTAGCGGTGTGGTACTGATCTTTCGAAATACTGATTTTCTAAAAAGGGAAGAAACAATCAGCAAAAAGCTAACGCCGGCTTTAAGTGTGGAGGCCCTTGGCAAGGAACTTAGGATGCGGGAGCTGAAGATAGAATCGGAAAGCGGCGATGTGCAAACCTTTAAAGAGGGTACCTACAACAAGGCTACCGGCGATGCCGTCTACAAAGTGAAGTCCTTACCGCCGGTGATGGAAAAATTAACGAAGCTGCACAAAGCCAATTCAAGCCACCCCCTCTTTTTCCTGAATGTATTTTTTGGTGTGTCGCTGCTGTTCTTTGTTGTATCCTCGTTCTGGATGTTTCTGCCAAAAACCACCATCTTTAAAAGGGGGCTGTACTTCGCGGTGGC
>DASQMG010000617.1:0-8328 GCA_035645595.1 Flavisolibacter sp. | reverse complement strand
GCATAGCGGCCATACCCTGCTACATAGCCATCGGCCGTACGGTTATTAGGGTTAGCATAAGATTTATTATCCCTGCCTAACCGGTCTGAAAGGATAGCCCGGTTGGCTTCAAATTGTTTGAAGATAGCCGACACCTCATTGGGATCGAACTTGGTAAACATTGTTTGATACGAAATATAAGATATGCTGAAACTGCCCGTTGCATAAGGGTTATACCGCTGCACTCCTGAAATTCCATTCGTATCTTTTTGAAGCTCTGAGTAATCTTTGGTGAAAGTGCGGTTCAGTGTTATATCGATATTTAAATCCCTGATTGGTGTAAGCTGTGCGGTTAAACCAATGGTTTGGTTGTACCGCTGTTGTATCAGCGCATTAAATAAAGAATCGTTAGACAGCAATCCTTTTTGTGCCAGTATATTGATGTCTGTTGTATCGGGCTGGTAACCTAAAATATACCTGGCTCCCGGGTTGCCGTTTCTGGTATTCATTCCAAGAAAGCGGGTGCTGTCCATATAACCTGGCAACAGTGTTCCCATGTCTTCACTGTACTGGATACCAATTCTTTTTAAGGATGTGGCCATACGTAAAAAGAACTTTGGTATACCGGAGATATGAATAGGTTCACCCGGTCCCCTTTTTTTCTTAGCACTTGTATCCCCCTTTTGCTGCGGTTGTTTTGGCGGTTGCGGCGCATCGTTATTAATAGCCTGTAAAAACCTTGACTTATTGTACAGGCGGTCGAAATCAAAATCGCCGGTAACGTTTCTTGTTTGACCAACGAATAAAGTGTTCCCTAATTCGCGGGCCAGTAACGAGCCAGCCAGCCAGTCGTACTTCACTGTATAAGAGGCCCTGATCTGCGTCCAGTCTAACAGGGGAAGTTTAGCAGTTGGCACTGTATACGCGGCGGTGATGTCATGATGATAATGCGTATTACGCCCACCTTTCAAGAAATTATTTTTTACCGAATCCTTCTTTGCCTTGGTGTCTAATCGCCCAAAGGGTTCATCAATCCTTGCGTTGTTTACCGCGTTAAAATCAATCAATATAGAACGGGTTAAACCCCAACGCATGGTATAATAGCGGTCAAACAAAAAGAACTTATCGTAGTTCTCCGGGAGTTTTGCCGGCGCTCCTACGTTGCGGTTACGCAATACACCAAACTGCCGGAACACATCGGCCCGTACAGAGATAAGTGAAGGCTTGTAATTAAAATTAAAATCACGGATAAGGGCAAGCCACGGCGATTTTGATTTAAACACCCTTTTAAACGGTTCGATAAATTTTTCCTGCGGCGCAAAATTGTAACCAATAGCCGCCCGTGTACGCTTTACATCATCATACTCAATAATCGGGTTGCTCCTTCGCTCATGCGTATAATTATAGTTTATATCAAGGTTCGATATATCCCAAAGCTGCGGTTTATCGCCAAAAGGTTTTGTTCGCCTTACCGATGTGAAGTTCAGGGTTTTGATGGTGCGTTCGTCCACGGCATCATTGCGGATGGAGTCTTTTGCAGAACCTGGTGCTTCTTTTAGCTTGTCTTTTAATTTAATATCCAAATCATAAGGATCGTACTCAGGATTGGAAACCGTTTTGCTAATGCCGGCATACAAAGGAATGGACAGTGCGGCCCCTTTTGGCAGCAGCTTTCCCAAATCAAGGTTGGTGGCAATATCATACTGCGCGAAGTCTTCTCGGCTTCTTTCGCCTACCCTTTGTTCCAATGTACCAAAACCAATACTGCGTGTACTGGCCGTGACACTTACATTTCCTAAATCGGCAAGCCGCAGGTCAACACGGCCCGTAGCCGCCCACCCACCTTTCTCATTAAGTTTAGACAACCGTAACTCGTTATACCACAATTCGGCGCAAGCCAGCTCTTTGTTGGCGTTTTCTACACCCAGGAACATTCCTCTTACTTCGCCCAAATTTGGATTTCCAATAATAGCGTATTGCTTGCCATCGATAGTTTGCGTATAATACGCTGATGGAGGCTGGCCACTTCCATTGCGTTTGGATTTTAAAGCAGTTAAAAGATTCAGATCGAAATCAAGGTTGTTTTGTTGTGGCCAGATGGCGAGGGAATCGGAAGCACCCCATTGCGTAACCTTCAACGGGATTTTTATCTCGTAAAAATTGGTGGTGTAATCGTTGCCTATCCTGATAACAGCGTTAAGGTCGCCGGTACCTAAATCGGTACCCGGCAGGTTTGATGTTTCAACATGTACAAACATGGATAAACGTCCGTACTGGCGCAGATCCAGGTTCATACTTTTAAATACACCACGGCTTTCCGTTTTTGGCAGGTTACAAACCTTTAAGCTTAGCGATTGCTCGTTCAATAATAACTGAACATTATTGTTACTGATTTGCTGCTGGCGCTCAATGCCCGGCGGCTGGCGGTAAGGTATGGGAGAGCGCCGGTCATTCTCTTCAATGTTAACGGCAAGCACATCAACCTGGGTAGGATCGTTTGTTGGAAGCGGCACCGGAACACCGGTTGTATTCACTTCGTATTGCAGCTTGCGCCATTGGTTACGAACCAATTCCAGTTTAGCAAAACGCAATACTGCCGTATCTTCAAAATTCGTCATGAACATACGGATGAACCGGATGGATTTAAAGTCAGGGATATTACCTACTTTATCCCGGTAATCTTTCACTGGTATCCGGAAGAGGTACCAGGTTTCTGAACGGGTTTGATTGTTAGCCAGCCGCACGTTCACCTGTCTTCTATCTGTAATATAATTAGTACCTACCTGCATATTGGGCTTTAAGTCTACCCGGTACTGAAAATATTCTTCTACTTCATTTAAGGTGTTGTCACGGTTCAGTTCTTCCTGGTCGGGGTAGAGTGTAAAAGCGTTAGTGAACTGATCGTTTTCGGTAGCGACCGGCGAATTACCATGCGGATTATTAATGTCTTTATACCGCTCTAAGATACCCGCCCTATCACCATACGATGGATGGCGGTAGCCCCTGAAATTATCAGCCGACGGATCGTTCACAGCAGCCTGGTAAACCGGGGAACCTGTGCCTACGACATTGCCTAACTGCGTCAGATAAGTAGCGAACTTTCTTCTTTCCGCCGTATCCGCGGCGCCATCGTATCCAACATCCTGGAAAGCCCGGTCGGCAGGGTCGTTACTAAAAGCATTGGTTACCTGTATGGGGTTGCGGGGAACTTTGGCCCACCTTGTATCATCAATTGGTATATTAGGTTGCGTAGGAGTAGGCAGACCGTTTTCGTACTGGCGTTTTCCATCGCGTAAAATATCTTCCGAAATATTACCGATGTTGAAATATAATTCGCCGCCCGTGCTAAGCGGTCTGCGAATAAAAGGGTCTTGCAGCCAAAATTCTATGAATTCAATATTGCTGGTCTCAAAATCGGTTTGGTCAATATTGCGCATTAAACCACCCCACGCTTTTTTAGGTTGCAGTAGCTGGCCGGTTGCCGGGTTTACGTTCGGCTGAAAATTATAAGGCCCTTTTTCTTTTGGGTAGAAAGCAAGGTCGAATGTGTTAATTAACGCTTGCCCGAAGTCCTGCGTACGTTGCGGAAAAATTTCCTGTGCCAGCACCTGCCTTGTTTCCGGTTTCGATAATTCATCAAGGTCTTTGGCCAGGGGATTGTTGCTGTTTCTTTTTTCCTGCAATACCGGTTCAATATTATACCAGGCCAGTTTTCCGCGGTTGTAACCACTTTGCAGGCTGTCTTTTAAAAGTGCTTCAGGAAACAATTCAACACCGTTTCTGTCCATCGCCTTTTGCGGTACAGAAGCCAACGCCCAGCTAATTAAGGGAAAGCGCAGATCAATAGAACTGCGGGTACCTTCAAAATCATCTACAAAGGCCACACCGCCTTCACCAAAATCAACTTCCCTGGCATGGCCCGGATCTAAAATAGCAGCTTCGCCATAAGCTGTTATAGAAGACATTGCTTTGGTAGAATAAAAAGGAAGTTTATTCAGCCACTTGGTCATTTTTGGAAAATCGTTCCGGTAGTCGAAATCTACACCATACATGGAGTTGCGGATGGGGTCTTCGCCGTAAGCTTGTTTATTAAAGAAAGGCCGCTCACCCAGGCGCACCATAGAGGCACCAAGCGTAAGATGTTTGTTGTATAAATAATCCAACCGAAGGCCTAAAAAGTTTTTTTGCTGAAGACCGAAAGTCGCATTATTCTCATACCCTACCTGCACCGGCAAGCCCGCATTGATAATGGCCTGGTTGATGATGCGCAACGAGCCCAGGTCATAATTGATTTCATAATCAATATTCTCCCGTAAAATTTGTCCGCCTGCAGTAACAGTTACCGAACCCCGTGGTATATTAAACCCTAACTGGTAGTCGCCGCTTGACGAAGACTTTGACCGGCCTACAATTTTAAACCGGTTTAGGTTAGCAAAGTTGGAAGCAATGGCTTTAATGGTATCGTATAGTGGTGTAAATAAATATTTTGCTGCCGTTGCCGGATCTGGGTAAACATATCTAAGGTCTTCGCCAAAAGGTTCAAGCACAGGGAAGATGACACGGCTTTGCGAAGAAATAACCGTGAAGTTTTCCAGGTAATCAAAACGGCCATCCGGCTGCGGATCGTTTTGATTATTTAGCCGGTCCAGGTTTACTAGCTGTATAATAGGTACGCCTTTAAATGCAGGCCTCACATCGGTTTCGGGCAAGTATCGTTTATCGCCTCTGCTTGGCTCTTCGTAAGTTACCTGTAAATCAAAACCATCACGTGATAACTGGCCAAAGCCCACGCTGTATACGTTCTTCATCATCAAATCCCATATAGGAAGATTGGGACGCTGCGAAGTAGCTTTCAACAATTTCAGAAATAAAACCTTGGTGGTATTGCCGCTACTATCGGGTGGTATGTCCTGGGAGAACTCACCTACCTGGTAAACCTTACCATTAAAAGTATATTGAAAAGAAACACCTAAAACCTCGTCGGGCTGTAACTGCTGGTTTAGCGAAAGAAAGCCAATCTGGGGGTTATAGTAATAATCGGTTGGTAATAGTTTGCGGGCAAATGTTTTTTCAAAATCTTGTACAGGCTGTAAACCTAAGGCAGTCAATTCGCTTTGCACATCAGAAGAATTACGGGCCCGTGGCAAGCGGGTTATGGTTTCGTATAAACTATTAGACCCGTTGCTGGGCAGCGTAGAGCCGGGCCGTAGCCAGGCAGGGTTAAAAGGAGCCGTTTCGCCCAAATCGGCAAAGCCCACAACATCTCTTGTATCGGTAGTAGCGCCGGTACGGTTGGTTACCCAAACTTCCATACGCAAAACCTGCACATTAGATTGTACTACCGGTAGCCGTTGCATGGCCCTGTTGAAGTTGCCACGGAAATATTGGGCAAGCAAAAAGTGTCGGTTCTCCTCGTATTCATCGGCCCTGAGCGCAAATTGCTGGGTAGAGGAACCCCCTTGCAAGCCCATAGACTGGCGGGTAGAACGCTGGTTCGCCAATACACCGGTAACGAATAATTTCCCAAACTGCAGTTGCGATTTAATACCGAAAAGCGATTGTGCCCCGGGTATCAAAGTTCCTTTTGATGAATAACTTACCGTACCTGCCTGGAAGGATTTTAAAATTTCATCTTCCTTGCCCTGGTAATCAAATTTCAGCTGGTTCTCAAAATCAAAATTGGCAAGGGTGTTATAATTAATAGGGAGGTTTATTTTATCGCCGATTTTAGCATCTACCTGCAATTGTGCATTCTGGTTAAAATCAAAGCCACCAGTACGGCGGGCTCTTTCCGGAAGAGTAGGGTTTTTTATATGCTGGCCCTGGTAGCCGGCAGCAATATCAACATAACCCGTTGGGCGAATTTCCACCTTACCATTACCGGTAATACGGTTCACCCAATCTTTTGAGAAACCAAATTTGGGTTTAAAGGAGCGGCGGTTTAAGTCGGTAAGCAGGTTCGCTCTTTGGCGAAAATATTCCTGTTCATCTTTTTTTCCCTGCAAGGCTAAAAACTCCTGCATGGAGAAAGTAGCCGGTGTGCGGTAATACTGACTCCCAACTTTTTCTACAATATAGTATTGCTTTGTTTTAGGATCGTACTCAACCGTGCGCTTTATAAAAGAGGTATCTGATAGATTAAATGGATTGCGTGAAGGGTTAGAGTAAGGGTCGCCGCGACGATCGGTGAGCGGATACTTTGCGGTATCGGTATTTTGAGGAGAAGGATTTTGTGCATAAACCTTTGTCAACAAAGCAGACAACAAAATAGCTGCTACAGCCACATAAAATTTATGGGTAGATTTAGTGTTCAAGTCAGTTTTCCCTACAATTAGTTCAACCAGTTATTCAATAGTTATTGTTGCTTCTCACAGCATTTGAAGCGCCTTCTTTATCAGCAGTTCCACTCCCACCGTTGGGTCCTGGCTAAGCACTTTTTGTATAGCTCCGTCCGCCGCCTGCCGGCTGATACCCAGAGCTATGAGTGCATTTAACGCATCGGTTTGCAAACTATTGCTTTTCCAGGGAGAAATATTTACGTCTGTCTCAACAGGGCCTTTCCCTAACTTGTCGCGCAGTTCTACTATAATGCGCTCAGCGGTTTTACGGCCAATGCCTTTAATGGATTCCAACGCTTTGATGTTACCTTGTATGATAGCTCTCGTCAGTTCATCGGGTTTCATATAGGAGAGCATTACCCGTGCGGTATTAGGACCAATGCCGGAGATGGCAATAAGTTGAAGAAAGAGGCCTTTTTCAGCCAGGTCGGCAAAGCCAAAAAGAATGTGGGCGTCTTCCCGAACAATTAAATGTGTTTGCAGCAGGCCTTCTTCTTTATCCTGGATTACAGAGTAGGTATTGAGACTGATTTGAACCTCATAGCCAACGCCAGCCACATCAACAAAAACATAGGAGGGGGTTTTTTTTACAAAGGCTCCTTTTAAAAATGCAATCATGGTGACGAAGATAATAACTGGCAATATGCAATTAGCAGGGGATTCGTTGAAAGCAGCTTCCTTTTCAGCACCTGAATTGATACATAAGTTTTACAAAATGGTTTTGTGGCCTTCTGACGTATATAATACTTTCTCTAAAACGATTAAAACTGCTTTGCCTATTGCCGATTGTACATTGCCAGCTGCCCTCCTTATCTTCGCCCTCCAAAATTCTTACGTATGCCTCATAATCAAAAAATTACAGCCGCTATTACAGGAATTGGCGCCTATTTGCCTGAAACAAAACTTACAAATGCCGACCTGGAGAAAATGGTGGATACCAATGATGAATGGATACGCAGCCGCACCGGCATTGAGGAGCGAAGGATTTTAAGTGAGCCCGGTAAAGGAACCTCCGACCTTGCTGCGCCGGCCATACTACAACTGTGCGAAAGGCGTGGTATTTCGCCCGAAGAAATTGATTGTATCATTTGCGCTACCGTTACACCCGATATGGTTTTTCCGGCAACCGCTAATATTATCTCCCATAAAATAGGGGCTAAGAATTGCTGGGGTTTTGATGTGGAAGCCGCCTGCTCTGGTTTTTTATATTCCCTTACTGTTGGGGCCTCTTTAATTGAAAGCCGCCGCTATAAAAAAGTAGTGGTGGTAGGTGCAGATAAAATGAGTGCCATTGTTGACTATACCGACCGTACCACGTGCATTTTATTTGGCGATGCTGCCGCTGCGGTTTTACTGGAACCAAACACGGAAGGCTATGGGGTATTCGATTCGATACTAAAAAGTGATGGGAGCGGAAGTGCGTACCTGCACATGAAAGCCGGCGGCTCTGTAAAACCTTCCAGTGCCGAAACTGTAGCAGCCAAAGAACATTTTGTGTTCCAGGACGGGCAACCCGTATTTAAAGCCGCGGTAAAAGGGATGGCGGATGTAAGTGCAGATTTATTGGAACGTAATAATTTAACCGGCGATGACATTGCGTGGCTGGTACCACACCAGGCTAATAAAAGAATTATTGATGCCACAGCTAACCGCATGGGGCTAT
The DNA here is from genome assembly GCA_035645595.1 of Flavisolibacter sp. Taxonomy (GTDB): domain Bacteria; phylum Bacteroidota; class Bacteroidia; order Chitinophagales; family Chitinophagaceae; genus Flavisolibacter. The sequence continues at coordinate 348 of DASQMG010000617.1, read as the reverse complement.
CGCATGATAAAGTGATGATAAACATTCACCGGTATGGCAATACCACAGCTGCTACTATTCCGCTATGCCTGTGGGACTGGAAGCATGAATTAAACAAGGGTGATAACATTGTATTGGCAGCATTTGGTGGCGGCTTTACATGGGGAGCTACGCTGGTTAAGTGGGCTTATTAATTAGTTTGGTAATTTGGTTTAAGTTGTTCCAGACTAACCAAGCGTTCCTCACTTACACCGGCTTTATACCCTACATTTTAGCATAGCAATATGTTGAATGGGAAAGGCTACGGCAATTTATTATTGCCAGCGAAGAGTTGTATTACATGCTAGAACAGGTTAAGAAAAGCCGGAA
>DASQMG010000616.1:0-4985 GCA_035645595.1 Flavisolibacter sp. | reverse complement strand
TATACCAAATGCAGAAAATATTCGTTTCCTTTTTATCAAAAACCTTATTTTGCACACTATGATAAAATTATTGGCTGCAGTTTTATTATGCTTACCAATGACGCTTTTGGCGCAGAACTCCTATGTTCAGGAAGGTGAGTTTGGGTTTGGTGTAGGTGCCGGCCATTATTTTGGCGATTTAAATACAAGGGCAAGACTCGGCCGTCCCAAAATTGCTGCAGGCCTCTTTTTCCGTAAAAATTTCGGCAACTATATAGCTGTTCGCCTGGCTGGTAATTTTGCGCAGCTCGGTTATTCGGATGTCTACAACAACCACAATGAATTTATGCGCCGCCGTAACCTGAGCTTTAATACCAAAGTATGGGAACTGGGATTACAGGGCGATTTTAATTTTTACCGCTTTATGCCCGGTGAACCGGATTTTAGGTTTACCCCTTATATAACTTTTGGCGTAAGTGCTTTTAGCTACGACCCTTATGCTTACCTGAAGGGAGAAAAATATTTTCTTCGTCCGTTAGGTACCGAAGGCCAGGGTTCAGGCGACTCATCGCTTGGCAACCCTAAACCTTACAGCACGATGGCATTAGCTATACCTTTTGGAGTAGGTGTAAAATATGCGTTGAACGAACGCATCAACATTGGTTTTGAAATTGTACACCGTTTTAGCAATACTGATTATTTAGATGATGTAAGCAAAACCTATCCTGGTTCTGCCACTTTCCCGGCCAACCCCGATGGCACCCCCTCTCCCGCCTTTTTGTTAAGCGATCGCTCCTACGAAACCGGTACGCCAATTGGCAATAAAGGCCAGCAACGGGGTAACAGCCAGAATAAAGATCAGTTTGTAACTGCTATGTTCTATCTCAGCTTTAATTTACAATCTTATAGGTGCCCAACGGCCAATTAAATATGGATTGGCCGAACGGTAAAAAGATTAGCACGGATAGCCTTCGTGCTTTTTTATTTCAATTATACAGATTGATAAAAACCGCCTGGCACAGATAGATTCTGTAGCTTTTGTTTTCGTATTCTCTATGGAATCCTTTTTATTATCCTTAAAATCTGCGATTTACATTTGCACCATCTCTAAATACGGGAACCAGGCTTGTAAACCCGTGAACACTAAACTTGTGAACTATCTCCTATGGACCTTTTAACGCAAATAGATAAAACTCATCTGCCTAAGCACATAGCTATCATCATGGATGGTAATGGCCGCTGGGCAAAGGAACAAGGTATGGACAGGCTGTTCGGCCACTATCATGGGGTGGAAAGTGTAAGAGATATTGTTGAAGGCTGTGCTGAACTGGAAATAGGCTATCTGACGTTATATGCCTTCTCTACTGAGAACTGGGATCGCCCCCAATACGAGGTAATTGGCCTTATGGAGCTGCTGGTAAAAACAATAAGGGGCGAAGTGGAAAGCCTGAATAAAAACAACATTCGCCTGCACGTAATCGGGGATGTAAATATGCTGCCCGATTATGCACAAAAAGAACTGGCCGAAGCCCTGCAAATAACCAAACAAAATACGGGCCTTCAATTGATAATGGCCTTAAGCTATAGTGGTCGCTGGGAACTTTTAAATGCCGTAAAAAGCATTGCCCACGAAGTAAAAACCGGAAGGATTGAAGTTGCAGAAATAGATCAGGATACATTGCAAAGATTTTTAACCACCTCCGAATTTCCCGATCCGGAATTAATGATACGCACCAGCGGCGAGTACCGCATCTCTAATTTTTTATTGTATCAGCTTGCCTACGCAGAATTGTATTTTACACAGGTACGCTGGCCCGACTTCCGCAAGCAAAACCTGTATGAGGCGTTGCTTGATTATCAAAACCGCGAAAGGCGTTTTGGTAAAACAGGCGAGCAGGTGAAAGCAAGTTTATAGTCCGGGGCTTGGGTGTTCTTTAAGCCGGTTCTTTCCTTTGTCATTCACCTGCTACCTGAGTCTTTTTTAAAGAATCTTGCCTTCTATTGTTATTCTTTCATCGCTAATTTTCACATTATCATATTTAAGCCATGTCATCCTTTGAAGTAACCGGCGGTAAAAAATTAGGCGGCGAAATCATTCCGCAAGGCGCCAAAAATGAAGCCCTACAAATCATTAGCGCGGTAATGCTTACCCCCGAAAAAGTAACCATCACTAACATCCCTGATATAATAGATGTAAACAATTTGATTGAATTATTACAGGCAATGAATGTAAAGGTGGAACGGCCTGACCGGCATACCTGCATCTTTCAGGCAGATGATGTGGATACGGATATTTTACGCAGTGCAGAATTTAAAGACAAAAGCGGTACGTTGCGTGGCTCCGTAATGCTGGCAGGGCCTATGTTAGGGCGTTTCAAAAAAGCTTTTATTTATAAACCGGGCGGCGATAAAATAGGAAGGCGACGGCTGGATACCCACCTGCTTGGCTTTCAAAAGCTGGGTGCCGAAATGATGTATTATCCTGAAGATGCGCTCTTTTATTTTTCTACCGAAGGCTTAAAGGGCACTTACCTGTTACTGGACGAACCTTCTGTAACCGGTACGGCCAACATAATTATGGCGGCCGTCCTGGCTAAAGGTGTTACCGTTATTTATAATGCAGCATGCGAGCCTTACATACAACAGTTGTGTCGCATGTTGAACAAAATGGGAGCAGACATTAGCGGCATTGGAAGTAATCAATTGGTAATTGAAGGGGTGGAAAAACTGTATGGTACCGAGCATCGCATTCTTCCTGATATGATTGAGATTGGCTCTTTTATTGGCCTTGCCGCTATGACCCAAAGTGACATTATTATAAAAAATTGCAGCGTTGAATACCTGGGTGTGATCCCTGAAAAGTTTCGGCAATTAGGAATACAGATGAATATTATTGGCGATGACATTCATATTCCTGAGCAGGAAAGCTATCAAATACAAACCTACATGGATGGCGGTGTGCTCACCATTTACGACCATCCCTGGCCGGGCTTTACGCCCGATTTATTAAGTATTGTTTTAGTGGTAGCCACCCAGGCAAAAGGATCCGTATTAGTACACCAGAAAATGTTTGAAAGCCGGCTGTTTTTCGTTGACAAGCTTATAGAGATGGGAGCCCAAATAATTTTATGCGATCCACACCGTGCAGCAGTTATTGGGCTTGAAAGAAAATACAAGCTGCGTGGTATTAAAATGAGTTCACCGGATATACGGGCAGGTGTGGCTTTATTGATAGCCGCACTTAGCGCCGAAGGCAAAAGCATTATTCAGAACATTGACCAGATAGATAGAGGATACCAGTATATTGACGAAAGGTTGCGGGGTTTAGGGGCCGAGATACGGCGGGTTTAATAGTTACTATCACAGTTACTCCAACCTAATCAACAATTCATACAACGAAAGAAGGAATTGGTGTAAGCTGCTACCGTCATGGCTTACGGGGCACACTACATTCGTGTCCAATAAAAAATTAACTGTATGAAAAAAATCTTATTTCTTGCCGTTCTGCTTGCAGCTGGCGCGATGGTAAATGCACAAACAAGTACTGGTAAAAACGTTCAATTCAGCGGAGGCCTGCGTTTTGGTCTGCCGGTTGGTAACTTTCACCTTAGCCATTCCATTGGCATAGGAGCTGAGTTACAGGCAGAGTACAAATTTCAGCCAAATGCCTCTGTTACAGGTACTACCGGCTTCACCAATTTTATTGGTAAAAGCGAGACGTATTATGGCTATAAGTACAAAATGGACGCAGTGGGTTATATACCCATTTTGGTAGGTGCCCGCTACTATCCTTCTGAAAAAGCTTTTGTTGGCGCAAGACTAGGTTATGGAATTTTAACCGGTGCCGGAAGTGGCGGTGGGTTTAATTTTGAGCCACAGGTAGGATACAATACCGACAAGTACCAGCTTGCATTAGGGTATAATGCATTGGTAAACGACGGCACATTGGGCCACCTTGCTGTAACAGCGGTTTACAAATTCAATTAATTCTTTTACTACATTTTAAAAAGGCCGCAGCAATGCGGCTTTTTGTATACAACAACATTACGAACCAGAAGTCTCTATAAGGCAAAATTGCTGGCTATACTAAAGACCCCCTTTTAACCTGTATTCGTTGTTTTGTATAGTATGCCCCAACTACAGGCCGCCGATAAAAACTTAATGTTATGCTTCTTCAATTATCTGTATTTCTTCCTTTGTCAGGCCATAAAGCTGGTAAACAATCTGGTTGATTCGTTCTTCGCAGTGGTCTATGCGGGAGTGTAGTTAATCAACCTTGCTTTGCAATGTAGCTGAATTCAGTTCCTCATTTAATCTTAAAAGTTGGTTGGCGGGATTTATCATTTCTATTTCTGCCCTGCTAATTTGTTTGCTGTTTTTAAAATCAGGAATTGATCATCTTTAAGTATCGAGGGCCAATATTTACAATATTGTACGATACGGGAAAATCCCAGTTCCTTACATTGCTGTTCAATATTGCAACAAAGGATTTTAATGATGTTGATTTATCTTTTAAGATGATGTTTGTGATGCTATTATTGCTTACAGAGTTATTATCAACGTAAGTACGGACAAAAAGCCTTTTCAATTTGGGTTTCTTATTAATTGAAAAGATAATCTTGGATTATTAAATAAGTCTGCATTTCTCGGAGCAGCGAGCCATTCACCGTAACTAAACCACTTGTTATTTTGGGGTGCGCTGCCTAAACTGTTTCTCCTTGCTCGTAAAAGTTCTCAGGCTTTATCTTCAGAGAAACGTCAGCAACGCAGGGCACTACTAATATGTATGTCAAAGTACATCTATCATAAAATTGATGTATGCCCTTCAATTTTATCAGTCGTTATTCTTTCTGTATTAGGACATTCCAGGAGCATGTCTCTGCATTTGGTTACGCTGCATTTTAGTGTTTTGTTTTTTACTCCTCACTCTATATGCCTTATTCCCTGTGCCATATTCCTTACTCTCTCACCCACACTACCTTCTCTTCAACCGGCTTTCGCTTTCC
>DASQMG010000615.1:0-3035 GCA_035645595.1 Flavisolibacter sp. | reverse complement strand
ATAAAAACCGGCAGGTTAACCCTGCGGCCTTTTTCTATTGTTACAAAAATATTGTATGATAAAGACAGGAAAAAAGCAACGGGAGTAGAGGTTATCGATGCTGAAACAAATATGACCTATGTGTACAAATCAAAGATTGTTTTTGTTTGCGCCTCTACACTAAATTCAACCTGGGTTCTGCTTAACTCCGCTACAGACATCTGGCCGGGTGGCCTGGGCAGCAGCAGTGGGGAATTGGGGCACAACCTTATGGATCATCACCTGGGCATTGGCGTAGGCGGAACAGCAGAAGGCTATGATGATAAGTATTATTACGGACGCAGGGCCAATGGCATTTATATACCACGCTACAGAAATCTTTTTGGTGATAAAAGGGATTATTTGCGGGGCTTCGGTTTCCAGGGGAATGGAACAAGAGAAGGAAGCTGGAGCCGTAACATTGCTGAATATAACATTGGAGAAAGCCTCATGGAGGTGTTGACTGAACCTGGTGCCTGGACATTTGGCATGGGAGCTTTTGGCGAAATGCTGCCTTATCATGAAAATAAGGCAATACTGGATGTCAATGCAAAAGATAAGTGGGGCCTTCCTGTGTTGGCCATAGATTGCGAGCTAAAAGAAAATGAAAAGAAAATGCGTAAGGATATGCTGGCCGACTCCATTGAGTTTTTAGAAATATGCGGGTTGAAGAAGGTAGGCGGAAGCGATAATGGCTTTACACCTGGCAACGCCATACATGAAACCGGAACGGCAAGAATGGGCCGCGACCCTAAAACATCCGTGCTGAATGCCCATAACCAGGTATGGGATGCAAAGAATGTTTTCGTGACTGACGGCGCCAGCTTTCCCTCATCACCCTGCCAGAATCCATCTCTCACATTCATGGCCTTAACAGCCAGGGCAGCTGCGTACGCAGTAAGCGAACTAAGAAAAAGAAATCTTTAAAATAAAGATAAAAGGATTGTATGGACAGAAGAGAAGCCATCTTAAAAGTAGCCTTGCTCCTGGGTGGAACAATCATTGGTGCCAATGCTTTCTCTAACGGTATTATATTGCCAGGAGCAAGTTTGCAAAATATCTTTACCAAAGAAGATGAAGCCCTGCTGCATGAAATTGGCGGCACCATTCTGCCGCCTATACCCGGAAGCCCCGGTGCAAAATCCGTAGACATTGGAGCCTTTATGGTAATGATGGTGACAGATTGTTATGAAGATGCCCAACAAAAAATATTTATTGATGGCTTGCATGAAATAAGAGACAACTTCAAAACAACGCACAACATTTCTTTTATCGATGCTGATCATAAAACAAGATTAGCGTTTTTGCAGAAGATGGATGATGTTCAGAAAAGGGCTAACCCCGCAGCCAATGCCGGCACCAACCGGAGAGCACAGGGTAGTAACACACCGGTGCATTATTTTTTAATGATGAAGCAATTAACATTGCTTGGCTTCTTTACTTCGGAAGTGGGTGCAACAAAAGCGTTGCGATATATAGAAACACCAGGCGCCTACCGTGGCTGCATTCCTTACAAAAAGGGAGATAAAGCCTGGGCTACCTGATAACCGGACTATTTTTTAATTCTATATCAATAAAATGAAAAGAAGAGAATTCATGCTTTCTGGCGCATTAGCTGCAGTTGGTGGCGCGCTGTTACCAGCATCCATCGGAGCAACGGAAACCACAGCACCAAAAGACAAACGTTACCAGAAAGGGCAAAGCCCCTGGCCGGTGTGCCTTGACACGGCTACCATCCGGCCTGCTTCATTAAAAGATAAAATTAAGTATGCCGCAAAGGCGGGGTACGATGCTATAGAACCGTGGGATGGCGAATTAGAAAAGTATGAAGCAGCCGGTGGAAACCTCAAAGACCTGGGAAAAGAAATAAAAGATCTCGGGTTATTTGTGCCCAGTGTAATTGGTCTCTGGAATGCATTGCCGCCTACGCAGGAGCTATGGGAAAAGGCATTGCCGCTTACACGCAACCGCATGCGGATGGCTGCTGCCATTGGTTCGCAGCATATACAAACCATACCCAATACCGTAGGCGAAAACTATTCGCAAAAATGGGTGGCAGACCGGTACCGTGACATCATAGAACTTGGCATTAAAGATTATAACATTCTGCCGTCGTTGGTTTTTGTAAAATATTTTCCTTTAAAAACATTGGGACAGGCAGTTGGTGTTGCATTGGATGCAAACCATCCAAAAGCGTCCGTAATACCCGATGTATACCACATGTACATAAGCGAAGGGGGCTTTGAAGGGTTGAAAATGCTGAAGGGCAACAGTATCGGTATTTTCCAGTTTAACGATGCGCCAGCCACCCCTGCTTTGGCCCAGCTAAACGATGAACACAGGGTTTACCCGGGCGATGGCGTGCTGCCACTTACCCAGATATTTAAAGACCTGAAAGCTACCGGCTATAAAGGGTGCATTTCATTGGAAATGTATAACCCTACTTACTGGAAAGGAGACCTGCTGGCAGTGGCTAAAACCGGGCTGGAAAAAACATTGCAAACGCTTCAAAAAGCAGGTGTTTAAAGCCACATAAACGCAAATACAATGTTCTTTAAGAAGACTTTTCCTTTAGCGCTATTATTGCTAAGCCTTCAGTGCTTTGCGCCTTTTGCGGTATGGGGACGGTGACCGATAATATGCACGGGCAACTCCATTAACCCAGGGTTAGGCGGGCCTGAAAGGGGAAGCAGTTATGGGTACAGCTATCGTCCATATAATTGGTAAAGCATTGTTATAGATGATGGCCGGACCTGCGTTGGCCCGCCGTATAATAGTTGGCAAATAAATCGACAAATAATAGAATTGTAATTTGGACATATAGTTCCTCTCTTGATAATGAGCACTTCCAAAAAAGTCTTTTGCTTATGAACCGGATTCTTGCTTTTTTCATAATCGTTTCAACTCTATTTAGTAGTTGCAAATCAGATAAAGAGTATACTTCATGGCAACAGTATAAAGGTTCAAATGAAAACATTCAATACTCTTCGCTTACACAAGTAGATACCTCCAATGTA
>DASQMG010000614.1:0-6699 GCA_035645595.1 Flavisolibacter sp. | reverse complement strand
GGCGGGGAAGTTAGCAAACGTAACCACAGGACTTGCGTTTACTCCGGGGTCAGCCGGTCCGTGAAAATGCGCCATTGTGGGGTTGCCACCGGTAAGGCCCGTCCACGTGATGGTGTACGTCATTAAGTTCTTGGATTTGTCATAGGTGCCGGATATGCTTCCTGTAGCCGTTGTGGTACGCGCCGGCACCTCCTGGTTACCATTGGCATTGCCACGTAAATTGTAAACAGGGTTGTTTACTGTCTCCGTGTCCTTCTCGCACGCAGTAAAGGCCAATAATAAAGTTGAAAAAGCGATTAATTTAAAAGTTGTTAGCATAAAAGTGAATTTTTGATTATATAAAGTTGTAGTAATTATTTATCTGGCCTACGTTCCGATTCAAATTGATGGTTTCGCTCGGTGGCAGGTTAAACCGGGCCTACAGAGACTTTAAAAAACCTTACCACGATTTAGTCAACACAACGAGCCTGGCTGTAACCTGCCATTTAGTTTTATTAAACAGGTGGTTTAATGAAAAGGTTCACTGGCATCCGCATTAAGGCGCAAATGAGGGATAACTTAAACTATTAGCTCATCTAGCAATGTTAAAAGATAGTTGACGATCCCGGATGCTGATGTAATTTTTCTAACTTTTGCATCGTTTCGGTATCAAACCGCTCAACCTTACATTTGTATGAATAACTCGATAGCTATGACCGCTGATTTCAATCGTCAGAAAAATATACAGGCAACACTCTATACAGCCGGTATTGCCGGCGCTATTCTTTTGTTGATTTTATTCATTAAATTTTACCAGCCTGTCGCCCCAATACAACCAACAGAAGAATATATCGAGATCAATTTAGGAAGCAGCGACGTCGGCTCGGGAAATGATCAGCCCGAACTGCCCGGCGAGCCAGCACCTGCGCAACAAACTGCTTATACTCCTGTACAGCCGGTAACTAATGCGGCCGAAGAAAGTGTGAAAGATATCGAAGAGAATAACGAAGCAGAGGCACCGCCTGTTTATAAGCCAGCGGTAACCAAACGGGATGCAAAAAAAATCAATGAAGAAAGTAAAGTGGTGAAGGCGAAACCGACCCCTATTGCTGCAACTCCTGCACCGCCTGTTCCGCAACCAAGAGCAGTGATGGGACAGGTTCGTGGTGGCAATGGCAATGGTGGTAATGGTGCGTCTACATATAAACCTGGTACGGGCGAGGGGCAGGGCGGCGGCCCCGGCGACCAGGGAAGCATTGGTGGCAACCCTAACGGGCGCAGTTATACGCCCAGAAATCTGGGTGCAAGAATGGTAAACATGCCTGCGAAAAGTTTTGAAGATGACTTTAGTGAAAGCGGCAAAATCGTGTTAGACATATCGGTTGACGAAAATGGAAAATTATTATCGGCAACCTACCAGCCCCGGGGGTCTTCTATTTCAAACCGGTCCCAGATTCAAATCGCACAACGACGGGCAAGAGAATTATCTTATCCAAAATACCCCGGCGGTTTTAAGCAGCCGCATATCTTTGTTTTTGATGTGAAATAACTCTGGCGGCGATACTTTTGCGGCACAATGACTTACGCCGAAACAGTAGAGTATTTATATAACAAGCTTCCCCTGTTTAGCCGTATAGGCAGTGCCGCTTATAAGGCGGACCTTACTAATACAATTGCTCTGTGTGAAGCGCTGGGAAACCCTCAAAACAACTTTAAAAGCATTCATGTGGGTGGCACAAATGGCAAGGGTTCGGTAAGCCATGCACTCGCTGCTGTTTTTCAAACAGCAGGTTACAAAACGGGGCTCTATACTTCGCCGCATTTGTATGATTTTAGGGAAAGAATAAGGCTCAATGGCGAAGTGGTTCCCGAAGATTTTGTGGTGAGGTTTGTAGCCCAGATACAGTCACTAATTGAAAAAATTGAACCTTCCTTTTTTGAAATTACCGTAGCTATGGCTTTTCAATTCTTTGCGCAAAAGAAAGTGGACATAGCCATTATCGAAGTGGGCTTAGGAGGCCGGTTAGACAGCACAAATATTATCATTCCTGAGCTCTCTGTTATTACCAATATCGGTTTAGATCATACCAATATATTGGGAACAACAGTAGAGCAGATAGCTGCCGAAAAAGCGGGCATCATTAAACCGAATGTACCCGTTGTTATAGGTGAGACGCTGCCAGCGACAAAGGGTGTTTTTAATAAAGCTGGAAATGAAAGAAGCGCAGCCATCTACCTGGCTGAAGAATTATTGAAAGACGATGGCTTTAAAATAAATGCCGAATTTTTGCAAATAAAATATAGGGACAAAGACGGCGAGGCTGTACTTGTAGAAACGGACCTTGCAGGACTATACCAGGTAAAAAATGTACGGACGGTTTTAGCAGCCATATCGGTTTTACAACCCTTGGGATGGAACTTACCAGGTGAAGGAGTTCTATCGGCCCTTAAAAAGGTAAAAAAACTTACAGGGCTGACGGGAAGGTGGGATGTTGTTCATAGCCAGCCGACTATTGTTCTGGACGTAGCGCATAATGCTGACGGTGTAAAACAGACCCTGCTACACATCCGGCAACTTACGTTTACCCATTTACATATTGTTATCGGAATGGTCAAGGATAAAGAGATTGAAGGCGTTCTCGAATTACTGCCACGGGCTGCAAGTTATTATTTCACACAAGCGCATATTCCCCGCGCATTGCCTGCGCAGGAGCTACAGCAAAAAGGCGAATTATATAATCTGTCTGGGGGTGAGTATGAAGATGTAAACACAGCTTTACGTAGTGCTGTGGAAAAAGCCGGCACAGATGATTTGATACTTGTTTGCGGAAGCATTTTTTTAATAGCCGAAGTAAGGATTTCTGACCTGAATAGCACAACAGGTGAATTCGGGCACTAAGCAATATAGGGATAGAATACACCCGACAGCTTATAACAAAATCTATGTTTCCAGCCACCACTTAGTACTTCATTTCCTCCAACCTTGCAAGCGCATAAAAAATGCAGTTAACATGTAAACTTTGCATGATCTTATTTTCTTTGACTAATTGTTTTACTTCTTCAATTGTCATTAACACCACCTCAACGTCTTCCGAATCGTCGAGTTTTTGCTCTGCAACTTTTTCCCCGCCGGTGGCTAAAAACATGTGCGTGAAGTTGTTAGTGGTAGATGGATTGGCACTGATCCTGCCCAGGTACTCTAACTTTTCAAAGACATAGCCTGTTTCTTCCAACGCTTCCCTTTTTGCACCGTCCTGCCAGGTTTCACCCTCCTCTATCACACCACCTGGCAATTCAGTTTCAATTGAGGTGATACCATGGCGGTATTGCTTTACCATAATAACCTTGCCCTCCTTAGTTAAAGCAAAAGCATTGACCCAATCAGGATATTCGTTTACATAAAAAGCAGGCACAATATTGCCATTCGGCAGCTGGCATTTATCTTTTCTGATTGTTAACCACGATTCTTTATGCAAGTACGATGATTCTAAAACTTTCCATTTCATACTGTAAAATTTCAAAAATTTGCATCCACCTCAATTCCAGTTCTTTCTTTGTCGGAGTGAAGTTATGTGGGCAACATGATGCCGGCTGTGCCAGGCATACATCCCCAATAAGTGCCAAAGGGTAAATTCTCTTTTATGTTCGGGGTGATATATTACCCTGTCGAAGGTATCCTTTGAAAAACTGTTTAAAAACTGGTACCATCGCTGGTGCAACGCATGTAATAAAGTGATGGAAATATTTATAGGAAGCTGTTCTACATCTGCAGTGGTGGCCCATGCTTTTTCCTCGTAGGTGCGGATAGTCGGTTTGTCTTCAGTATAGCCGAGTTTAAACCGGCAGTAAGCATTGATATGGCTGTCCGCTACGTGATGCACAACCTGGTTTATCGTCCATCCGCCCTCCCTGTAAGGCGTCTGCAATTGGGCCTCGTCTAAATTAAGAATAGCCTGTTCAATTGCCTGCGGCAGAAATTTTATATCAGCCAGCCATTCCTCTCTTAAGTCGACAGAATAGATTTGAGGCTGGTATTCTCCAATTGGATAACGAAAATCTTCCCCGTGAATTTCCATTAACTTACTATTTCTAAAAGTTCGATATCAAAAATAAGCGTAGCACCGCCGGGAATGCCACCTGTGCCGTTATCTCCGTAAGCAAGATGGGAAGGAATCCATAGCCGCCAGGTACTGCCAACAGGCATAAGTGGTAGTACATCCTGCCACCCTTTTATTAGTTGGGTGAGACCTGCCGTAAATGGTTGATTGCGTTTAAATGAACTATCGAATTCTTTCCCATCTAAAAGGGAGCCACGGTAATGCGCTTTTACTTTACTCGTTGGTGAAGGCTTAGGACCGTTGCCTTCCTTTACTACCTGATATTGAATACCACTGGGCAGCTCTGTGATTCCTTCTTTTGTTCTATTTTCTGCCATAAATGCGATGCCCGCATCTTTCTCGCTCTGTAATTTTTCGCTTCTGCTGCTTTGCAGCTTGTCAAATAGTCCCATATTAATTTTCCCTTAATGATTTTCCGGTTAGAGTAATAAATACGTCTTCTAGATTGGCTTGCTTTACTTCTTTCGGCCGTTCGAAACCTGTGGCTACCAATTCATCAATCAAGCCATCGGGCGAATTTAATGCAACAATCCTTCCACTGTCAACAATAGCCACACGGTCACACAAGTATTCAGCTTCATCCATATAATGCGTAGTAATTATTACAGTGGTGCCTTTGGCCTGTATGTCACGTATTAAATCCCAAAGGTTTCGACGGGCCTGGGGGTCAAGACCAGTCGTGGGTTCATCTAAAAAGATAATTTTTGGATCGTTAATAAGTGTAGTGGCAATAGAGAAACGCTGTTTTTGTCCACCGCTTAGTTCTTTCACTTTTGCTTTTGCCTTGTCGCGCAAATTAACCATATCCAATAGCTGCGTAGCATCCACCTCGCGGTTATAAAGGCCTGCAAAAAGCTTTATTAGCTGAATTAAATTCAGACCCGGATAGAAACCGCTTGTCTGAAGCTGTACCCCGATAATTTTTTTAATTTCATTGGGGGCAACATCAAGGTCATGTCCGTCCACGATTATTTTGCCGCTTGTTTTCTCCCGTAAGGTTTCAATAATTTCGAGTGTTGTAGATTTTCCTGCACCATTTGGCCCAAGCAAACCAAAAATTTCTCCTTCGAATACGTCAAACGACAAGCCTTTTACGGCTTCAAAACCCCCGTAATTTTTTACTAAATCCTGTACCGAAATAATGGTTTTATTCACGTTGGTTTATTTGTTAGTAAAACCTAGTCCACCTGCTCTGCTTCGATTTCTACAGCTGAAGCAATGCACTCTTCAAGGTCTTCCATCATGCCTTTGCTACCGATAAATAATGGGGTACGCTGGTGAAGTTCTTTTGGTATAATATCCAAAATCGGTTGTACACCGTCTGTAGCTTTTCCTCCTGCTACTTCTACAATAAAAGCAAAAGGATTGCTTTCATAAAGAAGGCGCAGTTTTCCTTTTGGCTTATCCGTTGTGCCAGGGTACATAAAAATGCCTCCCTTAATGAGATTGCGATGCACATCGGCCACCATGCTGCCGATATAGCGCTGGGTATATGGCCCACCGGATTCTACATTTTTGTTCTGGCATGTGTTGATGTACTTTCTTACATTATCCGTGTATTGAAAAAAATTGCCATGATTGACAGAATAAAATCTGCCACGCTCAGGGCATTTAATATCGCGATGGCTTAGGCAAAACTCACCAATAGACTGGTCGAGTGTGAAGCCATTAACCCCTCTTTTCGTAGCATAAACCATCATGGTAGATGAACCATATACTACATAACCCGCGGCTACCTGGTTGCGGCCTTTTTGTAAAAAATCCTCACGGGTGGCTATGGCACCCCGCGGTGAAACACGCCGGTAAATAGCAAAGATGGTTCCGATGGAAACGTTGACATCTATGTTACCACTACCATCCAAAGGATCGAACAGGCAAACATATTTCGAGTTCTTGCTTATATCGTCATCAAAAGCTACAAAATCATCCAGTTCTTCGGATGCAATTCCTGCGCAACTGATGCCGTGCTGCAGTACCCCCACAAATTGGTTGTTGGCAAAAATGTCAAGCTTTTTTACTTCTTCACCCTGCACGTTCATGGTGCCGTGGTCGCCCAAAATATCCACCAGGCCAGCTTTGTTCACTTCTACATTCACCCGCTTGGCAGCAAGACCAATATCACGAAGCAGGGAACTTAACTCGCCGGTTGCCTGTGGAAATTGTCTTAACGACTGGATGGTGAATTCATCTAAGGTTAGTATGGTTCTGTTTACATTCATGCACTTACGCTTTTATTAAAAAGTGAAACAAATGTAAGGAAAGAACGGGTTGGCGTTCAGAGATAGAGGTCAGGGCTTACTAAGCTTGCCGGGGGAGCTTTCTTATACCTTCTTTCTATTAACCCTTTACTCTGTCTTAAAGCTTTGCATTACAGTGGAGCTTTTTTGCATCGCGTCCTATCGCGTTTGTAATAGTATTACCAGTTTAAGCTGGTACCTTATGCATAAAACACACACTCTCTTTTTATACTGCCCGCTGGCCCTAATCGCATTTCTCTGACTCTTAGCCTACCTTCGCCCACATGAAAATTTTCAAATTTGGTGGAGCATCTGTAAGTACAGTAGAACGAATAAAAAATGTAGTTGATATTATAAAAAAACAT
>DASQMG010000613.1:0-9966 GCA_035645595.1 Flavisolibacter sp. | reverse complement strand
CTTTTGCGAGAAATAATATTCCCCGATCCCGTTTAACCTGTTAGCTACTTCAACCCTCATTTTACTGTTTTTCCTTTTTGATAAATACCTAGCACAAGCAACGATTCTGTGATTGGCCTTATAGCTTCCAAAACCTTATTGAAGTTGCCAACCGAATCAAATTCCATATCTGCATGAAAGCTATATTTCCATTCCGTTTCCGGTATCGGCATACTTTGCAGCTTGCTTAGATTAATACCGGCGTCTGCAATCTTCGCCAATACTTTTGCCAGGCTGCCCTTTGAATGGTCTGTTTGAAAATTGATGGAAGCCTTATCTGCTGATGCAATTTCCGTTGCCCCTTTTTGTGGCTGCACATACAAAAACCTTGTATAATTATTTTTATTTGATTGGATTTTAGGCGCCAGTATTTTTAAATTGAAAAGTTCAGCAGCCAAGCTACTGGCTATAACTCCAACATGTTTACTCCGGTGCTGATGGATATGTTTTGCGCTAAGTGCAGTATCTTCTGTTTCTACCAACTTCCACCCTGGATGCCCTTCCAGGTAGTCCATGCATTGTAACAAAGCCATCGGATGAGAATGAACTTCGCGGATCTCATCCAGCTTTACGTCGGGGTTCACCACAAGGTTTTGATGGATTTGCAAATAAATCTCGCCCCTGATTTTAAGCTTTGATTTTTGAAGCAAAGTATAGTTTGGCAAAATGCTACCGGCAATGGAATTTTCAATGGCCATAAAGCCGCCATCGCTTTCTTTTGAATTGGCTGCAATTTTTACTACCTCCCTGAAGGTAGCGCAGGTTATTACCTCTACATCTTTTCCTAAAAAAGCCTGCGCTGCAATCTGGTGAAAGCTACCCTCGTAACCTTGTATGGATACCTTCTTTGCCATGTATAAAAAAATCCCGGCTTTTGGCCGGGAGTCTTATGTTGATTTAGTTTCGTACTTATATTTTCAACAAAAGCAACCCGGCTTTATTCTAAAATAAAAAAAGTAAAAATAAATGGGGCGATATGCTTTTGCTATTGTCATTCGGAACAAATATAGTCTTCAATAATAAAAATAAAAAATTTAATAAGAGCACTATTTATGCTTTACTGATCTACATGCTGAATAGTTGAAAATCTCTTTCCTACTTCCGGTTACCCGTTGGAAACAGGCATGTTGATGTGCCTCTTACTATTGGAAAGTAGGTTGTTCTTTTTCTCCTTATAACCTGGGGAATGAGAAGCTGTGCATCGCCTGCCACAACTACTAACGTACTAACCAGTTCAAAACAAATAGGGTAAACAACTGCTTACCCTATTTTAATCACAGGACAAAAGGGAAGTTTTTACTAAGCCACCAACTCTTTTTGTGCCGCGCCCATCATTACATATTCTGCTTCCGCCGACTTCACCGTTTTAATAATTCTGCCAGCAACCTTGTAGGGGTCAGCAGCGCTGTTTGGCCGCCGGTCTTCCAACCAGCCTTTCCAGCCTCTTTCTACTGTTCCAATAGGTATTCTTATTGATGCGCCCCTATCCGATACACCATATTTAAATTCATGTATTGCTGCTGTTTCGTGCAGGCCAGTCAGGCGAAGATGATTATCGGGACCATATACTTCTATATGCTCTTTTACAACCGGGCGAAAGGCTTCGCAGATTTTTTCATATACCTCACGGCTTCCACAGGTACGCAAGGTTGTATTAGAGAAGTTGGCGTGCATACCGCTTCCGTTCCAATCTAACTTACCAAGGGGCTTGCAATGCCAGTTGATAGAAACACCATGCTTTTCACCTATTCTTTCCAAAAGGTAGCGGGCCAGCCACACCTGGTCGCCGGCTTCCTTGGCGCCTTTGGCAAAGATCTGGAACTCCCATTGCCCGGTCGCCACTTCTGCATTGATGCCTTCTACATTTAAGCCGGCCTCTATACAGGCGTCAAGGTGCTCTTCAACGATGTGGCGGCCATATGCATTGGTGGCGCCTACTGAACAATAGTACGGTCCTTGCGGGCGGGGAAAGCCCCCTTCAGGAAAACCAAGGGGCTTATCCGTCTCTGGGTTCCATAGGAAATATTCCTGTTCAAAGCCAAACCAAAAATCATTATCATCATCATTGATAGTGGCTCTCCCGTTTGACCTGTGCGGTGTGCCGTCAGGACTTAAGACTTCGCACATAACGAGGTAAGCATTTTTGCGGCCCGGATCCTTTGCAATATAGACGGGTTGCAGTAAGCAATCCGAAGAACCGCCGGGGGCCTGCTCTGTAGATGATCCGTCAAAGCACCACATTGGACAGTCGTCAAGGTTTCCGGAAAAATCCCTTTCAATTTTTGTTTTACTGCGCAGGCTTTGAATGGGCTTGTAACCATCGAGCCATATATATTCTAATTTAGAAACTGACATAGTTATTTTTTAAAAGTTATCAAATTGAGTTACTTACTATTGGTTTCGTAGGTATGATCAGGATGAACTTCTTCTTCTACCAAACCATTTCTTGTAGCTACCAGTAACGTTCCCTGTACATATTTTTCATCGTGTTGTGATGCATCCAGGCCTTCTTCTTCTTCTATAATACTAACACGCATTGGCACAACAAGATTGATGAATTTAAAGATGATAAAAGATACCACGAAGCTGTACGCCACAGCCATGCCCATGGCTTTTGCCTGTGTAACGAAAAAATTAAGTTGGCCACCGGCTAAACTATCCTTGAGACCCGGATAAATAGCTTCAGAAGCAAAAAGGCCGGTAAGCAGCATTCCTACAATACCGCCAACACCATGACAGGGGAATACATCAAGCGTATCATCAAGGGAAGACTTGGATTTATAATAAACGGCGAGATTAGAGATTACAGCCGATACAACACCAATGAAAATACTGGAGGCGACCGAAACATAGCCGGCACCCGGTGTGATTGCAACAAGGCCGACAACAGCACCTACACAAAATCCTACCACAGAGGGTTTCTTTCCACGCAATACATCAAAAAACATCCATGATAAACCTGCAGCAGCAGCAGCAGTGTTGGTAGTAAGAAAAGCTGAAACGGCATTGGCAGTGGCACCTAATGCTGAACCGGCATTGAAACCAAACCATCCAAACCAAAGAAGACCGGTACCAATTAAAACATAAGGAATATTGGCTGGCTTGTTTTCAACTTTATCAATGTGCGCTTTACGACGCTTCAACACCAGCACACCGGCTAATGCTGCACAACCTGCAGAAATATGTACCACTGTACCACCGGCAAAATCCCATGCACCCATTTTAGCTAAAAAGCCTTCCGGATGCCAGCTCCAATGGGCTAACGGAGCGTATACCAATAGACTAAACAGTACAGTGAATAATACATAAGACGTAAACCGCATTCTTTCAGCAATAGCACCCACAACTAAACCAGGAGTGATAATGGCAAACATTAGTTGAAATACGGCAAACAGAGATTTAGGAATGGTTGGCGCTAAACTCCATGGTTCACCGGAGGCAACATCTTTAAAAAAAAGATGCGTACCCGGATTACCAATAAACCCACCAATACTGTCGCCAAATGCTAAACTATATCCCACTACGATCCACAACACACCCACTACACCTGCCGCCACTACACTTTTCATCATGGTAGAAAGCACATTTTTCCTGTTTACCATACCTCCATAAAAAAAAGCCAGGCCGGGCGTCATTAAAAATACCAGGGCTGCTGCCACAAGGACCCAGGCTATATCGGCAGGTACATATTTGCCGTCGTCAAAATTGGGAAGCGTAGGCACAAAAAGTGCGGCAACAGCGATTGCTACCAATACTAAAAACGGAATAGAAGACTTAAGTGTGAGCTTGTTCATATTTGTCTGATTTAGTTGTACAATGTGATTTTAGGTGTGCTTTAATTTTGTTTTTTAAAATGAGTAGATAGCAGCAAATAAAATACTGGCCGCAGATTTTGCGGAGGCACCACTGCTTTTTGTAAAGATGCTTTGTGTAGCCCGGTCTAGGCGGAACTCGGGGATAAAAGTCAGGTTCTCTGCTTTAATATTGGCAGACAAGGTAGTAGCAAACACATTGCCTCCCAGTGGCTGAGAACTATAAACCTTTAGCCCGTTTTTATCGTTGAAATATTCTCCGCGAAGTGTCATTCCAAACGTTGGGGACGGGTCAACGTTTACATATAACGCAGAACCCCACCAGCTTTTGGTATCATCAAAAGTTTTGTTGCCCAGGTAACCTTGTGTGCGGTTAACCGTACCGTTGAAACCAAGACTGAACTTAGAGCTTAGCTTACTTAATAAAACAATATCGTACTGGTCTGATTTGGATGAATCAATGTTTTGCCCACCAACATAATTTATGTAGGCTTTGAATTTATCGCTTGGTGCAAAGCTGTATTGTGCCAGCAAAAACTTATCATTCAAAACACCATCGGGTACATATTTAAAATCCGTAGGGTTAGCAAGGCCAATCATAAAACCACTTGTTTTATGGGATAGTTCAGCCTTAACACCGGTGTGAAAGAAAGGGCCGTTGGTAAACATGTATGACATACTATAATTGCGGTTAAGGTTAGCATCCACTAACTCATAACCAACATGCGTCGCCCAACTTCCGGCGGTGAACTTAAGCCAGTCTTTTGGAGAATAGCTGACATATAATTGCTTGACGGCCGGAAGAATCCCCTCATCATTATAAGAAAACTCCTGCGCTCTTTTACCAAAACCTAAGTCGGCAACAATCTCTGTTTTGGATGCTTTGTAATTAAATTTTACAGTAGCCATGCCTAACGCAAAGCTGTTGTGCGAGTTGGTAAACGACGTGAAGTTGTTGCTTTTTGTTTTACCGAAATCGTAGCGGTAATACACATCGGCAGATCCGCTGATAAGCAGCGATGCAGGTTTGGAGGAATCTTGTGCGGAAGCATTGACTAACGTAAAGGTAGCCATGGCAGAAGCAGTAATTTTTCGTAACATTGAAGTAGTATTTAGGTTAAAAAGAAAGGTATTGCCTGGCCTAAGCTTGTTTCAGAAGCTTAGAGTCCGCAAGCAATACCTTTTGTTATTTACGAATGGCGAATAACTGGTTTGGTCTCTGTTCTTATATCGTTAGAATCTTGGTTTTCTTACAGCGGTTGCTGATTGGGGCACAGGATAAATGAAATTGGTTCCTGAGAATAAATGTATAGTCAAAATATTTAAACATCAAATAAATTTTAGTAAATGTGGAAAAAAGGGCTCCATTTTCACCTTGGTTGTGGAAAAACCACAAAAATTTTATTGATCTGCCATCCTTACTGTCTAAATCCCTGAAAATATTTCACATATTTTAAATTATAATATAATTGTGTCTGTCTGTTTTCTCAAATACGGCTACAGAATAAAAGGCAAGAATCAGTGGTTTCTCAATGCAGGCTTGGCTTATATGTATATGTTTCTGAACTATCGCCTCCCTTTCCACACATATTCACAAGCCTAAAATTTCTTGGTGGTATTGTTGAAGTTTTTTACTATTTTCATTCTCATTGCTTGCTTATCATTCACCGGGCATCAGCCTTTAAATGATTATTTGTATTATGGCAAGCAATCCTGGACTTTACTCCCCCGATTTTGAACGCGACTCCTGCGGCATTGGCTTCGTTGCCAATATCAAGAGCAATAAATCGCACCAGATTATTTCCGATGCTTTGACAATTCTGGAAAACATGGAGCATCGTGGTGCTTGCGGATGCGAAAACAACACCGGTGATGGTGCAGGCATTATGATTCAAATGCCCCATGAATTCTTTTTTGACGAGTGTAATAAACTGGGTACGCATTTACCGCCCTTTGGTAAATATGGTGTTGGCGTTTTATTCTTTCCAAAAGACATAAGACTGAAAGAAGAGTGCCGCGACATTTTCAACCGTTGTGCTGAGAAGCTGGGCATTGAAGTGTTAGTTTACCGCAAAGTGCCTGTGTTTGGAGATGAACTTGGCACGGCCGCTTTATCTGTTGAACCGGAGATAGAACATGTTTTTGTCGCATGTCCTGATCATATTAATAACGTGGATGAGTTTGAGCGGAAGCTGTTTGTTTTACGCAACTATGCTTACCACACCATCATAAACAGTATAAAAAAAGATGCAGTTGGATTTTACATCGCCTCCCTGTCGTATAAAACAATTATTTATAAAGGGCAACTTACAAGTACACAACTGCGCAGCTACTATCCGGATCTCACCAATAAGAGGCTGGTCTCTGCCTTTGGTTTGGTGCATTCCCGTTTTGCCACTAACACCTTTCCCTCATGGAAGCTGGCGCAACCCTTCCGCTACATGGCTCATAACGGCGAGATCAATACGCTGCAGGGAAATTTAAACTGGCTGAAAACAAGTGAAAGGAACTTTATCTCTTCCTTTTTTAGTAAAGAAGAAATGGAGATGCTGCTCCCAATCATTACGGGGTCTCAATCCGACTCGGCCTGCCTGGATAATATGATTGAGCTGCTCACTCTTTGCGGAAGATCGCTGCCACATGTAATGATGATGCTGATACCTGAAGCCTGGGATGATAATGACCTGATGGACCCCGTAAAAAAAGCGTTTTATGAATATCATGCTTCGTTTATGGAACCGTGGGATGGCCCGGCCTCTATTTCTTTTACCAATGGAAAAATAATTGGTGCTACGCTCGATAGAAACGGTTTGCGTCCTTCCCGTTATTGCGTTACAACCGATGACCGTGTAATTATGGCGTCAGAAACCGGGGCCTTGCCAATTGATCAGAAACTGGTTAAAGAAAAAGGAAGGTTGCAGCCCGGAAAAATGTTTGTGGTGGATCTGGAACAGGGAAGAATCATAAGTGATGATGAATTAAAAACCACAATCTGTTCGCAGAAGCCTTATGCCGAATGGTTGAACAGATACAAGATTCGGTTAGAGGAATTGCCGGAACCCAGGGTATTGTTCACCGAGCTGGAGCAAGACCAGATATTTAAATATCAAAAAGCATTTGGTTATTCAACCGAGGATATTGATACTATTATTACACCTATGGCTGTCGAAGGCAAAGAAGCCATCGGCTCAATGGGGTCCGATGTGCCACTTGCCGTATTAAGCGATCAACCGCAGCATCTGTCCTCTTATTTTAAACAGCTCTTCGCTCAGGTAACCAATCCGCCGATTGATCCTATTCGTGAACGGATGGTAATGTCGCTGGCTACATTTGTTGGTAATAACGGAAACCTTTTAAGCGAAGATCCATTGGCCTGTCATAGTGTAGCACTCAAGCATCCCGTGCTAAGCAATCATGAACTGGAAAAGATAAGAAGCATTGATACTGGGATCTTCCAGGCAAAAACATTACAAACTTATTTCCGGGCCGACGGCAAACCCGGTTCATTAAAAAAGGGCCTTGAACGTTTGTGCCGCTATGCGGTAGACGCCGTGGAGGATGGATTTGAAGTGCTCATTTTATCCGATAGAGCAATAGATTCAGACCATGCCCCTATTCCAACTTTGCTTGCAACAGCAGCTGTTCATCATCACCTGATACGTAAAGGTTACCGCGGACAGGTAGGCCTTGTTATTGAAGCGGGCGATGTTTGGGAAGTTCATCATTTTGCCTGTTTGATTGGTTTTGGTGCCACAGCAGTTAACCCATATCTCGCCTTATCAACCATCAATAGTTTAAAGTTAAAAAACGGGATAGATCATGCGCAGATGCGAAAGAACTATATCAAAGCCGTTAATGATGGTTTGCTGAAAGTCTTTTCAAAAATGGGCATTTCAACTTTGCAATCCTACCAGGGTGCACAAATTTTTGAGATCATTGGTATTAACAAAGCAGTGGTGGATATTTACTTCACCGGTGCTACCTCCCGCATCGAAGGGATGGGTCTTGATGAATTGGCAAAGGAAGCGTTGGCGAAACATCATTTTGCTTTCCATAAAAAAGACCAGCCGTTTGAACGCCTGAACACCGGCGGTATTTACGAATGGAAACGCAAAGGCGAGTTTCACTTATTTAACCCGCAAACCATTCACTTATTGCAATATGCTACACGTACTGCTGACTATAACACTTTTAAAAAATATTCAAAACTTGTTAATGATCAAAGCCAAAAGGCATGCACGCTAAGAAGCCTGTTTCAATTTAAAAAGAATCGTGCATCTATTTCTATTAATGAAGTAGAACCAGCAGAAAACATATTGAAGCGATTTGCAACCGGGGCTATGAGCTTTGGTTCTATTTCGCACGAAGCCCATTCAACGTTAGCCATCGCTATGAATCGCATTGGTGCGAAAAGTAACACCGGCGAAGGTGGCGAAGATGAAAGCCGGTACGAAACTTTAGCTAACGGCGACTCCATGCGTTCGGCGGTAAAGCAGGTAGCCAGTGCAAGATTTGGCGTAACCAGCCATTACCTCACCATGGCTGATGAATTACAGATTAAAATGGCACAGGGTGCCAAACCCGGCGAAGGGGGCCAGTTGCCCGGACATAAAGTGGACGAATGGATTGGCAAGGTGCGTCATGCAACGCCGGGTGTAGGATTAATTTCTCCGCCACCGCACCATGATATTTATTCCATTGAAGACCTGGCGCAATTGATATTCGATTTAAAGAATGCCAACCGCAAAGCAAGGATAAGTGTGAAGCTTGTTTCTAAAGCCGGCGTAGGAACCATTGCTGCCGGTGTGGTAAAAGCAAAAGCAGATGTAGTGCTGGTGGCAGGTCATGACGGCGGCACCGGCGCTTCGCCCATCTCCTCTATAAAGCATGCGGGCTTACCCTGGGAAATGGGGCTGGCAGAAACGCATCAAACCCTTGTAAAGAATGGCTTGCGCAGCCGTGTGGTGGTACAAAGTGACGGACAATTACGTACGGGTCGGGATATCGCCATTGCGACATTTCTAGGCGCTGAAGAATGGGGCATTGCGACTGCCGCATTAATTGTGGAGGGTTGCATTATGATGCGTAAATGCCATTTGAATACCTGCCCGGTTGGTATTGCCACACAGGATTCGGAACTGCGCAAACGCTTTACCGGTGATGCTGATCATGTAGTTAATTTCTTTAAATACATCACTGAAGAACTGCGTGAGATCATGGCGGAACTTGGCTTTAAAACCATTAATGAAATGGTAGGACAGGTTGATAACCTTGAAGCAAGACCCGACATCAAACATTGGAAGTATAGCAAGCTTGACCTCTCTCCTATTTTATATAAAGAACCTAATTCTTTATATACCGGGTTATATAAACATGAGGAACAAGATCATGGTTTAGAAAAGGTATTAGACTGGAAATTAGTAAAAGCTGCAGCACCTGCGTTGGAAAACCTGGCAAGCGTTACGGGTGCATTCCCGATTCTTAATACGGATAGAACCGTCGGCACTATTCTTTCTAATGAAATCTCCAAAAAATACGGTAGCGATGGATTACCTGGTGATACCATTCATTTTAAATTCACTGGCACAGCCGGACAAAGCTTTGGTGCTTTTAATACAAAAGGGATTACACTGGAATTAGAGGGCGATGCGAATGATTACTTCGGCAAAGGGTTATCTGGTGCAAAGTTAATTGTGTATCCTTCAGCCGATGCTACGTTTGTGCCCGAAGAAAACATCATTATTGGAAATGTTGCTTTTTATGGGGCGACATCAGGTACAGCCTACATCCGCGGTAAGGCCGGAGAACGTTTTTGTGTACGTAATTCAGGAGCAAACGCGGTGGTAGAAAGCGTTGGCGATCATGGTTGCGAGTACATGACTGGTGGTCGTGTAGTGGTGTTAGGAGATACGGGGCGAAACTTTGCTGCCGGCATGAGTGGTGGTGTTGCTTATGTGTATGATGTCAAGGGAATTTTTGCTACGATGTGCAATACAGAAATGGTTGATCTTGACCCGGTGACTTACGATGATGCGGATGAATTGAAAAAAATGATCACGGACCATTTAACGAATACAGGAAGCACAGTAGCTAAGTTTATTTTAGCTGATTTCGA
>DASQMG010000612.1:0-2301 GCA_035645595.1 Flavisolibacter sp. | reverse complement strand
CGAAGAAAGAAGTGAAGCCGGGCTATGGCGACCAGGGTGACCAGAAAAAAGCAGCGTCGAAAAAAGGTAGTGCGGCAAGTAAGAAAGCGAAGTGATTCTGTTTAGCTCCTGGCGAACAGCCAGGTTAATGAAGGAAGGGCAGGATTGAATTGGCTGTTGGCCGTATGCAAGTAGGCGCCATTGGTTTAATAATTGGGTAAAAGTTTTGTTGGCGAGTACGCCAACAACGGCATCAGTGCCTCCCATGAAACCGCTGCGTCCCGGCTCTACTTCATAAATTTAGCCAACGGGAGACACATAGGCGAAGAAAGCTTGTTCTAGATTCATTTAATTCGAATTTTTTGGTTAGGATTTTATGACTGTGATTTTTAGAAATCAGCTCTATTTTCTATACTTGTAATCACATGTACAACTTCTGATGAGAGCTCGTTAAATTCTATTTCTCTTGCAATTGAAAATCGGCTTACAGACACACTATACATTTCAGAAAGCCACTTACATAAGGACGCGACGACCAACTTCCCCGGAGCTACTGATGTTTTGTCTGCCTCCCATCTACTGTTTATGTATTTCCTAGCTTCCTGATTTGCTGTTTTAAGAGATTTGGCATTGTCTTTTGCCTACAATTATAGTAAGCTCACGAAAAGAAATTTCTATCTTTTCAAAACATCTATAATTTTCTAAACTAATTTATTTTAGCATATTTATTTCGATGCAATTTTATTAAAATTTCTTCTCAATCGCTTTCTTTAAAATACTTTGCTGTAAAGCTTCTGGCTGTTTTAACTTGGATATTATTGGACCTGTTATCCCGTCACAAATACTAAGGCGGCTTTCTATTTCCTGAATAATTTGTTGTTCAATTGATGATAAATACAGGGGAACATTCTTAACACCGGCATGGGGGTGCCGGTCTATTTCATATCTCACAAGCATTTCTATTGTTTGGTTCATGTACTTGCAATAAATATAGTGCGCACCATCTTACCAACCATCACTATACCCCAAAAAGGTAAGTTTCTTAATAAAAGAGAGCAGCGCCACTATATTGTGTCTGCATTACTGCACTCCCCAACCCTTAAACATTTGCAAAAACACCTTTCTCCCTGAAACGATGTTTCCTATTTGGTTGTCAAACCGACAAATTAAATTGTATGATACTACTACTCTTTTGCCTGTTAATTGCCTGGCAATGGTGGGCCAACAAAAAAGAATCATCTGCCTGGGAAGAAGGAAGCTAAGGACTTGTGCTTCCTATAGTAAAAAGGTACTGTAAACATTCTTACCATCATCTCCAATGCTGCGCCTTCTTTATTACAAAGGCACTTTGCGTGCCTCAATCAGGCGGCTACGCTGTTAACAATCACGCTGGCTAAATATTTGAATCTGCTTATCAAACATCCAAAGCCTTTGAGGTTTAACAAGCGGATCGGCATACAATGAAAAGCTCTTTATTTCTTTAACAATACTGTCCGCTTTCAACACAAAGCCCTTCCGGTTTATTAACAGTGACTTCGGCCTTCTTACCACCTTACTCTTTTCTTACGCAACCAATCTCTTAAAAAATTTTTATTCTATTTGTCCGGTTAGCTATTCATCGTTCGTTATCAGCAAAATCATTTTTAAACCAAAAAACTTATTATGGAAAAGTTCATGCTCATTTTTCACGGCGGTATTAAAGCCGATGCATCACCTGCCGATTTACAAGCCAACATGGGCAAATGGATGGCCTGGGTAGAACAAATGAATAAGGAAGGAAAGTATGTAAGTGGCGAACCGCTTTTACCCGGTGGTAAGTTAGTCAGCGGTCCTGCCTCTGCTACCGATGGACCCTACACCGAAGGCAAGGAAGTGGTTGGCGGTTATTTTGTTATTAATGCCGCCAACATGGATGAGGCGGTGGCTGAGTGCAGTAACTATCCCGATTTTGACTATGGCGGCAAGGTACAGGTACGTCAGGTTATGAAGCTGGATATGTAATTTAGATGTATGCAGCCTTCCGTTCAGCAAACAGTTGACCATCTTTTCCGGCACGAGTCGGGGAGGATGGTTGCTGTATTATCAAAGCTGCTTGGCCTTCGATATTTACACGCAGCGCAGGATATTGTTCAGGATACTTTGCTGCAGGCACTCACTACCTGGAGCTATAAAGGGTTGCCCTTGCAGCCGTCGGCATGGCTTTATAAAGTAGCCCGCAACAAGGCCATTGATTTTCTACGGCGCCAAAAAACTTTTCAGCATATACAGCCGCAGCTGCGGTACCTGCTGCAATCGGAATATACATTGCCGGGAACCGTAGAG
>DASQMG010000611.1:0-2197 GCA_035645595.1 Flavisolibacter sp. | reverse complement strand
AGACTCAGGACTATATAATGCTCCTGAACATAATCCGGATATTAGGGTAACGCAAGAGCGGGAGAATACCTTACTTCACCTCACACTCGACCCATCTTATTTTACTCATAAGGTAAAATTGATTAATACTGCGGCGCTTGGCAGCGCTAAAGTACCCAAAGCTCCTTTTGATGCTCCCGATGGTTCTGCTATAGTTTTTGATACTGATTATTTCGGCAAAATGCGTGATAAGGACAATGTTTACGCCGGGCCCTTTACTGATCTAAAGGCCGGAGAAATAGTGTTAATGGTTTGGAAGGAAACTAAGTAATATTATAAGTTTATGTGAGACCTTCCGGTTTATTTACCGCCTTATTCACATGCGGTTGCCGGTCCAGGAATATAAGATGCGTAGTGGTTATCGTTATCCTATAAATTACCTGTACCTGTTGGGCGTTACCACTATCACATTATCTTTTTTTATTGGAAAGGTGAAAGCAAAGGACATAGCGGATGCACGTAAATGAATAGTTCGGTCCGATAGGTTCCAGGCCTTAAATCTAGTTCTCATCCAGGCAAAATAAATGCGGCGAACAAAGGACAAAAGGAGGCTAGTACCGATGCCCGTCGCACACCTAATTTTAAAAGATGATGTAAACCAGCTGGTGAGTCGCTTTTCGTTTTATGAAACCCAGATCATATTTCGATGATTCAAGCCTACCGGAATGCTTAGCCACATCGCGTCAACAGGCAAAAACAAAGACCTTCTTCTGTTAAACGTTTTATTTACTAACATATAAACTACGTACTCTAGCGTAACTCATTAAATTTGTTTTCGCGATACAGGAGCAGGTCCTGCAATTTTATTTCTACCGTATAGGGAATCAATCCTGCCCTTTGGTATACCAAAAGATAAGTTGACCAATTGGAGTTGCTGAAATACAAATAACTCAAGTTCTTCAAAAGCTGCCCATGTGTAGGAGCAGGGCCGGGATTGTTTCCGTACACCATCACGCTTCGCCCATCATGAGGCCTTCAATGCTATGCGCCTGTACGATGGGCTGGAGGCTTTCTACCAGGCGATAGGTTAAATGCTCACGCAGGCTTTGAGGCAGGGTTTTAAAATAGTGTTGGGTTAGCTGCAGGTCGTGCCGCTCTGCATTAATAGCGCCCGGTGCATCCACTCCTAAGACCAGCGCCGGTCTTTCTTTCTGGGAGCGATTTTCGGTACCGCGGTGGATCGTCAGTGCTGAGCGGGCAGATATATCGCCCATTTTGGGGTACTTGCGCTGGGCTCGCTGCTCGTAGCGAGAATACAGAGACTTCGGTGGAAACATACCGTGCTCAAATCCGTCGGGCAAGTCCCACTGTGTGCCGGGAGCAATTTCAAACGGACCCATATCTTCTTCCACATCTACAGTAGTCAGGTTAAACGCAAGGGAGTTCAGGCGTCGTCCTGTGAGGGTGTCGTCGGGTGCCGGAAAGTCACGGTGCCATGGCTGGTTAACAGCACCTGCACCGGGAACATCAAAACCAATTTCAACAATCCTGTACTGCGGACCGAGTACTGCCTCGCACACAGCTACCACCCAGGGATGGGTGCACAGGTCTATAAAGCCCCGGATGTCTTCGGGATGAATTTCAACATAATGTCGCTTGGGGCCGCGGCCAACAGTACCCCCGGGACGGTTAAGCGCCTCCTGATAAGCTGCCATTACATCCTGGTGCAACTCAAACACCCACTCACGGGTAAAAGCACCTTTAAGGCTTATAATGCCATCACCGTACAAGCCGCCCATAATTTGCGATACATCATACTCTGAAGAGCTATCACTGACACTTGCCTCTAGGGGTCCCGTGCTGTTGGCAGTCCGTGTATTCATCAGTTTTTTCTGCTTTCGGAGCAATGATAATGCCACTGAGGCCTTTGCAAAAAATCATGCGTTTACTTTCTATCGCTAAGCATAAGACCGAAAGTCACGTGGGCAATTAATGATACTAACAAATAGGTTCATTGGCACTTGCTTTATAATAGAACCGCGGCAGGAACTTGGCAAGGAGAGCGCATTACATTGATTCCCGATAAAGCAGTATAAAACTATTTTACATAAACACCTTCCGGCGTAAAATAAACGGGAATGGAAAGCAAAGCTCTGAACTGTTTGTACCCTGCCATACCTGGTGAAAACGCATGTAAAAACAACTCTTGCTGGCCGCC
>DASQMG010000610.1:0-1770 GCA_035645595.1 Flavisolibacter sp. | reverse complement strand
CTGTCCGATTTTTTACAGGAAGCCAAAAACAAACTTGCACTTACAAAGCCTAATAAAAATTTCTTCATTTGGTGTGTGTTTAAAAATTTTTCATTATTACAATAATTTTACAAGTTAAGCAAATTCGTTAAAGAAATGTTTACGAAATCTTGGCTTTTTGGGAAATATGTTAAAAGTCATTTGAAGAGGCAAGAAGCCTAACTCCTAGGAATGGTTGTGGCCGGTCCGCAAAAAGCCTTCAAATCTTCTTACCAACCCTTAATATTTTCTTCACCTTTTCCGGCCCCCGATTTGCCAAACACGGAGTGCAATAACTATGAAGAAAATAATAACATCTACGCTGTTGGCAGCGATTTTTCTTGCTTCCTGCAGCTCCGCTTCAAACACAATTTTTAGTAAAAAAACGCCGCACGAAAAGTACGAGGACAAGCTTGAAGACAGCGGCCTGGAGAAAACACCGGAGGGTCGTCAATGGCTTGCAGCTTCCGACGCCGCCTTACTAAGTCCCCAGCCTATTTCCCTACCTTACCGGCATATTGGCAATTTTCCAATTGATAAACCACGGGCATTAGGATTAGACTTTACTGCCAAACGCGGCGAACGGTTAATTTTCACGCTTACTAAAACAGCGGCTGTAAATTTCGCTTTGTATGCTGAACTTTATAGGAGGGAGGTAAATGGCAGCACGACCCTTTTATATGCTGCTGATACATCTACTAACGACTTTACTTATGACGTCGCTGAAGCGGGAACGTACCTGTTAAAGCTACAGCCCCAGCTATTTCATTCCGGAACGTATCATTTATCTGTTGCTGTTGGCCCGTCACTTGGCTTTCCTATAGCTGGCAGTAAAGGGAGCGTAGGAAGTTTTTGGGGTGCTGATCGTGATGGTGGTAAACGTAGCCATGAAGGCATTGACATATTCGCGGCAAAACATACACCTGCTATTGCTGCATCCGATGGTTACGTGACCGGAGTACGCGAGGGGGGCATTGGCGGTAAAACCATTTGGCTCAGACCCGAAAATCAGAACTTTACATTATACTACGCACACCTCGATGAACAACTGGTGCGGGAAGGCCAGAGCGTTAAGAAAGGCGATACGATAGGCCTGGTAGGTAATACCGGTAACGCAAGGTATACACCGGCCCACCTGCATTTTGGCATCTATGGTTATGGTGGTGCCGTTGACCCTTACCCTTTTGTAAACCGGCAAATAAAAACAGCACCGGCAATCGGGACAAAAAAATTGACCACTCATTTGCGATTAGTAAAAGACTATAAATCATTTGATGTCTTAATAAAAAAAAGTACCATCTTGGTAGCAATTGCCATTACATCAAAAGGATACATTGCAGAACTGCCTGATGGCAGGCTGGTACAGCCTTCACTGGCTGTAGTGCAGCCAGCAGTACAGCCGTTGAAAAAAACTAATGCCGTTTCGCTTACACCTGTGTTTACTACTCCCGACGTACAAGCACCCTCTAATGGTTCCATTGAACCCCGTACCTCAATATCTGTTTTTGGCTATTTTAACGGGTATGCCTTTGTTCGATCAGGGGACAAGGAAGGTTGGGTACAGGAAAAAGCTTTGAAGGGATAAGGACATCCAGCTAAATTTTAATCATTGGCCACTTAGTAAGTGGCT
Source organism: Flavisolibacter sp. (assembly GCA_035645595.1). Lineage (GTDB taxonomy): Bacteria > Bacteroidota > Bacteroidia > Chitinophagales > Chitinophagaceae > Flavisolibacter. The sequence goes on along the minus strand of DASQMG010000610.1, from coordinate 122 downwards.
TTTGTTATCTGTGACAGGCGCTTTCAAATATGTTGATAAGCTCTGGAATACAAAAATTGGAGTCAGGTTTCGATAGTCTATTTTTGAACGGTTGCAGAAGATTAAGGTGAGTAAAAAGGAGT
>DASQMG010000609.1:0-3969 GCA_035645595.1 Flavisolibacter sp. | reverse complement strand
TGGGAAGGTTTACAAGGTACCGATTCGTTTTTCCCCTTTCAGGTAGGTAAAACATGGTATGCGTTTCATGGGAGCGCACAAACGGAGTTTAAGCCAATAAAATCTTTATTGGTTGGTATGGCAAGATCTACGACGCCATCTTTAGCGGGGCCTTGGGAAAGAATACCTGCCCTGTCTCCCACAAAATTGGAAAGCCACTTCATAGAAAACCCGATTGTAACTCCGGCACCCGGTGGTGGTTATCTATGCGTTTATGATAGTGAAGGCGAAGATGCAATAGGCTGGGCCTACAGTGCTGATGGTATAAACTGGGACAAAGGAAATCGATTAATTATCCAGCCAAATGCGGGCATGTGGTCAAAAGACATACGAACTCCTTTAGGCTTAATTTATGAGGGAAATAACCAGTTTACTTTATACTACACCGGTTTTGAACAAAGCCCGGATTGGCCCCGGCTACTTTCAGGGAAGGGAAAAGAAACCTGCGCCATAGGTAGGGTAACCTTGGTTTTTAAAAATTAATTAATGCAGCTTAGATAAAATTCGCAGTGGTTAAAAAATACATTTTTTCCATGTCGTAAGGAACAGGCAACATCGTGCATCGCCTTCATCTACCCCATCAACCAGAATATTTAGGTTGTGTTTTAAATTAACATATGGGGTGTTTTATTTTATTCGAACGGAGTCAACTTCAATAGTTTATCCGTTATGCACTATGGCAAATTTCGAAGGCGGTGGAGCTCCCCACAACTACTGACGTCCGGCGTCGATATCCCACGAGCCCTTTGGCTAAGAGCCATTCAACAATGAAAACATTTTAACCTCAATAAAATGAAAAGTATCACCGGCACGGTTATAATGGGGGTCCTCGTATTTTCCATAAGTTGTAGTAAGCGGCTCGCCCCTGCACCATCACCACCGTCGGTTACTGAAACACCTGTTGATGTTAGGGTAGATGTAAATAATGTAATAAGACTACTAACAGGCAACGAGGTAGGCATTAACGTAAATTATTTAATGGACGATAACATAATTGCCGGCAATAGCTACATGAAAACAGCGCAGGGTATAAAACAAATGGGAGTAAAACTAATGCGTTATCCGGGCGGAGAAAAATCCGATAATTATTATTTCAGTTCCTCTCCTTATGCTGCTGCAGCTCCGAAGGCTGCATATTGTAGCTTTCCCAGTTCAGATACCCGTTTTTTTAACGGCGATTTTAGTGCTAAAAATGCAGTTGTAGACTTTGATGAATTTATGGTTATGTGTACAGAAGCACAGGCGCAACCGTTAGTTGTGGTAGCTTATGATGCCATTTATGCGCAAGGAACGTGTGGACCAAAACCTGCCAAAGCCCAAATGATTGAAAATGCGAAACAATGGGTGAGGTATGCTAACATTACCAAAAATCACAACGTTAAACTATGGATGATCGGCAATGAATCCTGGTTGGCAGCTTCCTATAATGGGTTTACAACGCCTGCACAATATGCTCTGGATATTGTAGAATTTGCCGACGCCATGCGAAGCGTAGATCCCACTATAAAAATTATTGCCAATGGACGATCTGACTGGTGGTCAACGTTATTGCTTAGCCCCGCAGTTGCAAAAATCGATTATTTAGCTGTAAGTAATTACCTGCCTTCAGCCATTTCATCTTACGATAAATTTAGATTGAACAGTAGCAGCTTAAACGGCGAAACTGATCAGGCTATTGCTGCATTAGATCTTGTTTCAAATGCAGATAAAGCCCGTATTGGGGTTATTGAATCAGAATTTAATAGCATTGATTTTACCGCAGGTGGTTGGGCAAGCATCAATAACCTCGGCCATGCCTTATGTAGTTTTCAAATGCAGGCAGATGGGCTTTTAAAATCTAAGTTGTTCAGTGCCTGTTTTTGGAACACCCGCTGGATAGAAAATACCACGAAGCCACAAAATTTATTTGATGCTTTACAGGAAAATGGTAACCTGAATGCCAATGGAATTGGCCTGAGTATTTTGGGAAACAATTTGCTAACGGCTATGGTTAGCAGCACTGCAGGCAGTGGTATAAAAAGTTATGCATCGTACAACAACGCCAACAAAAACGTTCGGGTGTTTTTATTAAATAAAGAAACTGTATCCAAAAAAGTAAGAATAAATTTCGCCAATTATTTATCTACGTTTAGTTATGATAAATGGGAATTTAAAGGCAACAGCTTTGAGGATATGTTTCCAACCTGGGCCGCTGCCGCAACTAATCAGGCGGGTACTGCAACATTAGAAATGACCTTGCCCGCAACATCTGTAACTATGTTGGCCTGTAAATGATTCATTTAAAACCCAACAACTCATGAAACTTTTTTTTAGCATATTGATATTGCTTTTATATTCTTGCGTTACCTCCGCAACCGTGGTTTTGCCTAGAATATTTGGTGATAACATGGTACTTCAAAGAAATAAACCTATAAATGTATGGGGTTGGGCAAAGCCAGGGGAAAATGTAGCTGTTAGTTTTAACAAACAAACTAAATACACCACGGCAGGTAGAAACGGAAAATGGTTGGTAACATTAAATGCCGAAAAAGCAGGCGGGCCATTGACCTTAACTGTAAAAGGTACCAATACCTTATACATTCAAAATATTTTAGTAGGCGAAGTATGGCTGTGCGGCGGCCAATCTAACATGGAAATGCCTATAGCGGGCTGGGGTAAAATAAACAATTTTGAAAATGAAATAAAAGCCGCCAATTACCCACTAATCAGAGAATTTAAAGTGCCATTTACTATTAGTTCCACTTTAAAAGAAGACCTTACTGGTGGCAATTGGAAAATTTGTAGCCCTGCAACTGCAGGAGAATTTTCTTCAACGGCCTATTTTTTTGCAAGGAAGTTGTACAACGAATTGAAAGTACCCATAGGCCTTGTTAACTCCTCAAGGGGCGGCACACAATCCGAAGCCTGGACAAGTGTCAACGGTTTCGAAGCAACACCAGAACTTAGGTATATAGCCACGGAAATTAGAACTGGCAGCGTAGAGAACATACTTAAAAAGCGTAACGAATCTATCATTAAAAATCTCGAAAAGCCGCAAGAAGGTAGTACAGGCCCACTCGGACGCAGTGCAAACTGGAAAAACGAAGATTTTGATGACAATAAATGGAACTTAATGAAACTACCAGGTGTATGGGAAGATCAGGGTTTCCAGGTGTTAGATGGCATAGTATGGTTTAGGAAAACCATAGACGTTAGCCCGGGTGATGCAGGAAAAACCGCCATGGTACAATTAGCTCAAGTAGATGAAAGCGACGAAACCTATCTGAATGGAGTAAAAATAGGCGAAACGGGCATATGGCATACTTTGCGTAAGTACACCATTCCGGCCGGCCTATTGAAACCCGGCAAAAACCTGATTGCCATTAAAGTAACAGATACAGAAGGCACTGGCGGGGTTTATGGCAACCCTGCAGCAATGAAAATAACAATAGACAGTAAGGAACAATCGCTTGCAGGCGATTGGCGTTTCAGAATAGATTCAGTATTTAACCTTAGCGAATCATTAGGTCCAAATGATTATCCTGGTTTATTATTTAACGCTATGATAAACCCCCTGGTGAACTACACTATTAAAGGAGCTATATGGTACCAGGGCGAAGCAAATGCAGGCAGGGCTTTTCAATACCGTATTGCTTTCCCGATGATGATAAAGGACTGGAGACAGCACTTTAAACAAGGTGACTTCCCCTTCTATTTTGTGCAGCTACCCACTTTTGGTTCTGCCAAATCGAACAGTAACAATGGAAGCCAATGGGCCGAATTAAGAGAGGCGCAGGACCAGACGCTCGCCTTACCAAATACAGGCATGGTGGTAACAACAGATATTGGGGATCCTGGAGATATTCATCCAAAAAACAAACAAGATGTAGGGAAAAGACTGGCCGATATAGTCTTGAATAAACTTTATCAAAAAAAAGGCGAATGTACGGG
>DASQMG010000608.1:0-4140 GCA_035645595.1 Flavisolibacter sp. | reverse complement strand
CCGTATCAAAGGTGTAACCGTTAGGGTTGGTGACCGGGTCGTTTGCCGTCTTATCAAACGGGTCGAAGGGGCGTATCAAAGCAAATTGGGGAACAAAATTGAAAATATTTTTTGCTCCCCCATAAATCTCCAGCCCGTTGCTTATTTTTTTGGTGAGCTGAATATTGGCTAAAGCAAACCACGGCGAGTATTCTGGCCGAAAGTCGGCCTTTTGAATGGGCAAGCGCCGTGGCCCGTCAAAAGTTCCGGTAAAATCTATAGTAAACTGCTTAGGCAACGTGTAGCTTACCAAATAATTACCACTCCATTTTGGTGCATGAATTTGCTGTGTTTTTACAAGTGTGCCTGTTCCATCATTTTCTACCTGGTAAACGTCCTGGAAAGTAAAACCAGCCATTACTTTCAGCGGAAAGGAGAACGTCAAATCCGCATTGAGTGAAAAGCCTCTTGTCACTGCATGTCCGTCCAGGTTGTCGTAAACAATCTGATTTGGATTCGTATCAAAATCACCATTAATGCGGTTACTGAAATAGGAGTAAAAAGCGGTCGCGTCCAGGCCTGCAAAAAAAGTTTCTGAAGGTATCTTCAATACATAATTTAGGTTACCATTGATAGAGCGTTCTGGTTTTAATGCCTCTTTTATCACTACCTGCCTTGACCCGGTAAGTGCAGCATGGTCTTCTGTAAAAAGGTTGACCACTCTAAAGCCAGTGCCAAAACTTGCCCGTAATATATGGTTATGACCGGGGGCAAATTTATAAGCTAAACGGGGCGAGTGAATGCCTCCATGGAACTGGTCATAATCATAGCGATAGCCGGCAAGAAGGGTGTGTTGGTTATTGATTTTCCATTCGTCCTGTATAAAAATACCGGGCAATGGCGTTGTAGCCGGTTTATTTTTCGGATTAATTAAATCAGGATTTGCTGTCGCAGGTGTATTATCATCGTAGTAAGTGTAGCGGTAAGAAGCGCCGAGCAGAAGGTCATGGTTGGCGGTTAGTTTTTTATCCCAATACAGCTGTGCGAATGCCACTTTTTGGGCCGCTTTAAAAAACGTAGTGCCATAATAAGAATCCTGGTGGTGCCAGTTATAGGAGAACTGCAACATTATTTTTTCTTGCACCGGAAGTTGGTAAGCCCCTATCAATTCAGCACGTTTTGTATAGATGCTTTCACCGTAAATACTGTCACTTCCCCGCCATTGTTTTGTCCAGGACATCTGGCCGCCGTACCGGTCTTCATTTACGTATCTCAAACCAAGGCTGGCTACACGGGCATCTTTTCTCTCCAGGCCCCATTTATTGAAGAACGAGATGCGGTTTTGAAGCGTAACGTCGGTAAAGCCATCACCATTTTTATCCAGCGGGTTTTGGTAGTTGTAATAGTTTACACCAAATAAACTTTGGGCTTTTCCCAGCTTTAGTTTTACAGATGCATCTACATTATATTCCTTCCAAGTAGTGCCAAAAACATCAGCACTGATAAGAGGCGCTTTCGAAGGCGCCTTGGTAATTACATTTACAATTCCACCCATAGCTTCAGAACCGTAGAGGGAAGAAGCCGGGCCTTTCACGACTTCAATCCGCTCCACCATACTGTTGGGTATACCGCTAAGACCGTAAACCGTCGATAGCGCACTTACAATAGGCATTCCGTCTATCAGTATCAAAGTGTATGGACCCTCCATTCCGTTTATATGAATATCACCTGTGTTACAGATGTTACAATTTAACTGCGGCTTTACGCCGTTTATTAATCCTATTGCATCAAATAAGCTGGGTGTTGGGTTTTTCTGAAAAAACTTAGGGGTATAAACTTCAACAGGTATGGGACTATTCGTTTTGCTCGCCGGCTTCATGGTGCCGGTAATAACGACAGCGTTCAGGTCACCGGAGGCCGGTGACAGGCGGAACTCAGCCCTGCTAGTACCGTTTTCAGTTATAATTATATGTCTGGCGGCAGAAAGATAGCCCACCGCCGACACCCTTAACGTATAATGGCCGGCGGGAATGTTAGACAATACAAAGTTGCCGGATGAATCTGCTGTGGTCGTTAAGTTAGCCCCGGCAAGCAGTACGGTTGCCGCTTCTATTCCTCCTGCTTCAGACCTCACAACACCCTTTATTGTTCCTGTTTGTGCGGTTACAGTCAACGTCATTAATGAAAACAGACCAATAAGTAAACTATACCTCATTATTATTATTTCAGCAACAAAAGTATATTGTTAGATTGTTCTAACAAAATTATTTTTAAGCGGTCCATTAATTCTCTCCTGCGAGCTAAGTTTTATACATTTGGGGAATGAACTCTTACACCGAAGAAAATTACCTGAAAGAGCTGTTTAATTTGCAGAACGAAAAAGGCGAGGTAAGTGTAAATGAACTAAGTAAACGGCTTGACATAAAAATGCCCACTGTTAACAGCATGATGAAAAAGCTGGCTGATAAAAAGCTCGTGCATTATGAGAGCTACAAACCATTGCGCCTAACTGAAAAAGGTAAAAAGGAAGCGGGGTTGGTGATACGAAAGCACCGGCTTACAGAGATGTTTTTGGTGGAGAAGATGGGCTTTGGCTGGGAGGAAGTGCATGGGATTGCCGAACAGGTGGAACATATACAGTCGGGGCTCTTCTTCGAGAAGATGGATGAACTGCTGGGACACCCAAAAGTCGATCCGCACGGCTCGCCCATACCCGACAAACAAGGCAAAATACAATGGCTGCATTATAATAAACTCAGTGATTGCGGCGCCGGTGAAACGGTAAGGTTATCGGCAGTTACCAATTCCTCCGATGATTTTCTTAAATTTCTTAATGGACGCGGGCTTTACCTGGGTGCCGAACTGAAAATAAAATCGGTGGAGCCATTTGATAATTCTATGGTGGTCACCTATGGCAAGAAGGCATCAGAAATGCTGAGTAAGATGGTCAGTGAAAAGCTGCTGGTAGAAAAATTATAAACGAGTTTGCTTAAGCCGTAACACTGCCTATTATCCTTGCCAGGTCTTCTGGAATTTCCATCGGCATAAGCGGTGGTACGTTAGCACCGCCTGTATTACCTACCGGTACTTTACCTACAAATGATTTTACCCCGCCAACAAGAAGCCTTGGTACTTGTCCAATAACTTCCCTGAAGCTTTTGATACGTACACCAAACTTCAGCATCTTCCAATGAACGGCGGTATGCTGAACAGGGTAGGGCTGTGCTATTATATGTGCTCTTTCCAAATGATTCCAACTGCGTTGCAGTTCACCCTTTGAAAAAGCAATAGCTGATTGCGCCAATTCTAAGCGGTAAAAAGGTTTTAATCCTGCGGGCATTGCCGTATTAATTTTCATTGCAAGAACATTGTAATTATGAAAGATGAAAGTCTTCGTTTGTCCTTTCTAAAAACCCTGGACATTTTACTAATGATGTCCTCCTTCTTCTTCAATATTGGTCATTTTGGCCAGGGCAAAAAAGGCTCCCTTGGTAATAATCTTTGTAGCAGCCGGTAAGTTCTCCAGCAATTTAATTTCAGTGTAGCCAACATCCGATGCTCCCTTCACCACCGGCACCCGCCTGAAGCGTAAACCTGCGTCTTTGATGTGTTCCGATGCCGTACTGTCTCCTTTCTCGTGATGTTCGTCAACTTCGCTGGTGGCAACAAAAATGTAATCCTGCCCCTGGAAATTTACAATGGCATCCGACGGCACAGCAGGTAACACCGCATCGCCAATGCTTATCAGTGCAGTGATGTTCATACCTTCTATCAAACCAGTTTTGTCGCCTTTTACCACTGCATGTACCGGGATGGTTTTACTTTCGGCCGCAAAGGCAGTACCAATGGAATAGATCTTTGCATCGTATTCTACGCCGGGATTGTTTGTGAGTGTAAAGTGAATGGTTTGAGCTGCTTTTAGAGCAGGGAGGTCTTTTTCGTAAATGAATAAGTCCAGGTGAAGTTGTGAGTTGTTGACGATTTCCGCAATCGGCGTGCTTACATCTACCGGCGAACCAATTTGCGCGGTAACCGTGCTAACCGTACCACTGATAGGCGCCGTAACTGTAAGCGTGGTAATTATGTTGCCCCTGCTTACACTGGCCACCGAAATACCCATAGCATTTAGTTGTTTTTGCAAAGCATTTCTTGTTGTACGCA
>DASQMG010000607.1:0-5390 GCA_035645595.1 Flavisolibacter sp. | reverse complement strand
CAATAGAAATTAATAGCCGGTTGTTTTCTTAAGCAGATGAAAGCAATAAGTTCTTATCGGGTTACAACGTTTTACCTGGCTCCCTTAACTTTCATCTCTACTACATAGATGGCTTCCGATGCCGTGATGAACAACTGGTTGCGGCGTTTGCCGCCAAAGGTTACATTGGCCGTCCATTTCTCAGGAATAGCAATATGGGCTACCTGCTTTCCCTGCGGACTAAACACGGTTACGCCGGCCCCGGTAAGGTAAATATTGCCCTTTTCATCAAGGGTCATTCCGTCCGATCCCATTGGCGTAAAAAGTTGCGCATTACTTAACGAGCCATCCGCCTTTATCGCGTACTTAAATGTTTTTCCGGCACCAAGGTCGGCAACGTATAACTCCCTGCCATCCGGTGAACCAATGATGCCATTCGGTTGCTTTAAATCTTCTATAAGCGGAACTGCTTCCGTTGCCCCTTTTGGGAGGTAGTATACTTTTTGCCCTTCTATCTCCGGGCTTTTTCTTGTCCAGTACGTTCGCTGGTAATAGGGATCGGTAAAATAAATACCGCCACTGGTGGGGTGTATCCATAAATCGTTAGGGCCGTTCATTTTCTGTCCCTTGTAGTCTGTAAGCAGCACAGTTACCTTTCCTTTAGGGCTGATAGACCAAAGCTGGTTTTGTTCATCGGCACAGGTTATAAGGTTGCCTTTTTTATCGAAGTACATGCCGTTGGAACGCCCTGCGCCATCTACGAAAACGGACAGGTTTCCATCGGTATCGTACTTCCATATTTTGTTATTGGGCTGGTCGGTAAAAAAAACATTTCCATTTTTATCAACTGCCGGCCCTTCTGTAAAACTGAATTGCCTGGAGATTAATTTAGGCATTGCTCCCGTTGCTAGAATAGTGGTATCAGTCATTTGCTGGCAATAAGATTTTTGGGTTATGAAAAGAAGGATACTTAAGAGCGGCATCAATAACGGCTTCGCAAATTTTTGATGAAAGGTGGATAGCATACGTACAAATTGGAGGTTGAGAAGATAAGAATTTTTATGTACTTAGCGAAGTGCTATTGCCGGCTTTTGTTGCGTCGCACACTTATACACTTTATACTTCTATTGAGCACTTCGTCATTTTGTAATTCTACCGGGCGTTACAAAAGTTTATAAATGCCGATAACTTTATAAAGCAGCAACCGGTTAACAGTAACCATTTTTACTTTTAGATAAATATTATTCCTATGCTTGCCACAATAAAGGTATTACGAACACGGCCAGATAATTTTAAAGAACTTCGCCTGTTACCACTTCATGAAGTTTGTAAATCATTGCATCAATTATAAGCAAGACCTTTTCACTAATTACACAGGATTAAATGCCTGCTAAAAACAAAAAAGCCATTCACCGTTACGATGAATGGCTTTTTTAAGTATCATTTAAACTTACATGCCTTTCTTATCTTCTTTCGGCAACTTGCTTTCTATATAAGCTGCCTGGTCAGTTAAGCCAGCACCAGTTTTTTCTTTTCCAATTTCTCTAAGACCTGCATAAATCTGTCCCATTGCCTGTTCGCGAAACTGTTCAGGAATAGCGGCGCCTAAAGCCAATATATCATCAATACCTCTCTTAAATAATTCAAGGTCGGATGTATTTTGAACCAATTCAAACACACCACCCAACGCCTGGAATTTCGGCTGGCCGAGCGGCATCGCTTCAAAATCGGTAAGTATTTTTAAAGCAGCTCCCTTATCTTTTGAACTGATAATGCTTCTTGTAGCGGCAGCTAATTTTCCTCTTACCGGAGCTGCGGCCAGGCGCTGGGCTTCTGTAAATGCAGCAGTGGTATCAAGCTTATTTAAGGCTTCCAGTGCATTGCCCGAAACGGTGTAAGACGAATCGTTTATGGCCGCTTTGAACAGGGAGGAATACTTGGCAAAGCGGTACTGGCCCAACTTTGCAATAGCTGCTGCCTTTGCCAAACGGTTATTATCTTTCTGAGCCATTTCGTACAATACAGGCTCTACTGCATTTTTAATTTGCATCAGGCTCATGTCCAAATTATTGGCTGCATAAGCCCGCAATGGTGCGTAGCTATCTTTTAACGCTTCCATTAAAATTTGCACACCGCCTACTTCTGCCTGTGCTTTAATAGCAGCGTCCACCGCTTCTCTTCTATCTACATAATTAGTAGCATGCTTGTATTGAAACAGGTAGTTGTCCAATGTTTTGTTTTCTGTTTTATCGGCCAATAAAACCTTATCTGCATCGAAGTTTACCAGCACCGGGGCCGATGCTACATCAAACATAAATGTGTCAACTTTATTCTTTACCTCAACATTATAACGGGCCGGTACAGGACTGTTCCATACATCAATGGCAACCGGCAGGGTAAATAACTTATCACCCGCTTGTGTTTGCTCTACAATCACCATTGCTTTTTTAGCAGCAGCGTTGTAGCTGTAATTCACAGCTAGTTTCGGATGACCACCGCTGAAAAACCATTGGTTAAAAAACGGGTTCAGGTCTTTACCCGTTACTTCTTCCATAGCTAACCGCAGGTGGTGGGCTTCTGCGGCTTTAAATTTATTAGCGGTAAGGTAAAGGTTTAGTGATTTGAAAAAAGCACTGTCGCCAATCTGGTGACGAAGCATCTGCAAAATGGCTCCACCTTTATTATAGCTCACCGCATCAAACATATCTTCCTTGTCATTAAAATTAAAACGTACTAAGTCTTTTTTCTCACTCCCGCTACGCAGGTACCCTTGGGCCGAATTATAGCGCTCTTCCATACCTGCATCTTTACCATAGTTGTATTCGTTCCATAGCTGTGAGCCAATGGTGGCAAAGGATTCGTTTAGGGGCAGGTTGCTCCAGCTCTCAGCCGTTACATAGTCGCCAAACCATTGGTGAAACAATTCGTGGGCAATCACTTCTTCCCAACGGTTGGCATCCATTAATTCTCTTGCATCCTGCTGCGCTGTTTCGCCATGTAGTGTAGCGGTTGTATTTTCCATGGCGCCGCTTACATAATCACGGGCTACCATCTGCGCATATTTCACCCAGGGGTAATCAACGCCGGTAAGTTTGGAGAACAAGGCAATCATAGCCGGTGTTTTACCAAATATCCGGCGGGCAACAGGTGCATATTCCTTCTCTACATAATAGCTTACTTCCTTGCCTTTGTAGCTGTCTTTTATTACCGCATAATCGCCCACGCCAATAAAAAATAAATAGGGTGCATGCGGCAGGTCCATCTTCCAGTAATCGGTGCGGGTGCCGTCGGTGTTCTTCTTCTGCGACATTAGTTTACCATTACTAAGCGAAACATATTTACCAGGCACGGTTAAGAAAAATTCCTGTGTTGTTTTCTGACCGGGCCTGTCAATGGTAGGCACCCAAACCGATGTGGCTTCTGTTTCTCCCTGCGTCCATATTTGTGTTGGCTTTTCTTTGTCTTCGCCAAGCGGGTTTATAAAATATAAACCTTTTGCATCGGTAATGGCAGCGCTGCCTTTTGTTTTAAAATCGTTAGGCTTTGCGGTGTAGGAAATGTACACCGTGTAGGCTTCATTGTTCCTATACGTCTTGTCTAAATCTATGTTCAAAAACAAGCCATCATAGTTGTATTTGAGTGTACTGTTCTTTCCCCCTTTCACAATAGCCACTTCTTTGATATCCATTCCTTTTGCATCAAGCAGTAAAGAATCGGTAGCATAGAAATGCGGCTTCAGCGTTATCCATACCTTACCATTCAGTTGCGACTTTGTATAGTCAAAACCAGCTTCCAGTTTGGTATGAACCAGGTTGTTTATTTTGGCAGGTGTAGCCTGGTATCCCTTCGGTGCTTCAGTTTTAGGCTTCTGGGCAAAAACACATACTGTTAACAATAGATAACCACTAAGTAGGAGAACTCGCTTCATAGATAATTTTTAGTTGGACAAATGTAGGGGATAGGAAAGATGGAAAATCATAAAATGGCGCCTGTTTATTTTGCAGGAATATGATTAGCTGCCGGGCCTCAATGCCCTTATAGTAATAGTTTTGCTTCTTCTAATTACGCTGCATATTATATGGACACCATCAACCTCAGTTCAATTTTAGGGGCAACCGATATTTACCTTATTGATGGCATAGTAAAAGGCCGTTATGGCAGGGAAAATGTACTGCTGGATGCCGGCTGCGGCGGGGGCCGTAACCTGTACTGGTTTTTGCAGAATGGCTTTTCCATTTATGGTATAGACCAAAGTGCGGAAGCAATAGAGGCTTTAAAAGAAAAGTATCCTGATTTACCTGAGGAAAGATTTCGTGTGGAGGCACTGGAGCAAACATCGTTTGAAGATGCCTTTTTTGATAGTATTATTTGTAGTGCAGTATTGCATTTTGCCACTGATACAGCCCATTTTTTTAAGATGATGACTGAATTGGTGCGGCTTCTAAAACCGGGTGGCAGCTTATTTATCCGTATGGCCTCTACTATTGGTATTGAAGAAAAAGTACAGGCTGTTGGCGAGGGCGTGTACTTCCTCCCTGACGGCAGTTACCGCTTTTTGTTGACGCGGCCTTTGCTGGCTCAACTGTTAAGCAGATACCCTTTATCATTTATTGAAGATTTTAAAACCGTAAATGTGGCGGACCTGCGTTGCATGAGTACCCTGGTACTGCAAAAAGAACAATACCCCTAGGCTATACCATCCTTTAATCTTTTCATTTGTTGCAGATGGCGTTGCATATGGTAAATGGTGAAATAGATCCATTCCCAACGGGTAAGCGTACCCAAAGCAGGATGTTTAAATAATACGCAGGCTTCCGATAGATCCAGGGTAACTACTGCTTCACGAAGTCTGTCTCTCTGCTGTTTTATTTTTTCGATGGCCGACTCAACATCGGTTATAAGATTGGGGGGTAGAACGCTTTCCGGTGCAACACGTTTGGTTACATCTTCCATTGCCCATTTTATAAGAGGTACTTTATTATTGGCAGGCCGGTTGGTAGGAATGGTTTTACCATTGATGGCTTTTAAAGCCGTTATCTCCAGCACCAATAAATGCTCCGCTATCTGTGCCGGTGACCATTCATTTTCTGAGCGCTTTTGAATAAAAGTATGGTTATCAAATTGCTGCAGCAAGGTTGAAAAATTTTCAGTGCAGGCATCCAAATCGGTGAGAAGAATTTCTTTGTTCATAACATGGTAAAGTGTAATTAAAGATAGTTTCTCATTCCTCATAAATAGCTGGCCTTTTTAGCTGTTTTTTCGCTGTTGTCCTGTGTATAATTAAGTTTTCAAACGGTAAGGGTTGGCATTATAATTTAATATACTCATTTAGTTATGCGTCCGGCTAACGGCGTTTTAAATAGTAATTCTATGGTGAACGGCCCCATAATTTTAGTTGAGGATGACCAAGA
>DASQMG010000606.1:0-3518 GCA_035645595.1 Flavisolibacter sp. | reverse complement strand
GCTGCTGCATTTTTCAGAAGAATGGCCGGGAAGAATAGCGAGCAGCAAAGTGGCAGGTAGTGAGTGGCCTTTGACCCGGGAGAATCTGTCTTTAACCTGAAATAAAAACAATGGGGAGTTGAGTCATAAAAAACTAATTTCCTGGCAAAAAGCCATCGCTTACTGCTTCCACTTATTTATGACTTATGTAAAAAGTTTACAAAAGAAGAAACCGAAAACTTGATTAGCAAAATGAAAAGAACGGCCTTGCTGTATTCAATATTATTGCAGAGGGTTCTTCCCGTAAAACAAAGCCTGACTAAAATCACTTTTTGAAATTGCCGCTCATCTGTAGCCTGTACTGTTTTACACTTTATAACCCAAGAAGATATGGTAACAATAAATGCAGCCTTGCTTGAAGTTTTTAAACTAATCACCGGCCTTATTGACTCTAACACCCGTTAGTGAAAATGAAGTTATAGTGGTTAATCGCCACTTGCTACCGCTATCCCTCACTCTTCCCTGCGGTAATAAAATGTGCCCACTGTAACCAGCAGCGATACTGCATAGTAACAGATAGCCTGCCATAGATATTTAACCGAAAACAACGATGTTTTATAGCTGGCCTTGTCAATCAGCAGGCACTTGGTCTGTATCATTTCTTCAATGCCGGCCTTTAGTTCTGCACTCAGTTCCGCATCTTTTACCAACACATTCATTTCTACACTGGCTAAAGCACTGAGAGAATTTATGTTGTAGGAACCGATCGTGAGCAAATCGTCATCAACCACAGCCAGCTTTGCATGAAGCACGGTGGGCTGATATTCGTAAATAGTAATGTTGTTCCTAAGCATCCAGCGATAAAGCCAGCGCTCCGCATGTTTGGTAATGACTACATCAGATATACTACTTAACACGACCTTTACCTCTACGCCTCTCTTTACGGCTTTCATTAAGCGGTTACGTAACGAAAGGCCAGGCAAAAAATAGCTGCAAACAATCGTAATACTTTTCCTGGATTCTTTAAACAGTTTATGATAGGCATAAAAAATTTCCTGTTTGCGGCGCACCCAATCGTTTTGTAAAACACGTACACCAACGGCATCTTCTTCGGCTATATAATTAAATATATCGGCCAGTTTTTGCTTCAATGGATTCTTTTCGGCTTTATCTTTTTCCCAGATCTTTATACAGATCTCATAAATCTCCAACACGGCATCTCCCTCTACTAAAATGCCCATATCAAACCATGCCGGGCAGCCGGGCAAATCGTTATAACGGTCGGCAATGTTACTGCCGCTGATCACGGCGCAACGATTATCAAACACAGCTACTTTGTGGTGAAGCCGCCGGCCAAAATAAAAATTGTCGCTTCGAAACACCGGTTCAAAAAAGCGAAAATGTACACCGGCAGCTTCCAGCTGTTGAATGAAAGGCCTGGAAATAGTGTTCGATGCATAGCCATCTACCAGTAAGTAAACAGCCACTCCTTTTTTAGCAGCCGCCATCAGGGCACCGGCTATTTTTTCGCCGGTGCCATCATTAGCGAAGATGTAGGTTTGCAGGTGAATAGAGTGCCTGGCACCGGCGATTAACCCGTGCAGGGTCTCAAAAAACGGTGCGCCGCCCGGCACAAGCCTGGCTTTGTTTCTGGTACTGAAAAGCGCTTTACGTTTTTTTCGCCGGAGCATAAATAAGAAAGAAGTGTTAGGTGGTTATAGAAGCAATGTAAAAGATTTACTGCAATAATCAGCAATCTTACTTGTACTGATCAAGCCTTTCAAAAATGTATAGTATAAAATATGAAAACCCAGATCACAGGAACGGAAATTCTTCTCTTTACGCCTGAAGATGAAGGGTCGTTCCCCCGGTATAGGCCGGGGAAATTTAAATTTTACATTTAAATCATGTTTGGGCGGCTGGTCTGTTATTTGAAAGAAGTGAACATATAGCTTTGTAAAAAATTGGTTATGGCAAAATTCAAAAGCGAAGATTTATTAAAAGAATTATCCCAGGATGTAAGCCGCATAAAAGAAGCAGGGGCTTTTTTTAATAGCTCCGATAAAAATAAATTAGTGTACTGCCCTGAAAAAGGCCAATGGACTGTGGTGCAGGTATTGGAACACCTGAATGCCTATAATCGTCATTACCTGCCGTTAATAGAAAAAGAACTGGCTGTGGTTACTTATGATACGAATGCATGGTTTGCTTCGGGATACTGGGGCGAGAAGTTTACAAAGATGATGAAGCCCAAAAACGTGTTCGAAATAAAGAACAAGATGAAAACCAGTAAAAAAATGTCGTTTCCTAATAGCCTGAATGTAGATACGGTGCTAAAAGAATTTTTGACCGGCCAGGATAAACTGCTGCAGGTATTGGAGCTGGCAAAAGGAAAAGACCTCGCGAAAATTCATATACCGATTACCTTTACAAAGCTAATAAAACTACGGCTCGGCGACACTCTTCGGTTTTTAATTGCACATGAGCAGCGCCATATGATCCAGGCACGTAATACGCTGAAAACAGTAGGTGTGGCTACTGATAGATTTCCAGTAATCCTGGAGGCAGCGAAACGATGACCTGCAGGTTGCCGGCATCTATTTTTACGATGGTTTCTTCATGTAAGGGAATGTAGGCTTCCTTGCCATTGTAGTCAATCCTGCAAAGGATCTGGTGCGGTTGTTCAATCACTTCTATAATTTTCCCAAGTACTTCCTGCTCCTCTATCACGGTGTAGCCAAGTAAGTTTATGGGGGAGGATTTTGCAGAGAATTTTTTAAAGTCCTGCTCGGGAAGCCATATTTCTTTTTGGGTTAGCTTCAGCGCCTGCTCGCGGTTCGAAATTCCTTCGAGCTTAATAAAAATTTCATCATCGGTTTTTACCCGTGTGCTTTCAACAAACCAGGGAATAAAGCTTTGTTTTTTTTCTTCTATAAAAATAGCTTGCACCCCTTTTAGCGATGTTTTTTTACCCAGGTTATGTTTTAGTAACAACTCGCCACCTACGCCAAATGTGGCCACCAATTTTCCGGTTTTAAAATATTCTGTCATGTATAGGTGCAAAAGTAAGCACCTCACCCCCAACCCCTCTTCAACAAAGTTGGAGAGAGGTTGGGGGTGAGGTTATAGATTAATTATAGTAGTGGTCTTTCGTTTTCTATTTTTTATCAACTTATTGGAAAGGGCAGATGGCTGTTCTTTAAGCATCTGGCAACAGCACTCCCCTCTCCCGGCTTCGCCGGAGAGGGGCGGGGGAGAGGTTCATTGTTTTTCCTTCTTTTACTTTAATTTCGGCACTCTAAATAAAGTACACAAATGGCTGAAGTGATTTTGATGCCCCGGCTTAGCGATACGATGACTGAAGGAGTAATTGCCGCCTGGCATAAAAAAGTGGGCGATCCCGTAAAAAAGGGAGACCTGCTTGCTGAAATAGAGACCGATAAAGCAACAATGGAACTGGAGAGTTATAAAGACGGTACTTTATTGCATATTGGTGGTGATAAAGGTGCAAAGATTATGGTGGATGATCTGCTGGCTAT
>DASQMG010000605.1:0-11204 GCA_035645595.1 Flavisolibacter sp. | reverse complement strand
CCCCCAAGTCCAGGATGTTCTCCCCTCTCCAGCCAAATTCCTTCATTAACGATTGTACATTTTCTTTGGCCTCAGCATTGTTACCGCAGATGAATGCTGTATGGTCTCCGCTTCCAACCATAGCTGGGTTTACCATTAATCCACACCACATTGTATTCAATGCCTTTACCACTTTGGTGTCGGGAAAGGTTCGCTGAAGTTCTTCACCCAGAGAATTGGTGTTTGATAACGCCGGCACAAGGCTTGGCGGCATGCCTTGACTAAAGTCCAACGGGTTGGCTACATCAACCAAAACTTTACCCTTGAGGTTCTCTTCCCCGGCCAGTTTCAGCGCAGAAACGGAATCGATTCCCTTGGTTGCATTGATAACGATCTCACCAAATCTACTGGCTTCTGCAAAAGTGCCCAATTCCACTTTTTCGTTCTGCGCATGCCACTCGCCAAATGGTGCACTGCCATAAAAGTCTTTGTCGGTGCTCTCTAATTTTTGGGACACATTTCTGGTTCCTATCATTACGTCATGATTAAGAGCCACCAGTCTTTCTGCGAATGCTCTGCCGACCGTTCCGGTACCTAATACTGCAATTTTCATGTTCTCTATTTTTTTGATTAAAAATTTGATAACACAAAGCTGCGATTATAGCGGGTGGTTGCTATGGTCAATAAGTTGGTTGGGCTGGTCGATTACTTTTGGGCTGCCTGCTTCCGAAAAGCAAGTGGTGTTTGTCCCGAATGTTTTTTAAAGAATTTTCCAAAGTTAGCCGGATCGGAGAAGTTGAGCTGGTAGGCAATTTCAGCGATGTCAAGTTCTGTAAACCGAATCAGCGATTTGGCTTCACTCATGACCCGGTCATTAATAAAGGAGAGCGCATTTTTCTTCGAGGTCTCCTTTATAGCTTGCGATAAATGATTGGACGACACAAAAAGCAGTTCGGCAAATTCTTCAACAGTGCGCTTATCGATGTAATAGCTATTGACATATTGAATGAACTTTTGAACTAAATGTTGTTGTGGTGTACTGGAGCCGCCTTCCCATTGACTGAAAGCTGTTGCAAATTCCTTAAGTTCATAGAGTAAAGCAAGCAGTTTTAGTGCGGCGACCTTGTGGTGCTGATCGCTTGCTTTTTCATACGCTGTAAATACGTCTTCAAAATGCGGAGCGAAGTCTTTAAACTTTGATCCATTCAGTTTGAAGAAATTGGTGTGCAGGATATTAAAGAAGGGGAATTCTTTTTCAAAGTCAGGCTTGAAAAAAGAGAAACACTCTTTCTTAAAATAGATCAGGTATCCATTAGCCGGAGTATCGCGGTAGAAACTATACAGTAGGCCAGGGCACTGAAAAACCAGGAAAGAATTGAGTTGGGTTATGTTTGTTTGGTCGTAAAAGATCTTCGTTTTTGATGCGTTTGTAACAAGGGCAATAAAGTAAAATTCTTTACGAAAAGGTGGCTTGTAACTATCCATGGCGTTCTCGTCCTCTTTCAGCCGCAGGCAATAAAACAAAGGGTTGGCTGTCCTGTAAGTGGATGAAATAGAAGCCAGGAACTCATTTATCTCCTTGTAATACGGGATGATGCCTTTTACCGTTTCCATTAGCTGAAATTACAAATTGGCTCTTTCCATTTAGTATTTGGTTGTTGTTTAAAGTTAACTTAACACCAATTAAGTTTGAATCCGTCAGATTACTGTATGTAGAAGCTGCCCGATTTATCATAAGTAGTTCTGTAGCCCTTATTTCAACGCTTCAGTAATCTCGTTTACCTTTCTATCTATGGTATTGGATTTTTGATGGCGGTCATGCGCGAAAGAATTTGTATGGATAAGTCATCATTCAAATTACGAGCAGAATATTTGCTTAATAAACGGGCTAACGTGTTCCGGTTAAGCCTATGTTTGCATAGGCGGTCCGTTTGCTAATGTTTCCACTGTTCACTTAATCATTTCTGATTCCGTACGTCGTTTATAAGAATCGCGGCTCAGAATGGAGGGCCCATGCTTCTTTTTGGTTTTTTCTTTCATCCTGATTGCTTTTTGTAACAAGCTATTTCAGGACGAGACAGTCAGCTTAAGCCGATAGAAGGGGGGCAATTTGCATGGATTTTCCATTTAAGGGCACTACATGCTATTAATTTGAAAACTCATTTACGATTTTTTCAGATTAATGGCAGTAATATTTTTACCGATCCGTTTACCCTTCTCTAATCCTTCATTATTATCTATTCTAAAATGAATGCCTCCATATAGACGTGAAACGGCGGCTTCTTCTGCAGCATCATAGAAACTTGCATAATTTCTTATGCCGTACAATTGTTCATGTGTGCGATCTTGAAAGGCAACCTTATCGCCGAATATATAAGATAGAATTTCTGCTGTTGCCCCTGATACTGTAGCATGACCGGAGGCATAAGCAGGAAAAGGAGGCGTTACTATAAAGCTGGTCCAGGTTGGATTTATATTCTGTTGAATATAGGTAATAGGTCGCATGAGGTTATACTTGTACTTACCTTTCCAGCAGGCAATAAATGCATCGGCTACACCAATGCCTACTTTTGCGTATACTCCAGCTGCCTCATTTAAACTTAAACGTCGGCTGCGTATCGTTTGTGTAGCAAGGTTAACATTATGACCGGGGGGTGTAATCGTGCCCCCTCCATCGGCCCAAAAAAGGGCGATCGTTTTTTGGGCATCAGTTAGCTGGATGCCTGTATTATATACCTCTACTGCCTGTTTATAAAACTCGGATTGATGAGAAATAGAATACGCAGGGGGAGGTGGAGGTATACAATTAGCATCGACATTCTTTGTAAGGAAAGGCCTGTTACTGCCCCAAAATGCCTGCACAGGAATATTCTGAAAAGCTGGTGCGGTAGGTACCCATGCACCGGGAAAAAGGGGTAAGGTGTAGGCAGGGGTATTGTTCGAGTAAGACTCGTGACCGCCATCTGTTTTACTCCATTCGAATATGATGTTGGCAACCGCCTCACCATAGGCAACAGATTGGTCTAAATCTTCATTATGTATCTCATTAGTAAAGGCCATAAGCCATTCATTGTACAGATTATTTATCGCTGATTTATTATTCACGTGTGTAGTTGGAAACATACGGGAAATAATACTTTTCAATGCTGCATTCGCTACAGCCGGCCAATAGTAATTTGTACTCTCGTCAGTGGCAGGCAAGGAGTAAGTAAATCCTAGTTTTGATTTTAAGCTAACGTAACTGCCCATCCCAGGTACAAGACTTTCATACAAGGCAACTCCTGTATACCCCAGTGCCCTTGAAGCAACAGGAGGTGTAAAACCTTGGGTTGTTTTAATTAATTGTAATTCCAAATCAAACCACCGGGCAGCAACTTCACCTGAATAGTTTTTTTTGTGTGCATTCATACTCTGCGTAGGAGCTTGTTCTGTTGCTTCTGTAGAATTAGTTGTAAGATCTTCTTTTGTACAGCCGCTGGAAGCAGCAATAAAAATAACTAACAAGATCACAAGATTCTGGTGTACTCTTTTTATCATACTAATAGTTATTAAATGTTTCTTTGATTGTTTGCACAGGGCTTTTACAAGTTTAAAAGCCACAAAAAGTCAGCACCGCGACCTACCACAAAAAAATTATCAACTTGGAATATTGCAGTCCATCAAAAGCGATATAGTAATGACTCTTTCTTGTTCCTTTTTACCTTGGTGTAAACATGGGTAATAGTAAGAATCAGTTTTCCAATTGAAACAAGAATTATTACAACTGTTTACGACCTGACTATTCTGATCTGATTCGGGATAAATCGAAATCTTCAATTTTGGCTGCAATCTAATTCTGTAATGAATTACCCTTAAAATTCTGTAATTAATTCCACTTAAAAATAATAAAGCATTTGATTATAAAAAACTATTTTTACTAATATATTTTGTACTGTTATTACTTTAAGTAGAGTACACATTGAAATTATTTTCTTTCTAAATCCTTGGCTACCCCACCAGAAGACTATTGCTACCCTTACTAATCTTACTTTATAACTAAAACTGTGAGTTGTGAAAGAATGTAAATTTTTACACGAGACAGATAATTTAAAACGTTACTTGGACTGTTCTAGTAGCAATTCGCCGCCTTATCTCTTGTATATGAAAACTGAAAACTAATTAATCAATCAATTTTTAATTTTAAAGCAATGAATACCTTGACGCAAACTGCAAGATTGCCTTTAACGAATGCCCTCACTCAATCCAAAATCTTAAAGGCAGGAAAAATTTTCCTTTCAGCTTTATTAATTTTCTTATTATCCTTATTCAATACGGCAGGAGCACAGACCAATGATCCTTGCCCTGCCCAAGTGGTAACCCACAATTCGGCATGGATTAAATACCCAAGTTGCCCTAACGGCACCAACGGTGAAATTAAACTGTGCTTCAGTGGTTTCATGACTTCTTATACCATTAGGGTGTATATCATGATAAACCAACAATTGGTCGAAAACCAAAGTTTAGCCAGAACGAATCAGACCGCTCAGTGTCAAACTTGGTCAAACCTAGGCCCGGGATATTATTGCTTCCTTGTTACAGACAATGGCCGGACTTGCACAGAGAACTTAGATATAGTACTCTTTTGCGAGGAGCTCGGCCGTCAAGGCTGCACCCCTGGTTTCTGGAAGAACCACACAGCCTGTTGGCAAACGTGGGCAACGGCAACACCCCTCTATCCTGACCAAACTCTGGAGAGCATTTTCGATGTGCCTGATGACTACGGCCTCGATAACGTGACGTTGTTGAGTGCATTACAAGGCGGTGGTGGTCCCGGCTTACCGGGTGCGGCACAAGTACTGCTACGTGCAGCGGTGGCTGCTCTGCTGAACGCTGCACATACGGATATAGATTACCCGAGAACCTGGGCTTCGATCATAGCTGATGTGAATACAGCCCTGGCCAGCCGCAACAGACAAACCATGCTGAACCTCGCCGAAGCTTTGGATAGAGATAATAATTCGGGCTGCTCAATTGATGCACACTGCCGGCCAAATGACCGAGCTTTAGAAGCTGACCGTGCGAGGCCAACTACCATGATGGAAGTTACAACCGAGCTTAATGTGAAGGTCCTTCCGAATCCGACTTACGAGGCATTCAAGGTGCAAATTGAAGGTGGTTCGACCGATAAAATTTCAATGCGCATTATGGATATGCAAGGTAAGTTGTTAGAACAACGTCAGAACATACAGCCAAATCAAATACTGCGAGTAGGTGAAAAATTAAATCCTGGTGTTTACTTTATAGAAGTACAACAAGGTTCAACACGCAAACAGATGAAAGTCGTAAAATCAGGCAGTTAAAATCTAAATAAGGCAAAGGCGGTAAGTATTTACCGCCTTTGCCCTGCACAACCTTGTTAAAAATAGCAAGGTTGTTTTTTTTGCTTGCACCAGGTAGTCAAAAGGCTATTGAACTTATACAAAAAATGGGATGCCCTGCTTTCGTAGTTTCTTTTTTCATAACTGCTACACTACAACTTAATTTTATTTTTTCGAATTATTAGTCCAAGCATCAGAAAATGATGAAAGCGATAAATAAGTTGAACTTGAGGGTCAAATAAAAAAGCACTTAGAACATTATTGTTGAAAGTGCTTATTATCAAGTTACCGCGTCAGGATTCAGATCATCTTTATATCCGGGCAAGAGCACACAGGGTTAATCTTAGCTACTTGCTAAAGCTATCACCCGGGCTGCTAATTTTAATAGTTGATTTGGCTAAATAGTGCAGTTGAACCTACGTTACATCGTAGGTTTAAAAAGAAGGCGGATAGACCTAACCGGACAGAAACCAACAAGTCGAACCACAAATTATAATAAACCTTAACGTATAAATTACTGAAAATCACGATAAACATTGTGTAAGTATTATTAAATCTTGTAATAACTGGTTTGACTCTTGTCCGGCAAGCTCCACTTGACTCGTAGATTTACTAAGTGTTTGTTCTTACGTTTTTCCACATCCCTACGCATTTTCTTATTAGGGCCCAGACTTGAACGTTCAAGTACAACGAAGTTGTTATCGCTCCATTATGCCAATGATGTTTCCTAAAATGAAGTTTCAGTACTTACAACTTGCCTGGGTGACTGAATTATCCAATCCTCACCTTCGGTACAGCGAAGGATAACGTGCGCGATTGACGGTTACTTAGAAATATAAAATTCGATTCTTTAAAATTACCACGGCAACTAAATATAGAAAAAAAGGAAAATCATTTTAACTAGTATCACGGGCTTTACTTTCGTTTTTGCAGAAAAAAAGCATCTCGCTCGCAAGGGCACTCAAGTCCTCAAATCCGGTAGGCTTTTCAAAATAAAACCTCGCTCAATTGTCTTCGCACAGTTTCTTGGTAAAAGGTAAATTTGATGTACTCCAAACAACGGTGGGTATGTGGTGGTATGGTTCGTTACCACGCGTATTCTAGTAAAGTTAAGCCACTCATAGCCGGCATATTGAAATCTAAAACTATAAGTGTGGGCATTTCTTTCCTATTGCAGCCAAGCAGGTATTATGAACTGCCGCATCGGGTTGCACCTGCAAAAAGGCCTCTTACAACATATGCCGGTTGTCTAAATTATCATCGCCTACTAAAATTATCATAGAGTTAGATGGCATATCTTACAAAGATGCCTTTAAATGTACCAACAGTTTATTCTTTGTGAAGTGGATTGTTTGCAGGTTTAGTAAACTCCGTAACTTACCGCCTCTTCCCCTTTCCAATACTTATGCAACAACCCCTTACAACAACACTCGAAACTGTTATCCCCGAATTTTTATCCGGTGGTGGCGAAATGGGCACACTCATTCGCTCCAAAGACTGGTCAAAAACACCATTGGGTTCGCCTGACACATGGCCGCAAAGTCTACGCACCACGGTAAGTTTATGTATCGCCTCTAATTTTCCCATATCCATTTCATGGGGCCCCCATCGAGTGCAGATTTATAACGATGGCTATTGGCCTATAACTGGTGATATGCATCCTATATCTATGGGACAGGACTTTAAGGAATGCTGGCTTTCGGCCTGGCCAGTCATTGGACAAGCATTCGAAGAGGCATCGTTAGGGAAAACCCGCTATCTTGAAAACCAGCGGATATTTCTTGATCGCTATGGATATAAGGAAGAAACTTTTTTTACGTTCTCTTTCAGTCCTATTCTTGATGAATCCGGCGGTGTGGGTGGGCTGTTTCATCCTGTTATAGAACAGACACAGCAAACTCTCGCAGAAAGAAGATTAAATATTTTACATACCATACCCGACCAGACTGTAAACGCCAAAACCGCTGGTGAAGCATCGGCGCTTGTAGCAGAATGTTTACAAGATTTTTGCCTGGATATACCCTTTGTGTTGTTGTACTCCATTACAGATGATGGTAAAGAAGCGAATCTTCAAAGCGGTGTTGGTGTTGAAGCCGGTTCACCTCTTGCACAGTCCAAAATTGATCTGCATGAACAACATCCGGATAATTGGCCATTTGCCAAAGTCATTCAAAATGTAAAAGCAATACAGGTTGACGAATTGGAAAAGATTTTTAAAAAATTTAATTGTGGCCCTTACCCCGAAGCTCCTCACCAAGCTTTGATTTTTCCAATTACTCTTCCCGGAACTACTCATATTAATTATCTACTTGTAACAGGCGTTAGTGCCCGGAGAGGCCTTGATGAAAAGTACCGGTTATTTTACGAGCTTTTAGCAGAGGCCATCAAAAATGCATTAGCTAAGGCAAGAGCATATGAGGAAGAGCGAAAAAAATCAGAAGCACTCGCCGAAATAGATAAGGCAAAAACGGTGTTTTTCTCTAACATTAGCCATGAGTTTCGTACACCGCTTACGTTGATGCTTGGTTCATTGGAAGAATTATTAAATAATCGTAATGGTGAAATCAAGGCTACTGATAAAGAAGCAATTGAAACATCTCACCGAAACGCCATGCGTTTACTACGGCTGGTTAACAACCTACTTGATTTCAGCCGACTTGAAGCTGGAAGAGTACAGGCACAATATCAACTTACCGATATAGCGAAATACACAACTGAGTTGGCAAGCAATTTCCGTTCAGTAGTGGAGGCTGCAGGACTAAAATTTCAGATCAGAACAGATGCCGTCATACAGCCCGTTTTCATTGACAAAGAAATGTGGGAAAAGATTGTCCTCAATCTGCTTTCTAATGCTTTTAAATATACACTCAAAGGAAGCATTACACTTTCACTTACTTCCGAAAACAATCAGGTATTGTTGAAAGTGGCAGATACCGGCGTAGGAATTCCCGAAAATGAATTCCCTAAAATGTTCCAGCGTTTTCATCGTGTTCAAAATGTGGTCGGCAGAACGTATGAAGGAACAGGGATTGGATTATCGTTAGTGAGTGAGTTGGTAAAATTGCATGGCGGAGAAATCAGGGTTCAAAGTAAAGAGGGAGAGGGATCGCTATTTACTGTTTCCATTCCCACAGGGAAGTCGCATTTGCCAACACAGCATGTAATTGAAAATGGGCCAGATTTTACAGCTTCTCTTAGCAATGCATTTATAGAAGAAGCAACAACTCTTATTGAACACAGCTTTGTTACTAGCAATGGAAAAGAATCTTTGAAAGGAAATGCAGATACAGTCACTGTTTTAGTAGTGGACGACAATGCCGACATGAGGGCTTACATAAAAAATCTTCTGCGAAGCCAATATCATGTTGTTACAGCTACCAATGGGATGGATGCTTTGCAAAAGATAAAAGAGCATCTCCCGAAGTTGATTGTAAGCGATATAATGATGCCGGTTATGGACGGCATTGGCTTATTGAAAGCCGTAAAAGAAAATGTTCAAACACAAAATATTCCTGTCATTTTACTCTCAGCCCGTGCGGGTGAAGAATCGAAGATCGAAGGTTACCAAACTGGCGCAGATGATTATTTGATAAAGCCCTTTTCTTCTAAAGAATTACTGGCAAGAGTAGCATCGCAATTGAAGCTGGTAGCATTGCGCCAGGCAGCCGAAACAAATGTTCGCAACTTGTTTATGCAGGCCCCCGCTTTTATATGTGTACTCCGTGGCCCGAAACATACTTATCACCTTGTCAATGCCCTCTACCTGCAGCTTATTGGCAATAGAGATGTTGTTGGCAAGTCTGTAAGGGAAGCATTACCCGAATTGAAAGGATCGGGAATCTTTGAACTTTTAGATGAAGTTTATAAAACCGGCGAACCTTTTATTGCCAGTGAAATGCCTGTTTTATTGCAAAGAACAAGCGGAGAACTTGAAGAGGGTATTCTTAATTTTATATACCAACCATCCCGCAATGCACAGGGAGAGATAGACGGCATATTGGTGCACGGAGTTGAGGTTACAGAGCAGATAATTGCTCGTAAAAAAATTGAAGAAAGCGAAGAAAAATTTAGAACCGTTACCCAATCATTACCTCAGCTTATCTGGTCAACAGATAAGGATGGAATGGTTGATTTCTTCAACCAGCAATGGTTCGATTATACAGGCAGCACACCTGAAAAATCCTTTGGGCCTGAATGGTCGCAGTATATCCACGCCCATGATGTAGAAGGTCTACTTCAAAAATGGAATCACAGCTTGCAAACAGGCGAGCCGGTACTATCTGAATTGAGGATTAGAGGAAAAGATGAAAGCTATAAGTGGTTCAATGTTTCAGCTAACCCTGTAAGAAACAGCAAAGGTGAAATTGTAAAATGGTTAGGTGCCCTAACCGATATTGGTGAAAGGAGAAAATGGGAAGAAAATTTACGCCAAAGTGAAGGACGTTTCCGGGCTCTTGTAACGGCAACATCAGATGTTGTCTATCGTATGAGTCCGGACTGGATTGAAATGCGGGCTTTGGAAGGACGTGGATTTCTTTCTGACACCGGTGAGCCCATTAAGGATTGGATGCATAAATATATTTATCCTAAAGGACAGCAACGTGTAAGAGAGACGATCAATGAAGCCGTTAAAAACAAAACCATTTTTGAACTAGAACACCAGGTAGTAAAGGCAGACGGTTCCCTTGGTTGGACTTTCTCAAGAGCTATACCCATTATTGGTAGCAACGGCGAAATCATTGAATGGTTTGGTGCAGCAAGCGATGTAACAGATCGAAACAATATTGCTGAAGCGTTGAAGAAAAGCGAGCAACATCTGGAGCTACTCAGCAACACCGTGCCGGCCATGATCTTTTATCTCGATTCAGAGCAGCGCTATCAATCTTGCAATGAGGCGTTTTGCCTATGGTTTGGAGTCAGTTCAAAAGAAGCAATCGGGAAAACAGTTCGGTATTTTATAGGTGAAGAAGCTTACACGAAAGTGTTCCCACATTTAGCTAAAGCCTACGCAGGTGAGCAGGAAAGATATGAGATGCCTATGCCTTCAAGGGCTGGTGCTGGTAAGTGGCTAAGCATTGTTTATACGCCGCATAAAAACGACGCAGGAAAAGTACTTGGAATCATCGTACATGCTACCGACATCACGCAAAGCAAGCAGGTTGAGATTACTTTACGTGAGAGCGAAAGCCGCTTCCGCCACCTTGCAGATGAAAGCCCCATGTTTGTTTTTATTATGGAGCCAGATGCCTCCGCCACGGTGAACTACTGGAATAAAACCTGGCTGGCTTACACAGGTCAGTCTCTGCAGGAAGCGATTGGTAAAGCTTGGGATGGAGTTATTCACCCAGATGATGTACCGGTTGTATTGGCCGTTTATGTTCCGGCGTTTCAAAACCGGCAACCCTATGTTATTCCAGCGGTAAGAACAAGGCGCCATGATGGTGCATACCGCTGGCATACTTACAAAGGCAATCCCCGCTTCGCGACCAATGGAGAATTTAATGGCTATGTAGGTGTTGGCTTTGATGTGCATGAACAAAAAATAACGGAAGAAAAACTGGAAGCATTAGTAAATGAACGAACCAAGGAGCTCCTACGTTCCAACGAAGATTTGCAACAATTCGCTCACGTGGCTTCGCATGATTTAAAAGAGCCGGTGCGCAAAATCATGACATTCAGCAGCCTCATCAGGTCTGAATTGGGGCTTGATTTGTCCGAAAAATTAAATTTATACTTATCAAAAGTCGACGCTGCAGCCATCCGCATGTATTCTATGATTGATGGCGTTCTTCTTTATTCTTCTCTGAATGCGTTGGAACAGACAAAAGAAAGTATTGACCTGAAGGAATTGTGTCAGGGTATTGAGAG
>DASQMG010000604.1:0-13144 GCA_035645595.1 Flavisolibacter sp. | reverse complement strand
AATTATTATTAAATGTTCCAAAATCAGCGATATCATTTTTTGGGGTTTTAAACTCGGCCAGCAACTGGCTGTTATCTTTTGAAAAAAATACATTATTAAACATATTTACATTGCGAATGGGGGCATAAGCTGCATAGTTATCATGCGCTAATACGGCCTGGCTCCGGCTGTTGTAAAAGGTATTGTCTTCTATAGAGAGTTCATGGCCATTGTGTATATACAAACCATACAAGCCACAATTGGCAACTGTATTACCCCTGATTTCAACACCGGCTGTGTTATCATCCATATAGATCCCGTTGGCCGCGTGGTAGGCTGGGTCATCGGTTCCGGCACCAGCGCCTTTACCATTTATTACAATGTTGTTGTTTATTTTGGAACCATAAGTAGGTGCTGCACCAGCTATATTATTCCAGGTATAAATACCGCCGCCATCGTCTTTTACAAAATTGTAGTTACTGATAAAATTATTTTTGATAATGTTTACATTACCGCGGAAGGTTATTGGGATGTAGCCGGTACTATCAATTTCATTTCCTTCAACTAACTCGTTATCACCATCCATTAGAATGCCCTCGTAAGACCCGCTGTCGCCCTTACCCATGCCCGGAAAAATCCCGGTACGCTTAATTGTATTGCCTTTAATAACAGCGTTTGAAGAATACCGTAATTCCAAAGCTGTATTGTTTGTATAAGAAATAGTACAGTCTTCTACGTGCAGGTTATTACTGCTTGAAGACAGGAGCCCGTTGGCACCTGAAAATAGAATATCACAATCAAGTAGCTGCACTCCATAAGCATTATCAACTTCTATGGCGTTTGCATTGGCCCCTTTAAAATGAATGCCCTGGAACCGGATATTGTTTTGATTGTGTACCCTCGCTAATGTATTTACCGTACTTGCCTGAACCGAAGAAGGGGCTCCTGCTGAAGAATAAATACCTATCTTTTTATTGGTGCTGTTGTAATACCACTCACCATCCAGGTCCAGCGTTTTAGGATGATTTTGAATAAAGTAGCCATAGTTTGCTGAAGGATAATAAGCGGATTGGGAAGCGTAGTGGATCGTGTTTTCATTATGCCCTGTAATTTTATTACGGTCAAGCACCCAGCGGTTTTTACGGATCACCACTTCACCGCCGTCCCAATCAGGATTGCCTGAAAGCTCATTGTCGGATATAGATGTGTTAGTGGAAAATCTTTCTATTGTCAGGTAGCCTTTGTTTGGTGCGGTAGCGTTAGGATAGCGGCCAAGTGGTCGAATGATTTCATTGAGTAATAAAACGTTTACCGTTTCATTACCTGAGGGCAGTGTTGTTTCCCAAATATTTCTTCCAGCGGCGGTCCAACCTGAGAGTGAACTCAGCCCACTTACTACAGGCTTATCCCCGGTGCCGTAGGCTTCTAATACTATTGGGTTACCGGCACTGCCCGAGGCGGTGACCAATATGGATCCCCTAAAAACATCACCCCTTTTCAATAAAATAACGTCGCCGGCAACAAGGCCACCGAAAATAGCGTTCAACTTTGCTATAGAATTCCATGGCGTAGCAGGGTTCTGCGCCTGAAGGGCAGACCTAGAATCATCGCCCTGTGAAGAAGAAAAGTAATAACGTGTTGCATTTGCCAGGCTGCTGTAAAAAAGCATCCATAAAAGGCATAGAAATTTTGAAGTTGGTGGCATAAAGTTCTTCATTAAAATATTTGGTGGATTTTTTACCAGCTTTGCTGAAGGTTATGGCTGGGTGAGTTAGCACGACAAAATAGCGAAGCAAAAATAATTTTCTTTTTATTTTGGGGCAACGGGCATTTTTGTACGACGAGGTTCATGCTTTGATACGGAAAATTAACCTTATACAGGTTGTGTTGCCAGGCCGCTTGTAAAAAAGCCCATAAGAACTTATGGGCGTTGTACTAGTAATCTTGTCTTTATCTACCTGCAACTTACTGTCTGGATAAAAAACTACTGCTTCCGTGCTGCCTGAAGCTGGCTAAGGAGCCGCCTGTTGTCGTCAACAATAGATTTGTACGACCTGTTCAGCGTATTGTTTTGATTGGCCATATTATCGTACGATGCTTTTAGTTTTGCATACTTCTGTTGCCATTCGTTATCGCTGGCTGTGCTCTTGGTTTGCACGGGCACTTTTGTCTTTTGACCTACCTGAGTTTGTAGAGATGAAATGATTCTGTCCTTTTCTGCAAGGTCATCTATTCTTTTCTTTTCCAGGGCGGCCACCCGCTCCTCTTTTTCTACCAGGATTGCCTTCAACTCCTGCATTTCCTCGTTAGAAGCGCCGGACGTATTTCTCACCACAGCACTGGTTTTGGTTGTATCGGATAAAAGCTTCGTGTAACTGTTCATTAATTCCCTCCTGCTATCAAACGATTTTCTAAAACCCGCAATTATATTAATGAGTGCAGTTTTTTGCTGTGCATCTTGCACGGATGCGGCTCCATTTTCCAAACTATCCAACGTGGCTGCAAAGTCCCTTTCAGCCCCTTGTAAATTTGCCTGTTGGGCCGCCATTCCACTTTTACCACCCGACAATGCTAAAGAGTACTTAGTATCCAGTGCCTCCAATTTGCTGTGTAACAGCGCATCCTCACGTACTAATTTCTCGTTTTCTGTGGGCAAACCAACGGGTGTAGTGTCTACTGCAGATGCAGAAGCCCCCGTTTTCCAAAATGAAGAAATAATGAGAACAATTAAAACGACACTGGCAATATATACAGCGAAGAATTTGATCTTAGCCCTTTTTTGTTCTTCAAGCGTAGCAGCTACCATATACTATTTTTAAACAGTTTGTATTTGTCGGCCTGATGCCTCAGAAAGAAATTTTTCAGGCACCCGACGCGCTATAATTACAGCATTAGGCCCAATCTGATTTTCAATAAGAGTTGCCTCCGGGTCAAGAGATTTACTCCACCCGGCCAATGAGGGTACAAAAAACACCCAACCAAAAGGCCTCCCGTTGTTATCCAGCAACTCAACCGGGGTTTTGCCGCTTTCGTTTTGCTCTTTTATTACGTGATAGAAAATCAATCCTAATTTCATCTTAACCGGAGCCCTGAATGCAATTACATACTCCACACGGCCGCGCTCCTCAATCTGGATCTTCACCCGAATAGGTATGCTATTTAAAAACACAGTAGCCTGGTTAGGTGTAAGGTTGTTCGAATAGAACCATGGGGTGACACGGCTGTCGGAAATACGTTTATACGATACCCACAACTCACCCAACACATAAGCTAATAGAAAAGCACTGCTGCCCGCAAGAATAACTGCCAACGGGAAAGTAGGCGTAAATAGGTAAACACTACTAAGAAAAAGAATAATGACGAAAGCTAATAGTAAGGAGTATAGGAGTTTTTCCACAGGTTCCCATACAGCGAGTTTGCCCTTCATCATAGCGACATGCACATAACCAAGGGCCATAAGCCCTATCACTTGCACCAGCGTAGCGGTACGTCCGTTCATAAAAAAAACAGTACTGGCTAACAGTAAAGAGGTAACGCCCACCAAAGCACCGAAAGCAGCGAAATTCTTTTTGTTCTGAACAAGCTTATCCCGGAAGCGCAAAAAAGAAAAATTCTGCGGCTGTCGTTCGTCCATATTTAAAAATAGTAAAAAATCAGAAAGCGTGACTATCTCCTTTTAGCGTGTTAAAAGCGGTCATAGCCATAATCTTCATATCCAAAAAAAGACTCCAGTTTTCGAGGTACCAAAGGTCATGTTCCACCCTCTTCTGCATCATATCTAATGTTCTTGTTTCGCCGCGGTAGCCATTTACCTGGGCCCAGCCCGTAATACCGGGTTTTAAAAATTGCCGTACCATATACTGACCTACCAGTCTCGAATATTCGTCTGTATGTTTTACCATATGGGGCCGCGGACCAACGATGCTCATGTTGCCCCGGAGCACGTTCAAAAACTGTGGAAACTCATCCAGGCTCGTACGGCGTAAAAACTTGCCAATAGGAGTAAGCCTGTCGTCATTAGCCGTAGCCTGCCGTAAATTGGCATAACGATTTACCTTCATGCTTCGAAACTTCAGGCAGGTAAAATCTTTACCATTTTTTCCGGTACGGGTTTGAGCAAAAAAGATGGGGCCTTTTGATTGAAGCCAGATGAGTAAGCCGATAATGGGAATGAGCCATGATAGAATAAATACCACTACAAAAAAGCTGATAACAATATCAAAAATTCGTTTTTTTATACGGTTGCCAATGTCTTCCAGCGGTTCGTTACGAAGGGAGATAACAGGAATTTCCTTTAAATAATCAATGTGCATCTGTTTTTTAAAAAAGAACCCCATGTCGGGTACAATTTTAAAACGGATGCAATTATCATCGGCCCCCTGTATCAACTGGTACAAGGCATGATTATGCTCAGGCGCCACGGTAGAATATATTTCAGTTGCCCCATGCAATTTACAAACCTCCAAAGCATTGGATACATTACTTAAAATGGGGTAGTTAGAAAGTTCATGCACATTTTCATACTCCTCGCAAAAACCTATTACTTCTTTATTTAAGCTGTCTTCTGATAAATAATCCACCAGTTTTTTTGATAAAGGATTGTACCCGATAATAACGACTTTGCTAACCAGCCACAGCTTTTTTTTGAAATAATAATAAATTCCCAGGTAAAGAAAGCGGTTAATCAGAAGTGAAATAAGGATGCTGGATAAAACAACTGATATAAACACCCGCGATAATAGAATCAACCGGAAGAAGAAAAGAACGATAATAACGGCCGAAAGAAAATAAAGGTAGGCATGCATAGACGCTTTGCTGAAACTCTCAAAGGATAATATGTACCGCTCGTGGTAAATATTTTTTGCAAGCGCCACGCCCAGCCAAACTACATTTAAAAAGAAAAGAAAATAGAGATATTCCACGTTGGGAGAAATAAGTGTCTGCGTACGAAAAAAATATTCGGTAAAAAAGAATGTCGCATTGATGGTTATAAAATCCAACACACCAAGGGTTAATTGAAGCAAGCGTACAAACCGGTTATTCATTTATAACAGTTTATTTGGTATTGTGAAACTACGTTTTGAGTAGCAAATATTATTGCTAGGAAACCTGAAGGCATACAGATAATTTTTATTTATAAGGCGGCACTATAGTTAACCAACCCTTTATTTTGTACATACGTAAAACTAGGAATGTTAGAAATGAATTTAAAAAGCTCTTCCAGGCCCTCCCATAAATTTAGTTCTTCTATCTCCCAGGAGTGACCCCATAAATGAAAACAGCCCCCTTCTTTTTCAATACGCTCTAAATGATGTCCGGCTAATTTCACAAGGTTTGTTTCTGCGCTTTTCAGCCAACCTAAAAGTGTTGCTCCTCTTTTGCGCTTAATTAGATGTTTTGCATAAGTGAAGGCAGAATGAGGATAGGCTTGTAAAGTAGTAGCCAGCACCTGCCCTGTGGCAAAAGACTTTACACTAAATAACTCTGTAGTGCGGGCCAGTTTATAACCGTGTTGAAAAACGCTTTGGGCTGTTGCAGCGTCATACACCCCGCCCGGAAAACAAAAGGAGACCGGTTCTTTACCTAATAAATCACCCAGCCAGTTATAACTTCCTCTCACCTCTTTTTCCAGAAAATCTTTTGCGGCGGAATGGAGCCTTACATGATGCAAAGTGTGCCCGCCCACTTCAAAATCTTGTGCAAGGGCTTTTATTTGTTGGGATGACATTACCGCCCTTTCCGTATTAGTTTGTGGAATATAAAATGTGGCCGGAAGATTATACTTCTGTAAGAGTTCTGCCAGTTTAAAATCCAATACATGTCCATCATCCCAACTGGTAGTAATTAGTCTCATTGTGTTGACGATACAAAAGCAAAAAGCTTAAGTTGTTCATAGTCCGAAGAGGCTTGAAAAAGCGTATGCCAACGACAACCCGGCTCCCTACCCTGTTTTCCATTAGGAAAGTTTGACCAGATGTGTATAAAGCTTATCCCAAAAAAGTTTTCAGCAGCTTTGTTAAGCAACAACAGGAAAACCAGGTTTATGTTCACTTTTATATCCTGTTAGCCGCTTGATAGGTCTCCATATCGCCTATCTATCTTTTTTAGTACGTAGTGAGGTGGCCGGCACCTCGATATTTTTATTGTACCGGCAGTTACACCGTACACTAAAAGCTGCCTAGGCGTGCGGGAAGGTATAACGAACAATAGCATGACCAGATTTGGTTCTTTATGAGGCTCATTTTCCACCGGCTACAGCCGCCATTGCTGAAACTTTATGTTGAATGACTCCGTCATAGATAGAAAGCAGTTGTGCTGCGTTTTTCTGTGGAGTATAAAAGGTCTCATACGTTTCACGTGCATTTTTTCGATAAAGTGCTTTTTCAACTTCTGGAAAGGCCTGCCATTCCTCAATGCAGGCAGCCATGCTTTGTTCATCGGCTGCTTCAAAATGAAGACCATTGTAGTAAGGCGTAACCATATCATCCATGGCGCCCAGCCGTGTAGCAAGAACAGGTGTGCTGCAGGCAAAGGCTTCAATAATTGTCAACGGCATTCCTTCAAACCAAATAGAAGGAAACAACAGCGCCGAAGCATTCGCCAGCACCGGAAGCAAGGCCTCTTTTTGCAGGGAGCCCATGTAAATAATATTACTATTTTTTGAGGCGGCCACCTTTACTTCTTCTTTTAAAGGACCATCGCCGGCGATCTTTAACTGATAAGGTAATGAAGAAAAAATTGAAAGTAACAGGCGGATGCCTTTCTCTTCCGATAATCTTCCCACATATAAAAAATGATTGCCGGGTGTTGCAACCGGCAAGTTAGGCACGAAGCAAAAATTAGGCTTCACAACAAGCTGCTCCTGAGGCAGGCGCATTTTTGAAGCCATAAAAATTTGTTGGGCGTAGTTTGTTAAAACAATAAAGCGATTGCACCGGTGCCAGGTTCGGGCCCAATGATGCATTTGCATAGAAACTGCCATCCAAAATGTTAACAGCCTTGAATTTTTATAAACGCCCTTTGTAACTGCCCTCCAAGGGAAGCTACTCTTGAGGGAAGATAAAAATGGACGTCCTTTAAAAAAAAGCAGTGCCGATGGACAAAGAACCCGGTAGTTATGCAAGGTGCAAACAAACGGGGTTTTAGTTTTAATAATAGCATATATAACAGATGGCGAAGCAGCAAAATGCAGGTTATGAATATGCACTACATCAGGCCCAAACAACTTTATTTTTTGCCTTGTTGTTTTGTAAGAATTAAAATTAAACGGTAGTTGAATGACACTCATCAAAGTGCTGTCATCATTGTTGAACTGGAGCAAGTCTACTTCTACCCCATTCTCTTTCAAAAGTTTCAACTCTTCCGCCACTACTGTGTCTTCGCCCCCCCTGAATTTATACGCACAATGAATGAGTAAAACCTTCATATTAGATAAATAATAATTGACAACCTATGGGTGATAGGGAGTTTACGCCATGCTATAAAAAACTTTTCTAAAACAAGCTTTTAATAATAAGTATAAAAAGACTGAATTGCTAACCAAATATCTTTTAAAAAGCCGTTTAGGCTCCTGCGTTAACCTGAAAGCCCATTCGAGCCCTGCATTCCTAACCCATTTCGGTGCTCTCTTATAAATACCCATCATTACGGGCAGGGCAGCGCCAATACCAACACAAACAGCATTAATTTTTCCCTGCATAGAGGCCATCCACCGTTCCTGTTTAGGGCATCCTAAAACAACGAAAACCAATCCTGCACCCGAGTTGTTGATCCTTTGCGCAACGCCTTCTTCTTCTGCCGGGGTAAGCGCACGAAAAGGCGGGCTATAGGTGCCGGCAAGTTGCAAAGCAGGGTATTGGGTTTTAAAGAACTCTTCTGCTTTCCACAAAACATCTTGTGTGCCACCGTAAAAATATACCGGTATGCTTTTCTGGCTGGCGGCTTGTAACAAATCCTGCGTAAGATCTACACCGGCTACCCTATCTTGTTTGATACCGTAAAGAACCCGCAGCGCCCAGCATAAAGGCTTTCCATCAGGGGTAACGCTGTTCGCATTGCGCACCACCGTTGCAAACTCTTTATTCCGGTACGCTTCCACCAGCATGTGAACATTGGCAAGACAAACGTATTCACTCCTTTTTGCTACGGCAGCATCTGTAATTTCGGTTATGAAATCCGCATATGGCGCTGTACTTACAGGTATGCTAAAGACATTCAACTTGTTCATTAGGGAAGAGGAGCATCAATTGATTGATGCCGGTGTTTTTTTTGTAAAATCGTGGTATCTATTAAATCCAATATTTCCGAGTCAACTGTTGCATCAAACTTCCGGGCGAACAGGTGTTCCGACGCCAGTATAGAATCAAGATCGGCTTTACAAAGTATGTTAGGATGCGCACTATCCGGCTTCTCCCAAATCATAAACCGCTTGTTAGTAGTCACTAAACTTTTTACAATTCTCTCATCAGTACTATTTCCCAATATCATGTGCACGTACAACTCATCAGGCACAAAGGTATATTGATGAAATGCTCTATATTCCGGGTGGCTGTTGTCATATTCCAAAATATAATTGAGTGCATACATATCAATGCTCCACCATTGCGAACCCGTAAAAGGCTTCATCCCCCCTGGTATTTTTCGCCGTAAAAAAGGGAGATAGGTTGATAATAAATTCAGTGATTTTGAAACAAGGAACTCGTACCATTTAAGTCCAATGTAAAATTTATCTACACGATACCACCCGCCCCTGTCGCCACCCGGCCACTTTTTATAATTGGGAATGGGAAAGTAATCTACGAAGAGGGAGTACGGCGAAGAGGCAAAAAATTCGTTGATGTAAGCATTGCTCTTTATCGGGTAATCCTGGCCGCTTAATAACAGAACCTGGTCAAAATTTTTGGAAGAATCACGTACTGCCTTTAACCCATTTAAGGAAGCCTGCACAGAACCAAAGCCGCCCCACTTCGAATTAACCCTTTCAATAAAATGGACAATATCCCCGAACTCTTTTATGCTATTAAACTGCGTGAATTCTGCTGTTTTGTCTATGTGTATAAAAAACTCGGAGTCCCCATCATTTAACCGGTCTATTAAGCGATAAAGTTGCTGAGGAGCTTTATGCGCCATGATGATATAAGCCTTTTTCATTTTGTGCCTTTCTGGTTTTGGTGAGCGAGGTAAGATGAACAAAATTATTTTGCAACTCTTGCCGATTCTGGCTGCAGTGTTGTTTTGGTATGCAGAAAATATTTGCGGGCGCCAAAATTCCACCAGTAGGTAACAAAGGTGGCCAGTAGTTTTGAGAGCATAAAGTAATAACCTAAGAAAGTAGTAAACACCCAAATAAGTCCTGAGTTAATACCAAGACCAACGGCTGTAATAACGGCGTAATAAACGATTTCCAGGTTTCGGTTGCTTACCGTTCTTACTTTAAATATCCATACCGTGCAGAGGTAGTAGTTTAATATGGTTCCTGCCATAAAAGAGATAATGGAGGATGTCATAAAATGTACGTTACCGTAGTGGGTAAGGATAAACAGCAACGCAAAGTCAAGCACTGTGCATACGCCACCCACCACGAAATATTTACCGGCCTCCGTGAGCAGGCCCTTCCGGCTATGCGCTAAGGCTACCGTATTGGCGATAAGCTTTTTCATTGCTGATAATAGGATGTTGATGTAAATGAAAAGATAATTCCATTGCGGCTTCAATGCACTTGTCCATATTATAGTACTCCCATTCGGCAAACCGGCCTAACAGATAAATGTTATGCTTCGCTAATTCTATTTTTAAATTTTGAACTTTAAAGCGGGTTTGTTTATCCTGTATAATGTAAGAGTTAGGTTCGTAATTAAAGGCAAGCGGGGTTAAGTTGCCCGGTAAGTTTTGAAGTTCCATTATCATATCTTCTCTTTCCTGCTTACCCGAGAACTCTACCACGCAGGTTTTTCTGTCGGTGCCCTCATTATTCGTATCGCTAAAGTTGCCGGTGTAGATGATACGGTGCGCTTTATAGCTTTCTTCCGGTAAATACAACCAGCTAATATTGTTCGCATCGGTTTCGCAAAGCACATTGGATGTCCCGTTAGAGGCAAAATCCTTTACGGAGTTTAGAGCCTCCGCCAACTCTGCGTTATTGATCCGGACAATGGAAGATAGCTCCCGCACATCGCCACAATATACCAGCAGATCTGTAAATGAGGCGCCGTCATTAATTGCCAACTGCCCGCTATCAGCAACTGCGATTTTTGTTAGCGGGGAAGAAAGATTTATTTTTAAGCCCTCAGCCAAGCGGTCAATGATAAATTGGGAGCCGTTTCTCTTTGCATAGTAAAAGGTTGCATGTACCATAGCCTCTTCTTCCTTTTTCAAAATATTACTCACGATCACATCCCTTATTTGTGGCATAGGCAACTTGCCATCCAGCCATTCCAGCGGCACCTTGCTAATATCGGTATTCCATATTTTTTGATTGTACGGGCCAAAATAAAGGTTGTAAAGCTTAGTGCCGAAATTGCCAATAAGAAAATCTCTGAAGTTATCATACACGGCCTCTTCGCTACTTTTTTGAGAAAGCATCGTTAGTAACTCACCAACAATTTCACGGACTTGCGCTTCCGGCAGCTGGTACAGATAGTTTTCCAGGGGATAGCCAATCAACTGGCCATTAAATAAAATCTTTGCATTCCTGCTGGCCTGTAAAAATTCCTCATTGCGGTCAAAATGTTGCCAGAACCAGTCCAGTACCGTTTTGTTTTTGCTGTTGAACACATGGCCTCCTACCCTGTGAAAAAGGTTGCCATCTATCCGGTCGCACCTAATCAGGCCCCCCTGCTTGGAAGCACTTTCCAATATTTCCACATCATAGGTATCAGATAACATACGGGAGATACTAAGCCCGGAAATACCTGAGCCTACAACGGTTGCTTTTTTCATTGATGAAGATGATGGGTTTGTGAGAAAATGCTGCTATACTATATTGTCACAAAGCCTGCGACTTACCGCGAAGTCGTTGAATAAAATAATACCATAAAGTTTGATAGGAATTGCGAATAGCGCTTTTTGACACCCGTGGTGATGGTGCAGAGTAATGGATAGGCACTTCAAAAATTTTATGATTGCGCAGCAAATAGCGCAGCTCCGTTTGGTAAAAATGTGCTTTGGACTTAAAAGGATGATTGATGATTTTGGCTACCACATCGCGGTGAAATCCCTGGAACCCTGAGGTCATGTCTTTGAGCTTTGTGCGAAGCAGTATGTTAGCTAAAACAGTTCCTGTTTTAGAAAGCAAACGACGCTTGAATGGAGAATCGCCCATAGACCCACCGTTGATAAACCGGCTTCCAAAGGCGCAATCATTGCCCTCATTCAACACCCGTAAAAACATGGGGATAGCACGGGGGTCGTGCGACAGGCCGGCATCCATCTCGATAATTATATCGTGGCCTGCTTCATAAGCTACCCGCAGGCCTTTTATATAAGCATCTACTACGTTCCTGTTTTCAGGTGCCCATACAGTTACGTATCGGGGGTCTTTGGCAGAGAGTTCCTTGCAAAGTTCCAGGGTACGGTCTTTCGATACAGAGTCAATAATAAAATAAACATTGCCGGGATTGAGCTCGTCGATCACAAAATTTATCATCTTGATAAAAGGCTCAAAATCTTTTTCCTCATTGGCTAAAGGAACTACGATAGCCCAGTTCTTGTAGTAATACATGTTGGGGTAATCGCGGTTTACAGTAAGCGTTGATTTATTAGAAGGCGAACTTCTTACGTATTCTTTTTGCATACGGCTTAATACTTTTAAAAATGATATTGAATGTGCGTGAAAAGGTTAAGTGGCGGCTATATTTT
Organism: Flavisolibacter sp.; assembly: GCA_035645595.1. Lineage (GTDB taxonomy): Bacteria > Bacteroidota > Bacteroidia > Chitinophagales > Chitinophagaceae > Flavisolibacter. Next base: position 1,309 of record DASQMG010000604.1, on the reverse strand, counting down.
TTAAAGAAGGCTTCGCCCCGTAATTTATCACGTGATAGTGTTGCAATAAATTTTTTATCGGAAGGAAGGTGCAACAAAAAATGAGCAGCATGAGCCGCGATTGGTTTTTGGACATGAAGCGGAGTATAACTCCAAAACCTACCCACAATAGATAAGGCGCCTGCCTCTGCTATTTCAAAATCACCGCTTTCTTTTAAAGCTTCAACAGCAACAGAGGTGAGCATTTCATCACCCTGGTGATGAAGCGCTGCAACGTGCCGGAAATAGTTTGCTTCTACCTTTTTTATTTCTTTGGTAAGGGTTGCAAAAAAAGAGGGTGGCCCCGCGATAAACTCTCCACCTGCCCAAGATTCATCAGAAGGTTTGCCGCTGACAAGTTGTTTATCCTTAATAATATTTTCAGCACCATAAGCTGGCACTACCTGGCTGGTGATATCATAATAAAGCGGAAGCTTTTTATCAATAATTGCCTTGAAAGACTCCGGCATCCCGTTCAGGCAAAGCATATCAGAATCAACGAGCGCTGTATATTCTTCATCAACAGAAGATAAATATTGAAATACCTCGAGTTTGTAATGCGCGGAGTAAAACCTTATCCCCGATGGATACTTTGAAAGAAAATTAAGCTGAAGTATGTCAATCGGATAATTTTCTGTATTAAGCCGTTGTAAAAACAGTTTATCATTGGTCAGAATGGTAAGCTCAATACTTGCCGGCACCAGGGACCTGTGAAACTGTTTTGCGCAATTGAGGTACAAACTTATTTGGTCATCAAAGCTTTTAGCGAAACTGTTGTTATGTATGCTTTGCTCTTCTTTACAGATATGGATCAGGGTAAAAAATTTCATAATGCTCAATGAACGCAGGGCAACGGTTTCTACTGATTTATCTTTCTGAATATAAACGAAGGGTGTAGGCTCCATCAGAGGTGGTGAAACTATCTTTCTTCCACTGGGCCCAGGGCTGTGTCGACATCGTATCTGGCGCCCCATTGCTCTGAGTGTTCTCTTTTATATCTATAACGTAATCGTACTTATCAAACCAGGTACGAGGCAGTTGCAGGGGCACCGGAATTTGCCGCTCTACCACCTGCCTGTTCATAAACAAATGGGTTGACAAATCAGGAGCACCGGTTTCATATACCTGCTTGCCTTTCCATGAAGCATGGCTATCTAAATACGATGTCATTTCATTGTAACCGGCATCGGTTCTAAAATGATATTTTGCCGCCTTCGATACCAATACCACAGCAAAAAAAAGGTAAAGCAAAACGGGGAAACCCAGGCGGTAGATCCTACTTCTCTTTGTT
>DASQMG010000603.1:0-10165 GCA_035645595.1 Flavisolibacter sp. | reverse complement strand
TTCTCAGCCTTTTTTGTATTCAACTCCTGTAGGGTAATTTTTTAGCAATCCAATTACTGTAATACTCTATTAACTCTCCTGCGTTAGCGGGTAAATCGGTACCGCCATCCCGGTACGTTTTCCATAACAGCTTGCTATCGGCGGCATCATAAAGAGAGCAGTTCAGGCTTATGTCCGATGCATTCATGCCGGGCGTAGCAACAGGTGTTTTAGAGAAAATGGTTGCAATTGTTTTTGCCGCAGCCAAACCGTAGGCCATACCATCACTAAGGTTTTTGTTATGGTGCAGGGTGGTCATAATTACCGCATCAACTCCTAACAGCCTGGCCAGTTCCTCGGGCTGCTCTTGGTACAGCCGTTCAATGCTAAGGCCCTTTGAATTTAAAAGTGCATTGGTTTTTTGAGTGGACTGAAAGCTTACCGTTTGGCCTTTCTTATTCTTTTGCGTTTGATTTAAGATAAATGACTGTAAGGATTCCTGAAAGACATAACCAAGTTTTTCATTGGCGGCCTTGATCGTTTCGTCCGTTTGATCTTTTGGTACATGCCCTGAATGAACCATCCTGACAGGGAGAATGGCCACGGTTTTGTGGTTGGTCATTTTTTGGGCCAGGTCGGGTGATTGGTACACAGCTTTGTTGGTGCCGCAGGATGCCAAAATAAGAATAGCAGAGTAGAGAAAAATACGTGTCATAAACATTTGTTTTAATTGGTTGATTGATATTCAAAACAAAAAAAGGGATCGTAACTGGACTGTTAACAGTTCTCGAATTATGAATTCATTAGCAGTATGTTTGCAGCCATAATTTTGCAGCTATGGCTATTATCAAACCGTTTAAAGCGCTTCGCCCGCATAACGAATACGCAGCGCAGGTAGCTTCCCGTCCGTACGATGTTTTAAATTCGGAGGAGGCAAGGAAGGAAGCCGGCGGGAACCTGCTTTCATTTCTTCATGTAACGAAAGCGGAAATTGACTTGCCTGCCGGTACAGATATTCATAGTGAAGCCGTTTATCAAAAAGCGGCAGAAAACCTTCAGCGCCTTATTGATAAAAAAGTTTTGTTCAGGGACGAAGCACCTTGCTATTACATTTATCAATTAGCATGGAAAGGCCGCACACAAACCGGTCTGGTATGCGTATCATCAATTGAAGATTACTTTAATGATGTTATCAAGAAACATGAATTTACAAGGCCGGAAAAAGAGCAGGATCGTATTAACCATATTCGCACAACACGAGCACAAACAGGAAATGTTTTTCTAGCCTGTAAAGACAGCATCGAATTAAACAATGTATTCGAGCATCAGCAAAAGCAACATAATGCCGAGTATTATTTTACTGCAGACGATGGTGTAGTGCATGCTATATGGGTAGTTAACGATCTCTCAACAATTGACGTAATTACGAATCTCTTTAAAGATAAAATAGCTGCAACCTATATTGCCGATGGTCACCACCGTGCCGCATCAGCAGCAAAAGTGAGTGAGGGTTTACCGGATAGTGAGGACGCAAACTATTTTCTTACCACCATCTTCCCCGCTAACCAATTAGCTATTTTAGATTATAACCGTATTGCAAAAGATTTAAACGGTTTAAACAGCGATTTATTCCTGCAAAAATTAAAGGAGGACTTTGAAGTTGTCCCTGCAGACGCACAGGTTGCTCCAAAAGAGCTGCACCGGTTTGGGATGTATTTAGATAACCAATGGTACCAGCTAACTGCAAAAGAAGGAACATATAAAAATGACCCGATTGGTATATTGGATGTAACTATTCTGCAGGAAAATATTTTAGATAAAATTTTGGGCATCGCCGACCCCCGTACTGATACCCGGGTTGACTTTGTTGGCGGCATCAGGGGATTGGGTGAACTGGAAAAGCGGGTAAACAGTGGCGAAGCAAAAGTGGCCTTTAGTTTGTACCCCGTGAGTATTCAACAGCTTTTTGATATAGCTGATGCCGGAAGTGTAATGCCACCTAAAAGTACCTGGTTCGAACCAAAGCTCAGAGATGGCTTGCTAACGCATTTGATTTAAGGCCAAAAATTTAAGCTTAAATCTATGGGGTCTTATACGTCGTACTAAATTTAAAAGCTTCACCTGAGACCTCATGCGGTATCCAGGCCTGATAGGTTTAGCATTGTTTTACGGGTCTTTATCTTTTATTTTGACTTATGAAGCACCTCGTTTTTTCAATTTTTTTATTTATAGCGGCACCACTTTTTGCACAAACGGCGCATGAAACGGCTTTTAGTTTTATGAAAACGGGCGACCATGACAACGCCATCCTGGTACTAAATAAAGCCCTTCAGACTTCGCCCGAAGATGAACAACTTCTCCAGGATATTGCCCTTGCTTACTATTATAAAAAAGATTTTGCCCAGGCACGGGTGTACAGTAAAAAGTTAATTGACAGGGATGAGGTGGATGTAATGTCGTATCAAATTGCAGGTACTGTATTTAGAGCGTTGGAAGAAGTAAAGGAAGCCGATAAGATGTACAGGAAGGCTTTGAAGAAGTACCCGGCCAGCGGTGCTTTGTATAATGAATTCGGCGAAATGCTTTGGGCTAAAAACGATGAAAGCGCAATTACCTTCTGGGAGAAAGGAATAGAGGCCGACCCTTCGTATGCCGGTAATTATTACAATGCTTCTACCTATTATTTCTTTACAAAGGATAAGGTATGGTCCATTATTTACGGTGAAATTTTCGTGAATATGGAGTACCTCACCGAAAGGGCCACAGAGGTAAAAAAGCAATTACTAACTGCGTACAAGGAAAAGATCTTCCTAAACAACTCAGAAGAGGCAAAACCAAAAACCCCCTTTGCATCGGCTGTACATGAAACACTTAATAAACAATCTTCTTTAACTGCCAAAGGACTCACTGTAGAAACCCTGACCATGATACGCACCCGGTTTATTTTGGACTGGTATGCAAAGTATGGTGCTAAGTTTCCGTTGCGCCTGTTTGATTATCAACAGCAATTGTTACGGGCCGGGATGTTTGAAGCATACAACCAATGGTTGTTTGGTCCGGTAGAAAACCTTGCCTACTTTGACCAATGGACCCGCACTAATGCGGAGGCATATAAAAAGTTTATCAACTTTCAAAAGAACAGGGTTTTTAAAATGCCGCCAAATCAATTTTACGGCGATAAAGAAGCCCGTAAGGCATAACAAAAGCCGCTCAAAATTGAGCGGCTTTTTATTGATACTTCCTTTACACAATTGTTTTTTGATGTTGAATAACAAAGTCAATGATTTCATCAACGCCACTAGGAATACGGGAAACAGCATCCTGGATATCGTCCCTGCTTACCTGTGCCGCAAACGAAGGGGTCTTTAGTTTCTTTTGGATGCTTTTTACATCCATCCCTTCGTACCGCGCGGGACGAATGAGCGCTGCCGCATGTATAAATCCGGAAAGTTCATCAAATACATAAATCATTTTATCCATGGTGCTTTGCGGTTCTACCCCAAAGTACCGTGGCCCGTGCGAAGCAATACAATGGATAACGGACGGGTCTATATTTCTTCTTTCTAATTCTTCAATGATAATGCGGCAATGGTCGATCGGATACTTGTCCCAGTCAGCATCATGAAGCAAGCCGGCGAGCCACCATTTGTGTGCTTCTTCTTCAGATAAGGCCTCTTTATCCAAAGCCCATGCTTTCATTACAGCGGCTACCTGTTTCATGTGCAGGCGCAGCCGCTCATTTTCTACCCAATCATTTAATAATTGCATGGCTTCCTGTTCTGATAATACATTGCCTGAATTGGCTGGATTACCGAACGACGTGCGGCCAAGGTTGTGTGATAGTTCAGACATTTTTTAAAATTGGAGGTGCGAATATAGAGCAAGTTGACAACGATTGGGTTGCCTGTATTTTCTTCCCTGTTTCGTTAACGTTTTTAAAAAGCAATCAAAATTTTTATTGTTCCTCAACACTTTACAAAGCTACCCTAAAAAATAACCATTTAATTCTTTGGCTGGTATAGCGCTCAACCCTTACTTTCGCGCCTCATTAAAAAAGTGTTACGAGGATGGTCGTAGCACTCCCTTCGGCCCCGCTTAGGATGACAAGGGAGAAAATAAAAAACATAATCATGAGCAAATTACATTTTACAACAAAGCATGCGAATGCGGCTACCGTAGTACACAACTGGCATGTTGTGGACGGTACCAATCAAACCGTGGGACGTATGTGTGCTCGTATCGCCGCTATTTTACGCGGTAAGAACAAGGCATACTACACCCCTCACGTTGACTGTGGCGATTACGTAATCGTTACCAACGCCGACAAAGTAAAATTCACGGGAAACAAACTGGATGAAAAGGAGTACGACCATTACACCGGTTACCCCGGCGGACGTAAAGTGGAAATTGCAAAAGATCTTCAAAAGCGTCGTCCTGAAGTGATTATTGAAAGAGGTGTAAAAGGTATGCTCCCCAAAAACCGTTTGGGTCGCCAGATGTACAAAAAATTATTTGTATACGCCGGAGACCAGCATCCGCATACGGCACAACAACCTAAAGAACTAAAATTCTAAACCTAAGCAATCCGCCGTCAGTCGTCAGCATCAGCTGAGTTCTGAAAGCTGAAAGCTCAAAGCTTAATAAAAAATGGAAAAGCAAAAAAATAGTGTTGGCCGCCGTAAAGAAGCCGTTACGCGTGTGTTTCTTAACAGGGGCACCGGTACCATCACTGTAAATGATAAAGATTATAAAACCTACTTCCCATTGGTGTACTTGCAAAACCAGGTGGAAAGGCCTTTGAAAACGGTTGAAGCTGTCGATAAATTTGATATAAAAATCAATGCAACCGGTGGTGGTGTTAAGGGTCAGGCAGAAGCCGCTATGCTGGGTATTGCCCGTATACTGGTAGAGGTAAATCCTGATTTTCGCCCGATTTTAAAAGCAGCTGGCTTATTAAAACGTGACCCTCGTTCTGTAGAGCGGAAGAAGTTCGGTCATAAGAAAGCCCGTAAGAGCTTCCAGTTCTCTAAGAGATAAAATAGTTATCAGAGGTTATCTTATCAGTTTTGATTGCCTGACCTCTGAAAGCTGACAGCCTAACAATTAAATACATTTCAACTCAAATACAAATGGAACAAGACACTTCCTTACAACAGCAGCTTCTGGAGGCCGGCGTACACTTTGGTCACCTGAAAAAGAAGTGGAACCCAAAGATGTTGCCTTACATCTTCGCGGAGAAGAAAGGGATTCATATCATTGACCTGAATAAAACAACAGAGTCTTTACAAGAGACCGCTGCTGCTTTAAAGCAAATTGCCCGTAGTGGTAAAAAAATACTTTTCGTTGGCACCAAAAAGCAGGCGAAAGACATTGTTAGCGAATGTGCACAGCGGGTAAACATGCCTTTCGTTACAGAGCGTTGGTTAGGTGGTATGCTTACTAATTTCAATACTGTTCGTAAGAGCGTAAAGAAAATGCAGAGCATAGACAAAATGCTTGGTGATGGCTCCTTTGATTCTATCACTAAAAAAGAGCGTTTAACACTTACCCGCGACAAGGAAAAGATGGAGAAAGTTTTAGGCGGTATTGCCCAGTTGGGTCGTGTACCTGCGGCTTTATTCATCGTTGATATCGGGCATGAGCATATTGCTTTAGCTGAAGCAAAGCGTTTAAACATTACAACATTTGGCGTAGTTGATACCAACTGCGATCCTAATAAAGTTGACTATGCTATTCCTGCAAATGATGATGCAACAAAGTCAATTGCTATTATTACCAACTATATCGTAGCCGCAATTTCCGAGGGCTTGCAGGAGCGGTTGGCTGCTAAAGATGAAGATGGTGATGACGCACAAAGCGATGCGGAAAACGAAAGAAGAGCAGCCCGTTTAGAAGCCGAAGCGCAAGCTGAAGGTGGACGTGGACGTGGTGGCCGTGGTGGTGCACAAGGTGCTGGTCGTGGTCCTGGTGCTGGCGGTCCCGGCCGTGGTCCTGGTGCAGGTGGTCCCGGTGGCGGTGCAGGCGGACAGCGTCGTCGTACACCTGGCGGTGGTGGCCCGGGCGGCGGCAGTCGTGGCCCAGGTGGTGGAAGGAGGTAAGCCTCTGTCTTTTTAAGAGGACTCAGGTTGATAAAATCTTTCCTTTAAGAGCTAGACCTTAAAAATGACGTTGTTGATTTTGTTGCCGGCAGAATGGCTTATGGCATCTTCTGTTGCGTCGCACTCTTCAACGTTCAGAACATAATTAGGCAAAAGAATTTCAATTAGCTGGTTAGCATAATAGCTATTCACCTAATTGTTCTTGCTGATTTTCAAATTTCCAAACTGAATACTAATGTCAACTGCAACAATTACTGCGCAGGATATAAATAAATTACGCCAGGCTACAGGTGCGGGTATGATGGATTGCCGCAAAGCTCTTACCGAAACGAATGGTGACTTTGAGGCGGCCATTGACTGGTTGCGCAAGCAAGGCCAAAAGGTTGCTGCCAAGCGTAGCGACCGTGAAGCAAAAGAAGGGGTGGTGATTGCCAAAACAACTCCCGATAACAAAACGGGTATTGTACTTACCATTTCCTCAGAAACAGACTTTGTTTCCAAGAACGCTGAGTTTGTAGCTTTTGCACAAAGCATTGCCGATGCAGCAATAGCCAACAATGTGAAAAGTGCAGAGGAGCTAAATGAAGTAACGGTAAACGGAACTAAAGTATCTGAGTTAATCAACGATAAATTAGCTTCTATTGGTGAAAAGATTGGTGTTGCCCGTTTTGAAAGAGTGGAAGCGCCGTATGTGGCTTCTTACATTCACGGATCTTACCGGATGGGTGTACTGGTTGGTTTCAATAAAGAGGCAACAGAAGCCGGTAAAGACGTTGCCATGCAAATTGCTGCCATGAACCCTTTAGCGGTAGATGCCAATTCTGTTTCTGCCGATGTAGTGGCCCGTGAAAGAGATATTGTAATGGATCAAATGAAACAAGATCCTAAAATGGCCGGCAAGCCGGAAGAAATGATGGCCAAAATTGCAGAAGGTAAACTGAATGCTTTTTTCAAAGAGAATACATTAACTGCACAGCCTTTTGTAAAAGACAATGCAAAGTCGGTTGGTGACTATCTTAAAGCTTCTGGTGATTTGGTAGTTACAGAATTTAAGCGTGTGGCTTTAGGATAATTTTAGAATAATATCAGCATTAATGCTGTACTTCATTAGCCGGTTGTTTTCAACCGGCTTTTTTATTGTCCGGTTGTTTGCATCAGGGTAGATAGTTTTGAGTAAAGCGAATAAATCATACGCGAGTGAAATAGTGTCTTATGCGCGTATTTGAATAAAAATCAAATAGCACAAGCGTTCACCTATGCGATCTTCTCAAACAGGGGGCATTTGTTTTCTTTTTCGGGCAACACTGTTTCATTTGCTCTGATAAGCGAAATAATATTGTAAGATTTTGTATGGCAAAAAGGACAAGCATGTACATCACCGGCAGAATCTATATATACACTTCTGCTGCCGGAAAAGCAACCTACCCGCCTTTGATGATAGCCATGATATAATAGCGTGGGATGGTTGCTATATTCGGGTGCATGATTCATTTTTGTAAATGTTTGTTCAAGCAGCGTAATGTGATGTTCATCCAGCAGCACTTCCTTATCTGCATAATGGCCAACCTGTCTTGGCTCTAATACCTGCACAAACTGGACACCCAGGCTTTTCGCAAAATCCATATATGGACCAAGGTGACCTCCATCTAAAAAGGTCTTTGTTGCACAAACACTAAGTGAGGTAACCAAACCATATCTCTTTGCATAAACAATGGCATTTATAGCATTCTGGAACGCATCTTCTTTACCCCGAAACCGGTTGTGCAACTCGGGAATGTAATGATCAATACTAACCACCACACCTGTACAACCGGCGGTCCTTAAAAGCCAGGCATTTGAGGCAGTGAAATTAAACCCCGAAGTAATCACCCAGCAAGCGCTTTGCACGCTTGCATACTGCACTAGGTCAATTAAATCCCTGATGCGCACCATAGGTTCCCCACCACTGAAATGAATCTGCAGCACGCCCTCTTTTTGATAGAGGTCTATTACTTTATACAGGTCTTCTTTCGTAAAAGATTCTTTTTTGTTCAGGTTATCCCATTCAAAGCAATGCTCGCAACGCAGGGGACATTTACGGGTAATGGCGAGAAAAATAAACGACAACTTTTCCCTTTCAACCATTGGTGATGCCTGCCGTTTCAATTCTGCTTTTATTAAATCATCATAAGCTTTGGAAGGCCAGCCAGGAGTATATAAATTAAAATAATACCTGCCCTCCACCTTGTACATCTTCTTTAAATCTCCACCCCATACACTGTTGCGAAGCGAAAGCATTTTTTTGAAAATGCGCCTTATAACTGCGGGTTTTCTTAAAATAACACAGGCAAAATAAAAGATGCGGCTTTTAATGGCCCACCAAATGACAGCTCTCTCTAAATAAGGCACACGTTGTATAGAAGGCCTAAGCACACGGGATTGAAGCAAGGATGTTGCCTTGCGGTCAAGGTTTTTCGTCTTTAGCCGGAGTATTGTTTGCATAACTTATTTAATAGAAAAGGTTATTAATTGGACGCCATAAACCAGAGGTTTTTTGTTTCCAGTTTTTTATACAGCTCTTTGCCAAAAACCGGAAAAGCGTTTGGCTTCGTAAACTGTTTTAGAAAGGGTACATTAGGGTCATTTGTGAAATCACGTATATGCTGATACCAGCCTTTTGTATGCAGGATAAAGGTTTGCGTTTTTAATGGGTCAACAATAGCCAGGGGTTTGTAGCTGATAGTTGCAGCATTGCCAATTTGCGGCTGTTCTAAATAAAATCCATCTTCTTTTTGAAGCGAAGGCAAGACATCTTTTCCTGTTTCGTCGATTGCGACAACCGGCGATAGCTTTTCAACAGAGAACGTGTTATCAGCGGAGAAATCAAGTGCTGCATAGTCAAGTTCCCAAAACATAAAGCCGCTTGATAAACGAATTTCAATATCATCTTTATCCGTCTTAGGTAAATCAACCGGCACAACAATAGTGCGGTTAGCCAACGGCCCGATGGTGGTAACATCTGTTATCTTTTTCCAGCCTTCTTTGGTACGAAGAGAAACAGACAAGGGCAATTGCTGGTCGGTTATCCATTGCTGTAATTGGTGTGCCGGTTTTTTTGACTGTTTTTTTAAATACTTCTCGTAATAATTGCCAAAACCTTTTGCCAGTTCGCCATAAAGCAGGTCAAGCCAATAAGCATTTTTCAGTGTTAGCACCAGCTTTGCCATTTGCACACCGGGCTCTTTTTTAAATTTGAGTGCAATAATATTGTTAGCGTTTGCGGTGGTGGTGTCGTCCATATAAGCAACGGCATTATCATTTTCTTTTTCCAATGCTGGCAATAGGTTTTTATTGCCATTCAGCTTAGCGGTTAAAGGCTTTTGCGGTGTTGCAATACTGTAAAAACGGCCGCTTTCATCCGACAGGAGCCTAGTGCCTGCATCATGTGTAATCACCAGCAGATTAGCAAAATCAGTGTATTGCTTTTCTTTTAACTCGTTGGTAATTTTTAGCTGCAAACTACCGTCTGCTAATGGTGCCATCTTCAGCGGCAGGTAGTCGTACCGGGCCAGTTGCGGATAGATAGCGCCGCCATATATTTCACCCTGCAGTGCAAATTCTTTTCCGTCGTAAGCGCTTACAAACGGGCAAGAACTTTTTGTGGCCGCAATAATAACAGCCGACAGGAGCAATGCGCCTGCCGAGTAGCCAACAGCACCAATCACATAACTTCCTGCAGTTCTGCTTTTATCTTTTTCAAGCACTTCTATTTTGTGGACTTTATCCAATAACAAGCTATAATTTTCGCCGGGTGCTATTCGTCCAATAGCGGGCGTATAAATATGCACTTCACTTAAAACAGCCAAATCATTAACGTCATTTTGCCGATACCTCATGTTTCCACCACGGCCATTTACTAAGTGCAGCTTATGTTGAGGTGGCAGGGTATCAAGCAGGGCAGTAAGTGATTTTTGGTCGGCGCTTACCACAATATTTTTCATGTACAAAGCCTGCGAGCCGCTGCGTAAAATAAAATGCCTGTTTTGCAGCTGCAATGAGTCAATGGTGCTGCTGGCATTGGCTCCGGTTCGGCCAGCGCTGGCTTTATA
>DASQMG010000602.1:0-25709 GCA_035645595.1 Flavisolibacter sp. | reverse complement strand
ACTGGTTAACCTCTCTTCCACAGGAGGAAAATTTACCAGTTCAATAATTTAATGCTGCTGCATCAAATACTTCTCCAGCGCATCCACTGCACCATCCTTCACCTTTTCTGCTGCTTCATCTACAGCATGCCATTCATCATGTTCCCTTTTAAACTTATAGGTTGGCAAGTAAGAGTCTTTTGGAATAAAACAATAGTGTTCCCTTTCAAAAATGATATGGTATTCTGCCTGCTTACCATCAATTGATAATATTGTCCAAAATAAATCTTCCATGAAATTGTACGTCTGATTTTTAAATTTTCGAAACTAATCAACCAATAACTAGTTACTTCCTGTTTCGCCCAGCGTTTTTGTCTGCTCCAGCAATTGCAAAATCTGGTCGAGCTTGGGCGCTAAAATAATTTCAGTGCGGCGGTTTCTTGCTCTCCCGTCCGGCGTGCTGTTGCTGTCAATGGGCTCAAAAAAACTGCGGCCCGATGCTGTTACCCTTGTTGGGTCCATGGCATAAGTGTTGGTTAGCAACCTGACAATAGACGTAGCCCTGGCTACACTCAGGGCCCAGTTATCTTCATAACTTTTTTTGATTGGGATAGAATCTGTATGGCCTTCTACCACCACGTTAATATCAGGGCTATTATTGAGCGCCTGGGCCAATGTTCCCAACGCATCTTTGCCTTTTTGGTTAACCACAGCGCTGCCCGACGGAAACAATAAACTCTCCTGCAGGCTTACATACACCCGACCGTTTTTGGTAAATACCGTCAGTTCATTGGAGTTAAAACCGGTAAGGGCATCTGCCATTTTTTTACGCAGGTTTTCAACCGCTTCCCCTTGTTGTTGCAACAGGCGGCGTAAATCCAACAATCGCTTTTGTTCTGCTTCCAACTGCTTTTGGTTCAGGTTAGCCTGGCCGCTGGCATCAGAATATTTTTTAAGCGCTTCATCTATTTGACCAATCATGCGGGCATTGTCTTTTTGCAGATTCTCTACCTGTCCTTTCAAGCGCACAATTTCATCGTTCTGCTGCGAGTTTTGCGCAATTAAACTTTGTTCCCGGCTTATTGCCTCCCCATACTTTTTCTGGGAAACACAGGAGGTTAAAAGCAGGAGTAGCGTTACTGTAAAAAATAAATTGTTTATGTTGAACTTCATCTTTAGAATTTTAGTAAAGGTCTTAAAAATTATTTCATCCGGGAAAGTATTAATCCGTTGTTTTTCAATTGATTTGTGATGTGGGAATTACGTTCCGTCACCCACAATAAACCAATAAATCTTCAACTTTTTTACAGCTATGCCCACCAACTTCGAATTCAAGGCCAAACATGAAGACATTGAGGCAGCGGAAAATATCCTCTTAAAACATAATCCCGTATTTATCGGCGAAGACCACCAGGTAGATACTTATTTCAACGTGCCAAATGGCCGCCTTAAGTTAAGGGAGGGCACTATTGAACAGGTACTTATTTTTTACGAACGCAGCAATAATGCCTCCGCTAAACAATCTAATGTAACCTTATACCCACACAAGCCTGATAGTTCCCTTAAACAGGTACTTTCACAATCGCTCGGGATAAAAGTTGTAATAAAGAAAACACGAAAAATTTATTTTATTGACAATGTAAAATTTCATTTTGATGTGGTGGTACATCTGGGAACATTTATAGAAGTAGAAGCCATAGACAAGGAGGGTAGCATTGGTGTGGAAAGATTGAAGGAACAATGCGTTTTTTACCAGGCACTTTTCGCTATTGATGATAACCAATTTATTGCAGACTCCTACAGCGATTTAGTATTGGCAAAAAACTCCTCAATTATCTGAGCCTGATTTCAATCGTTAACTGCTAATACACTGACTTTCTTATTTTTATTACTATCCCTTTTTCTGGCACATCTTTTTAAGTAGCTAACAAAAATCAAGTCATGAAACAACAGGATAAATTTTCAGAGCAGGAATTATCTACCCTTACTATAGACGATTTATTGACGGAAAACACCACCAAGGTAAATGGGCATTATCTGCCGGACGAAGACGATGATGACGACGATGATGATATTGACGAAGAAGATGATCTGGTATTGGGTGATGAAGATAAAGTAGTGGGTGATGAAGAAGAATTTGAAGTGGATCTAGAAAAAGACGATGTAGATGCTGCGGATATAGATGATGATGACCTGATTTTAGATACAGATGATCTTGATGACGAGGATGAGGATGAAGAAATTTAATTCTTCGTCTATATAATGAAGAGCTGCACCTAGTGTTGCTCTTCATATTTTTCCAGCAAATGCAGTAACCTTATGGCATCCTTTGTGGCGTGGCCATGAATATCATTATTGAAGTAAGCCCACACTTCATGACCTTCTTTTACCCATTCAATAAGTTTTTCTGCATAACTTTTCAATGCTTCATTACTATATGATGAAGCATATAAGTCTGCCGGACCATGAAACCGCACATAAATATTTTTTGCTGTCACCACTTCCGCATAGGGAAATACCTGGTTTGACTGGGAAATTACAAAGCCAATATCATAAGCTGTCATTAAGGTGAGGCTTTTCTCCTGTAACCAGGTAGCATGTCTCACCTCTATTACAAAGTCATAATCCCTGTAGTTCATTTTTAATAACCGGTAAAAGTGTTCCGCTACTTCATAGTTAAATAGTAGCATTGGCGGCAATTGTATCAGTACAGGCCCTATCTTCTCTTGCATAAAGTGAAATACAGAAAAAAAGCGCTCTAAGGGTTCTTCAGGCTCCCTCAGTTTTTTCATGTGCGTTAAATAGCGGCTCATTTTGGGGCAAAAAAGGAATTCATCCTGTACCGCTTCCGCCCATTTCTTTACCGTTTCTGCCGCGGGCAGGCGGTAAAAGCTCCCATTGACTTCGGTGGTAGCAAAAACACCTGTATAAAAGCCCAGCCATTTAGACGCAGCCAATGTGCGAGGATAAAAAACTCCCCGCCAGTGTTTGTAGCTCCAGCCCGACGTCCCAATATGAATTTTACTGTGCACCGTATTACTAAAATAAATTTTAGGCCATACAACTGTTTTAATTTGATGCACGTCAATAGAAACAATAGTCAACACAAGAAAATGCTTCAACTTTTCAAAACCCGTTCAGCTGTTGTGGTGCAAAGCCCCATGCCTTCTTTAGCGGCTTGCCTGTTGTTTGATTTTATCGGCTATGCCTCTTATGCCGTTCCTTTTTTTGGTGAGTTCTTGGATGTTTTGTGGGCACCGGTATCGGCCATTATTTTTTGGAAGATGTTTGGCTTTAAAAGAGGATTTTTTGGTGGCGTGTTTTCCTTTGTCGAGGAACTAATGCCCGGACTTGATTTTATCCCTACGTTTACTATAAACTGGGTTCTTCTTTATTTCAAACGCAATAAGGAAGCCTTGTCTGTCCGGCCCTTAATCAGGTAATCACGTTTACCAGGTCTAATTGCTTATTTAGCACCACAAATTGCGCCGCAAAACCCGGCGCAATTTTGCCGTATTGGTACTCTATGCCCAAAGCCCTTGCAGGATATAAAGAACACATGCGCAACGCTTCCTCTATTTTTATTTCTACTCTATTTACAAGATTATAAAACGCATCATACATACTTATGGCAGAGCCGCTCAGTGTGCCGTTACATTCATATCTATTTTCAACAAAATGATGCTGGTAAGGGCCTGTTGTTGTTTCTGTAACCGCATCTGTAATGGCAAAGAGCCTGTCGCCCATTAAGGCTTTGGCAATAGAAATAGCTGTAAAAGTTACATGATGCCCATCGGGAATAATAGAAGCGGCCACTGATGAGTGATGAATAGCGGCGCCTACCAAGCCCGGCTCACGGTGATGCAAGGGACTCATAGCATTATACAAATGAGTAACTGTTTTAATGCCCTTATCAAAACTTTTTATAGCCTCACTATACGTTGCGTTACTATGCCCTGCAGAGAGAATAATATCATAAGATAAAATAAGCGCTATTACTTCATCGCTGCAAACTTCCGGTGCAATAGTGATGGTTTTAATTACATCTTTTCCGTATTCAAGCAAGTCTTTTACTTCATCAATAGTTGGCGAATGAATAAGCTCTTTTATGTGGGCGCCGCGCTTATCGGGGTGCAGCCACGGACCTTCCAGGTGCACGCCATGAACACCTTTACCACCGCCCGCCCAGTATATTTTTATTGCATCAATGCCCTGCTTAAAAACTTCAATAGTATTAGTTGCTAAAGTGGGTTGAAACAAACAGGTGCCTTCTTTGCTAAATACCTCTTGCATCGCTTGCAGTGTTTCAGCAGAAGGCGAAACTGCAAATAATTTTTCTGCAGCGCCATATACCTGAAAGTCAATAAAAGCGGGGGCAATAAAGCTGTCCGTATCATCAGTAATTAAAGTATACTCTGTAGATGGCAGCACTGATTTTATGATTCCATCTTCCACTGCAATTTCATGATTGTACAACCATTCATTACCGGTGAAAAGTTTTTCTGCGCAGAACTTTTGTTGCATAACACAAAACTAAGCGCTTACTTATTTCATTTTTAATAAGAATGAGTTGAACATCTTTCAATTTAAAAAGGTTCTTTACGGCAACACAAGAAAATGTGTTTACCGGCCTATTCGCCCATCTTAATTAGTTTTGCCACTTTTAAAGAAACAGGATGCTGAAGAAATACGCCATCAACTTACAAAAGGAAGACAAGTTCCAGTATGTAATTGCTATTCTACTGCTCATTGTTTATGCCGGTGCCCTGTTCTTTCCGCTAATGGATAAAGATGCAGCACGGCATGCCAACGTTGCCTTAAAAATGTACGAAACGGGTGAGTACTGGAAGTTGATTGAACGAAATACAAACTATCTTGATAAACCGCACCTTTTATTCTGGGGCTCATTGTTAAGTTATAAGCTGTTTGGCGTAAACACGTTTGCCGTGCGGCTGCCACATATTATTTATGCACTTATTGCTGTTTACAGCACCTATAAACTCACAAAGCATTTATCCGATAAAACGACGGCAAAACTGGCTGCCCTTATGCTGGCCACAGCACAGGCTTTTGTGCTGGCAATTGCGGATGCCCGCATGGAAACACCGCTTACGGCGGGAATCATTTTCGGGCTTTGGCACCTTGTTGTTTTTATAGACAGGCGAAGGCTGATTAATATTGTTTTGGCTGCTTTAGGTTTAGCGGTGGCTTTTTCTACCAAAGGGTGGGTTGGGCCTGTTATTGCTTTTATTTCTGCTTTCTTCTACGTGTTGCTAAATAAAAAATGGGCAGTATTTATACAGGCAAAAACATGGTTGTTCCTTCCCTTCTTTTTGCTATTTATTTCGCCGGTGCTTTACTCTTATTACCTGCAGTTTGACCTTCACCCCGAAATTGTAGTACGGGGTACCAGCGGCCACTCCGGTGTAAAATTTATTTTATGGGAACAAAATTTTGAGCGCTTTGACGGCGACCGTTTTGCCCCCGGCGAAGGCGGAAGAAATAAAGAATATTTCTTTTTATACCATACCTTTTTGTGGGCTTTTTTTCCGTGGAGCATAGCGGCATGCGCAGCTTTATTTTTTTGGGCCAAAAGAGTGATTTATAAAAAGAAATGGCGTAGCCCATTCAGCTTTGCCCCCCTTTCCTTTTTCCTGGTTCTCTTTCTTATTTCTTTTTCTAATTTCAAAATGCCGCATTATATCATTATGCTGTTTCCGCTGGCAGCTATGATGACGGCTCCTTATTTACGTGTGGCACTTTCTTATGCAAAAAGTCTTAGGTTTTATTTGCGGCTGCACCTTGTACTGGCTGTGTTAATTATACCTGTTGTTATACTATTGAACTATTATTTTTTTTCTCCGGCTACTTTATTTATAACAATTGCTGGCCCTCTATTACTGATTGCCTTCCTGTTTTTAATTATAAAAAAGTGGAATGCGACAGCCTTAAAAACAGTCTGCCTCGGCGCTGCAATTTCTATCATACTAAACTTTTTCCTGTACTATAATTTTTTTCCTAACCTGATGCAATACCAGGGCGGAAATGTGATGGTACAAGAAATGAAAAAAAGGACTATCGTCGTTCCTGATGCCAGTATCAGGTTAATAGAAAACAATGCCCACACGTTTGACTTTCACAGGCAGTACAACCATGAATTAGTGAGCCTTGACAGTTTTAAAAACAATGCGGCGCAATTTCGAGATAACTACTTTTTAGTCTCTGATTATTTTATTAATGAATTAAAGAAGGAGGGCTTTACGATTGAACCGGCTATTACAGCACCTGACTATAATGTATCTACTGTGGATGGTAAATTCCTGAACCCAAAAACAAGAGCGGCAGAATTAGATACGCTGGTGCTGGGAAAAATTTATAAGCCATGAGGCCGGTTTATCTGCCTGCCTCTTTGGTGAATAGGTAGCCATTCATTGGGTAGCGAACAATTAAAAAAAACAACAGCCCTGCGCCGCACTCCAGCAACTCCGCATTTTTTTCATGTTGTAATAAAGAGGTAATAATAAATAATACTAAAAAAGAGGCGATCTGGTAATGCTGCGGTAATACAATTCCCCAGCTATCCACCCATTTTTTAAAGCCATTGCTCCTTCTATAAACGAAAGGAAAAACAGCCAGGTAAATAACAAGCATAGCTATCAGCCCAATGCTGAATACAACCTGGTTAATTTTTACACCCCCTATCAGCAAATTATGAAAGTTGGTTTCCCTCTGCAGGTTGTTTTGCTGAAAGTATTCCGAAGACTGAATATTGAAAATGCGCTGCCCCCACGAAACTTCTTCACCAGCTACAAAAAAAAGCATAAGGCCCAAAGTAAGATTGATAGCTAAAAAAATCCACGGCCTCTTACCCAGGTATTTTACAAAACGGCCAAAGCAGGTAAATGCCCCAAGCAAAAGGCCCGTTACAGTTAACCATTCTACCACACCATCTTCAATCACGTAACGGTCGAAAAGCGGCCTGTTGGTAAAGAAGAAAGCAAAGCCGGCAACCAACATACTGGCAACAAGTAGTAGAACGAGTTTTTCTGTAAGGGATAGTTTGCCTTTCCTGTTTAATGCTACCATAAGCCGCAAACTTGAAATGTTTTTATCTAATAATGAAATTTATGAGTAATGCCGTTTGAACTTTGTTCGTTATCCAACGCATCCCGGTCAATTTATAACCTCATCAAGCGTTCAATCGCAGCATCCAGTGTTGCTTCTTTTTTTGAGAAACAAAAGCGTAGCACCCCATTATTTACTTCCTGCTGATAAAAAGCAGAAACCGGAATAGGAGCTACACCATAGTTTTTTGTAAGATGAATGGCATATTCCTTTTCGCTTTCATTGGATAAAGCCTTGTAAGAATAGATTTGAAAATAGCTTCCATGTGTAGGCAATGCTTCCAGTTTTGTTTCCTTCATTCCCTTTTGGAAGTAATCCCGTTTTTGCTGGAGAAAAGTGCCAAGTTCTACATAATTCTCCCGGTTTTTCAGAAAGGTTGCCAGGGCTACCTGCTTTGGCGTATCGCAGCTAAAAGCATTAAACTGGTGGATTTTCCGAAACTCTTTCATCAGGTATTCCGGTGCAATGCAGTAACCTAATTTCCATCCCGTGCAGTGATATACTTTACCAAATGAAAAACACACAAAGCTTCTTTCTAATAAATCAGGATGCCTTAAAATACTTTCGTGTTGGAAGCCGTCAAATATTAAATGCTCATAAACTTCATCAGAAACAATAATGATCTGCGTGTCTTTTACCACGGCTCTCAGTTGTTCAATATCATCAACCGATAAAACAGCGCCTGACGGGTTGTGGGGCGAGTTGATCATAATTGCCCTCGTCTTTTCAGAAACCTTTTCTTTTACTGCGCTCCAATCAATTTTATATTCCGGAAAGGTTAATGGAATGGTTACCGCTTTAGCCCCATTTAATTCAATGCCCGGGATATAACTGTCGTACGCAGGCTCAAAAACAAGTACTTCGTCCCCAGGTTGGAGTACTGTAGTAAGTGCTGTATATATGGCATAAGTGCCCCCGGGTGTAACGGTCACCTGGGTTTCAGGATTAATGTTTGACTTGTAGAGGTAGCCCGCCTTTTCGGCAAGGGCTTCCCGTAAAGGCACGTAGCCGTTCATGTGAATGTATTGGTTGTGCCCACTCTTCATGGCCTCGTTTACAAGCGCGATCAATTCATCGCTCATGCCAAAATCGGGAAAGCCCTGGCCCAAGTTTATGGCACTGTGCTGCTGTGCCAAAACACTCATGGCTGTAAAAATGGTAGTGCCGGCATTAGGAAGTTTCGACGTAAGGTGAATCATGAATAAATTAATTAGGCGCAAAACTAATTTATACCACGAAGCAAAAGGAGAGAATATATTTACAGCATGTCGTTTTTGCATCGCCTGAAAGTAATTTTAAAAAGAGCCTTGCCTCAAAATTTGGTTAGCCTCATTCTTAAAATGAAGTGGGAAAGAATGAAAGAGATTGATTTATCGAAAATTGATTTGGTAAGAAAAATGCAGGTGACCGAATTAGCCAATTCATTAGTTTTAGAAGAAAAGCTTTTGCCTCAATTAGGTTTAAACAACGAGGCGCTGTATCAAATGCCCGATGAACTCTTTTCTTACACGGGCCAGGGCCTGTTGTACTGGCAGTACCCGGTACAGTTCAGTAAATACCTTGTGCTGCTATCAAAGCTAAAAGTTGAATCGTATCTGGAAATCGGCGTTCGCCACGGAGGTACTTTTATAATTACAGTGGAATACCTGCAAAAGTTTCATCCGCTTAAAAAAGCGGTAGGTGTGGAGTTAGGTTATTCGCCTTCTGTGGTGGCGTATAGTAAACAGAACAAAAAAGTTCGCTTTTTCCAGGCCGACAGCCAGACAGAACGCTTTAAAGACTTGTTACAAAGAGAGGTCTACTTTGATTTAGTATTAATCGATGGCAACCATGAAGAAACAGAATGCCGCAACGATTACGATGCAGTAAAAGACAGGGCAGGTATTATTGTACTGCACGACATTGCCAGCGTTATTTGTCCGGGTGTACAAAAATTATGGAGTGAACTCAAACAAGGGGAAGGTTTTATTTTTTATGAATTTACAGAACAGTATCAAAGCGTAATCAAACGCACCGGTCAGGCATTTTTTGGAATTGGCGTGGCTGTAAGTAAAAGTTATTTGAGTAGGAAAGAAATTAATTGTGCCGCAGAATAGTTGGCTGATACTATTGATCTTTTATTATGGCGTGTCCCTCGCCAGTCCTTGGACTGCGTTATCGGCTTCAATCTTTGAGGGGAGGCTAAAAAGAATTTCCGCTTCCCTTCCTGCCGGCAGGTATCCCTCATACAATTCCCGGCTATTGAATCACCTTTTGCACATCGGGGTCACGTTCCAAAAAATTCATCTGGCCTACAACCCAATTACTGCGGGAGGCCACTTGGCGGTGAAGCGGCTTCACTGTATAAACTTTCGGGTTGGGCAAGCAGGCGGCAATCAGGGCAGCTTCTTTCCTGGTTAAATTTTTAGCCGGTTTTTTAAAATATGCCTGCGATGCGGCTTCAGCTCCATAAATCCCCTTGCCCATCTCTATCACATTTACATACACGTCGAGTATGCGTTGTTTACCCCAAATCCATTCTATCATTTGTGTAAAATAAACTTCCAGCCCTTTTCTTATCCATCCCCGGCCCTGCCATAAAAAAACGTTTTTGGCTACCTGCTGGCTTATAGTGCTGGCACCCCGGATTCGGTTGGGCTTTTTCTCATTATACTCTATTGCTTTCTTAATGCTCTTCCAGTCAAAACCATTATGGTCGGGGAAAACCTGGTCTTCGGAAGCCATAACAGCGAGTTTCATATTACGTGAAATTTCATCGCCGGCCACATAGTCACGCTTCAATCCATCGCTACTTACCCAGCTACCAAATTGTGTAATAGTGATAGGTGGATCTATCCATTTCAAGAGAAGGATGTAAATAAATTGAAGAATAAAAAGGGCAAGGAATATTCTCTTTACCCAAAACCATATACGGGCTGCGGGAGATCGTTTTTTAGCAGCTTTCATCAGTGACCTACTTTTTTATTGACAAGCATCAAAATCAATAGTACAATGCCAAAGCCAAGTATGATAAAGCCGTTTATTTTATTGATGCGTTGCATATTACCAAGGGTAAGCTTCCTGCGCAATTTATCAGCTAAGAAAACTTTGGCAACATCGGCAGCTAATGCAATGAACAAAGCCACCCCAAAAATAAAAGCCCGTTGCTTGAATGAGTACATAACAAAGGCGGTCGCAGTGCTGAACCAAACGGCTATGATACCGGGATTTAACAGGTTCATAATAGCGCCGGTTAAAAACAGGCGCACATAATAACCGTGGCCCGATATAACAATCTCTTTCCCCGCGTAAACCGTTTGCACCTTTTTAAAAAAAAGGTAATAAATACCGGCCCCTGTCAGTAAAATGCTGCCCGCTATTCCTAACGGTTTTTTATAATCAAGCAAAATGGTAAAAAAATGAGAGAAGGCGTTACACGTGATAACAAGGAACAAGTCTATGGCAAAAATACCAAGGATGAATGCCATGCCACCGCGCCAGCCGTGGTCAAGACTTTGCTTGATAACCGTAAACACAATTGGCCCAACTGAAATAGCGAGCCAAAAACCAAGCAGCAATCCTTTTAAAAGTGCATCAAGCATAAGTAAAAAGTAGGAGGGGCGAAGTTAGAGGTACTAGAGGGAAAAAATGAACCCTTTGACAGAAGGTAATTATTGCCCACTATGTGGCGTTTAAATCTTAGTTAACCTTGTTGATGCGCTAGTGCATATTTCCTAAAAACGCCTTCCAGTCCTCCAGCATCTTGCCCTTTAATACACGTGGAAATTTATGCTGACTACCTAGCTTTCCTTCCGCTTTCATAAAGTTCATAAACACTTCT
Organism: Flavisolibacter sp.; assembly: GCA_035645595.1. Classification (GTDB taxonomy): domain Bacteria; phylum Bacteroidota; class Bacteroidia; order Chitinophagales; family Chitinophagaceae; genus Flavisolibacter. The sequence goes on along the minus strand of DASQMG010000602.1, from coordinate 14,785 downwards.
TCAGGTAAAATTTGAATAAAGATTTCTTTGAGCGCCGCACCTCTTTCCACGGCGTAATCATCATTCAATCGGCATACGTGTTCGTCTATCCTTTTTATTAACACATCGGCATCCACAGCATCGTTGCAGGCCACGTACCATTTATGCGCAAAAAAGTTTTCGTATGGAAAACCAATTACAGCAAACTCCGTAATAGAGATGTTGAACTCCTGGCTTACCAGTTCAATAGCTTTGTTCATATTGTCTACACTCAGGTGCTCTCCTACCAAACTCAAAAAATGCTTAGTGCGCCCGGTTATAACAATTTCTGCTCTTTCCTTATTAACAAAGCGTACAGTATCGCCTATTAAGTACCGCCAGGCCCCGGCATTAGTGCTCATCACCAACGCATAATCTTTCCCTTCCTCTACTTCATGCACCATTAAAGCCTTTGGATTTTCAACCATCTTGCCTTCGCTGTTAAAGTTGCTATCGTCAAAAGGCACAAACTCCATGAAGATGTTGTTATCTAAAATGAGTTTAATCCCCTTTGCTTCTTCCCGGCTTCTGTAGCCAATAAAGCCTTCGCTCGCCAGGTAGTTTTCGATATAAACAATAGGCTTACCCAGCAGTTTTTCGAACCCTTTTTTATACGGTTCAAAAGCAACCCCCCCGTGTACAAAAAAGCCAAGGTTAGGCCATATATCGTGAATGGTTTTTACGCCATAATGCTCTATCACCATCTCCATGCACATCTGGCACCAGGCCGGAACACCCACTATGTAACCTATGTCCCAATCCCTTGCATGCTCTACCACTTCGTGCAGTTTTTCGTTCCAGTCTTTTATTTTGGCAATACGGCCACCGGGTTTATAAAATGTTTGAAACCAAAACGGGCGGTTCTTCATTAGTATGCCGCTAAGGTCGCCGGCAAACCAACCCGCTGCTCCTTTTTGCAAATCCGTAGCGCCACCTAACATCAAAAATCCTTTGGTTACCGCATTGCGGGGCAGGTGCTCATAATTCAAAACAGATAATAACTGGCGGATATAATTTACCCGGTTACTGCGCAGCATTTCCCTTGTAACGGGAATGTATTTACTGGCTGCATCTGATGTTCCGGAGCTTAGCGCATAGTATTTTATTTTTCCCGGCCAGGCAACGCCAGGTACACCATCGAGCGTTTTCTTCCACCACTCCTCGTAAATTTTATTATAATCGTGTACCGGTACCGCTTCCTGGAATGCTGCACTTACATGCCGGGTTAATAAAATTTTATCGAAGCCGTATTGTTGTCCAAACTCGGTGAAGCGGGCTTTCTTCAACAACCTCTTAAGTACCCTCAACTGTTGGCTGCGCGGATCGTTTTTGGGTAAACGCAGCGCATTAGATAATGCTTTTGGAAGTTTAATATCAATAATTCTTGCCATTAAAAAACGGTATTCAGCCGGCTTAAAGTTAGCCACTTAGCTTCCCAAATATTTGTAATGAGATAAAATTGTTTTTACATCCTGCGCCGGTTCATAATTGCGGGCATACCAGTAATCGAGCAGGTGACTATTGTTAGCAGACAACTTCCCTGTCAGTTCTTTTCTTCCATTTGGGGCTAATACACTTTTTCGTAAAGCGGGCAGCGAAGGCTTACCATTAATGTAGCCTACCCAGGTTTTAATGCCGGCAAGAGCAGTAAAGCAATTCGCAAAAAATCGGATTGGCTTTTCTACAAAGAAAAAATGTAGCGGGAAACTAAGCAGCAATAGTAAAGAAGCCGCTATATCAATCAACCGTTTCAGACGCCTGTTTGATGCCTTCTCCAAATTGAATGCTGTTTCATCGGAGAGTATTTCACCACTTTCAGTGCTGGTATCGCTGCCCACAATGCTGCTGCTGCTGCAGGCATGATAACGGAATTTCAATCCTGACGAATGATACTTTTCTGTTAGGGCAATCAATGCTTTATATGATAGGGTACGGGCACAAAAAATCAACTCTTTTGCATTGAGTGCTTTTGCGGTTGTATCAATTTCGTTTATGTGTGCAATAACATTTTCTGTGGCACCGTTAATTCCTACCCTGCCAATTATGCGGCTGGCAAAGCCTTTTTCCGCTAGAAATTTTTTAGCATCGCTAAATTCTTTTCCGTTGGCTGCAATCAGTATATGGGGTTTGGAAGAAGCATCAAAAGGCTCCTGTAAAATACCTCCTTTTGTAAGTGCCCAGCGTTGCAGAGAAATAGCCACAAAAGCAGTGAGTGCACCTACTACCACTATACCTCTGGAAAAGCGATAGTGTTCAGGAAGCAAAGCATAAATACTTAACAAGGTTACGGTAGCAATCAGGGTTGAGCGTAATAAATTACCTACCCTGAAGTGCCGGTCGTACAGGCCGGCATAATAGGCAGCGGTTAAATAAATAACAGTAAAAATGGGGAAGGAGATAAGTAATAGTTGATCAGGATAAATAATATCAGTGCGTACATACGTAACCCAAAATATTTTTACAACATAGAAAGAAGCTAAAATAATAAGGGCATCAATCACAGGTATGCCAATCCATTTAACCATTTTTAAAAGCAGCGAAATAAAGGCTCTTATCCAAATAGCCAGCCGTATGAAGGCCTGAAAAATGCCTGCTCTTGCACCACCATAATGTTTCCGTACAAAAATGATCATGGCCTGGTAAAACATCCGTACATAATTAAGGCTTCCCCGCCTGGTGCTTTCACCTTTAAAATGAATAATGGTAGTACCGGAAAAATAGTAGTTTTTATACCCCGCCTTTTGTATGCGGTAGCTTAAGTCTACATCCTCGCCATACATAAAAAAGGCCTCATCAAAAGCGCCAACTTTCTGCAGCACTTCTTTTTTAGTAAGCAAAAATGCACCTGCCAAAACATCTACTTCATGGTTTTGCTCTTTGTCTAAATGGCCTAAGTGGTAACGGCTGAAAACTTTGGAGGCCGGAAACAGGCTTGCGAACCCTGCTAGCTTAAATAGCGACGTTTGGGGCGAAGGAAAAGCCCGTTTGCTTTCCTTTAAAAAGGCGCCGCTACCATCAATCATTTTTACACCCAAAGCGCCACCATCGGGATGGTTTTCAAAAAAGCGAAGGCACTCTGTAAAGCTGTCCTCGGCAACAATTGTATCAGGATTTAAAAATAAAATGTACTGGCCCGATGCTTCCCGTAAACCCAGGTTGCAGGCTTTGCCAAAACCACTATTGGTTTCATTTTGTAAAAAGATTACCTGCCGAAATTTTGGAGCTAAATAAAAAAGACTGTCATCGGTTGAATGATTATCCACCACAATAACCTCTGCCTCTATATCCTGTACCGCTTTCATAACAGAATAAAGGCACTGCTCTAAAAAGTATTTGACATTGTAGTTTACTATGATGATGGATAAGGTCAATGGCAGTAGTTACTAAGCGGGCAAACCTAAAGAATAACGTACAGACGAACAAGGAAGAATGAATATCCAACTGTAGAATAAGGTTCTTCGGCCTTGCTGAGGGCAACAAAACAATATCAAATGGCAGCAAGCAAAAAAGAAGGGTTGTATTAAGAAGAAATTGATTGACTTAAGACCCCCAAACTCCAAACTGCAAACCCCAAACCCTTACTTTTGCGCATGTTCAAAAATACCCTGCTACAGGCGATAGATGCCGCTACTATCGAGATACGCCGCTTTACTGATCTTGAATTTGAGATCACCAATAAAGAAGGTATTAATAATTTGGTTACCGAAGTAGATCATGCTTCTGAAAAAGCCATAATTGATGTTATCACCAAAAACTTTCCCGGCCATCATATATTAAGCGAAGAGTGCGGTGACCTGGTTCAGGATTCAGAATACAAATGGATCATTGATCCCATTGACGGCACAGTGAACTTTGCCCATCATATACCTATTTGCTGCATTTCAATTGGGCTGGAACATAATGGTAAAATGATCATGGGTGGAATTTATAACCCGTTTATGAATGAATTATTTATTGGAGAGAGGGGAGAAGGTGTAACGCTAAATAACAAACGGGTTACGGTAAGCACAAAAGAAAAAGTAGCAAATGCCTGTATGGTTACTGGTTTCCCTTACACCTATTTAGATGAACCCAATGGACCCTTGCAAGTGTTTGAACGCTTTATACGCAGGGGCGTCCCGGTGCGGCGTTTAGGTTCGGCAGCTATTGATTTGGCTTGGGTTGCCTGTGGCCGTTTTGATGGTTTCTACGAACATAAACTACAGGCGTGGGACAGCGCTGCCGGATTTTTAATGGTAGAAGAAGCGGGTGGAAAAGTAACCAACTTAAGAGGCGATGAATACTCTCCTTACCAGCCAGGCATTATTGCCACCAATGGGGTCATACATGATGAGTTGGTACAGGTAGTAAATTATGGCTGGCCGTCGTAAATTTGGGCATGGAAATTATGCGACCTATATAGAAGTCGATCCTAAAATAATGTTGGGTAAACCGGTTATTAAAGGAACAAGAATCACCCTTGAATTAATTATTGAAAGGCTGGCCGCCCGGGAGACAATAGAGCAGATTTTAAATAGTCATCCCAGGCTACCAAAAGAATCCATTTATGCCGCCCTGCAATTTGCTACCGATAGTCTGAGAACCAAATATCTTCTGCCAGTCGCTTTGTGAGGAATGAAAAACCAAAGTTCATTGCAGACGAGGGCCTTGACAAAGCTATCGTTTGATTGGTACGTGAAGACTATGATGTATTATATGTTCTTGAAATGATGCCCCGGATAAGTGATGATGTTATATTAAAAACGTCTAAAGATGAAAAAAGAATTTTGCTGACATTAGACAAAGATTTGGCGAGTTGGTCTTCCGTTTACATCAGAAACATTAGGAGTTATTTTTTGCAGACTCGAAGGTTTATTGGAGGAAGAGAAGTGTAGTTTGGTAAAAGCAACAACAGATAAATATGGGAACCAATTATATAAATCATTTACCGTTATTCAGCCCGGGAACACCGGAATCAGAAAACAATAATGTATGAGCGAACGAACAGAAGTCTCCTCCCTAGGAGAATTTGCCTTAATAGAACACCTTACTAAAAACATAGAAATACATAATGTATCCTCCATTCTGGGCGTAGGCGATGATGCTGCCGTGATTGACCATTTTGGCAAGCAAACAGTTCTTACCAACGACTTGCTGATTGAAGGAGTGCATTTTGATTTGATGTACACGCCATTAAAACATCTTGGCTATAAAACCGTAGCGGTAAATGTGAGCGACATCTGCGCCATGAATGCAACACCTACGCAAATTTTACTTGGCCTTGCATTTAGTAACCGGTTTAGCCTGGAAGCGCTTGACGATTTTTATGAAGGCGTGTACGCAGCCTGTGAGCAATACAAGGTTGATTTAATTGGAGGCGATACCACCACATCACAAAAAGGATTTATTATTTCCTGCACGGCCATTGGTGAGGTGGCCCCCGATAAATATGTTACAAGAAAGGGGGCGCAAAAAGGTGAATTGCTTTGCGTTACCGGCGATCTGGGCGCTGCATTTCTAGGTCTTACCTTATTGGAAAGGGAGAAGAAAATTTTTCTGGAAAACCCAAAAATTCAGCCCGACCTTGAAGGGGAAACTTATACAGTAGGAAAAATCTTAAAACCAGAGGCGAGAGTAGATGTAATAGAATATTTTGAGAAAGCAGCTATTACGCCAACTGCTATGATCGATGTAAGCGATGGATTAAGCTCCGAAATATTACACATTTGCCAGCAAAGCCGCGTCGGTTGTGTTTTGTACGAAGAGAAAATCCCGGTAACAGAAGAAACCCGCAATGCCGCCTTTAAATTTAATTTAGATCCTACAGCCTGCGCATTGAGCGGTGGTGAGGATTATGAGCTGTTGTTTACGATAAAACAGGATGATTTTGAAAAAATTTCCGGTGAAAACAGCATCACTGTAATCGGTTATATAACCGATGAAGAAGCCGGTGCCCATATTATTACGAAAGGAGGCGGCAAACATCCTATTACCGCACAAGGATGGAATGCATTTAAATGAGGGGCAATAATGAGAAACGCTTTACTACCCCTTTTGTTGCTGTCCCTTTTCAGCAGTTGTGCCGTAAGCAAGGCTTATCATCCTTCAAAAAAATACCCACCGGAAGTTTTAAAAGAAGATTACGCGGTTTTCAGAAACAGCCTGGAAGAATCGCATCCAAGTTTGTATTGGTATACGCCAAAAGACAGCATGGATTATTATTTTGAAACGGGTAGCAACAAGCTAACCGATTCCCTAACCGAAGGGGGCTTTAGAAGGGTACTGAGTTATGTGATCTCTAAAATTCGTTGCGGACATACAACTGCCAGAGCCTCAAAAGCAGCGGCAACTTACTTTGGAGGACAATCCCCTTTGTTTCCACTTTTTATAAAAGCCTGGCCCGATACGGTAGTGGTAACAGCTAACCTCAATCGTAACGATAGTAATGTTGCCAGAGGTGTTATTTTAAAAAGCATTGATGGAATACCAATGAATGATATTGTGGATTCGCTGTTCTCTTTTCTCTCTGCCGATGGTTATAACACTACGCACAAGTATCAAACAATAAGCAATGGAAGTACATTTCGAAATTTATATACATCAGCGTTCGGGTTAAAGCAAAAAACGCCGGTAGAATTTATTGATACGTCTGGCAACTTAAGAACGGCTATACTAAGCCTTTATCATCCCAGGGCCGATACACCACGTATTAGAATAGCACCACCAAAATCCCTATCCAGGAAGGAACGCAAAAAGTTCGAACTGGAAGCTATGCGTAACCTGCGTATTGATACCGCAACCAGCACTGCTTTTATGGAAGTAAACACATTTACCAAAGGCAACGGACTTCGTAGCTTTTTTAGAAGATCATTTAAGCACCTAAGAGAACAGAACATACAAAACCTGGTGGTAGATATGCGGGGCAATGGCGGCGGCAGCGTTACACTTTCTAATCTTCTAACAAAATATATTGCTGATAAGCCATTTAAAATTGCCGATTCGTTGTATGCCCTGCACAGAACCAGCGAGTATAGCAGGTACCGCAGCGAACGCTTCTTTACCTGGCTATTCATGCAGTTTTTAACCCGGAAGAAAAAAGATGGCAAGTATCATTTCGGCTTGTTTGAGAAAAAACAGTTTAAGCCGAAAAGTAAAAATCATTTTGAAGGCATCACCTACATCCTGACTGGTGGCAATACATTTTCTGCTGCATCTTTATTTACTAAATCCTTAAAAGAGCAAGACGACGTAATTGTAGTGGGCGAAGAAACCGGCGGTGGGGCTTACGGTAACTCAGCCTGGTTAATTCCTGATGTTACGCTGCCTAATACTGGCGTACGTTTTCGGCTACCGCTGTTTAGATTAGTAATAGATAAGGAAGAAAAAAAAGGGCATGGCGTATTGCCCGAAGTTATTGCGTTGCCTACGGTGGAGGCCATACGAAGAAATATGGATTATAAGATGGAGAAGGTAAGGGAGTTGATTAGAGAAAAAGCTGTTAAGTAAGAATTTGAAATTTATCCGCATCCCGCCAAAATTGAAAACGTTCCCTTATCTCGACTAAGTTTTGCTTCTCCAATGTAATTGTAAAAATGTCTTCCTCATCTTTCTTATGATATAAAACTTCTCCCAGCGGATCTATTACCATACTATCGCCACTATGATAAATTCCGCTCCCGTCTTTTCCTACCCGGTTCACACCAATTACATAGCACTGGTTTTCGATGGCCCGTGCCTGCAATAATGTTTTCCAGGCTGTGCTTCGCCGTTCGGGCCAGTTAGCCACATAAAGTAAAACGTCGTATTCAAACACCTCAGCCCCCAACCCCCTCTCCAGCGGAGTGGTAGAGGGGGAACGGCTGGCGCCCCTGGTCCCCTCGCCTACTTGTTGGGGAGGAGCCGGGGGTGAAGTCTGCCGTGCCCAAACCGGAAACCGTAAATCATAGCAAACCTGCAGGTTTACCTTCCATCCATTTACGGATGCAATAAACCGTTCGCTGCCCGCTGTGTAATGTTTATCTTCTTCTGCATAAGCAAATAAGTGGCGCTTATTATAACAACCAAATTGGCCGTTTGGCAACATCCACATGGACCGGTTGTAGTAATACTTATCCTCTTGAATAATTACACTGCCGGTAAGAATTACTTTCTTTTCAGCCGCTACCTTTTTCATCCATTGCACCGTTTCCCCATCCATTGTTTCTGCTAAAATTTCCGGCTTCATGCTAAAACCCGTGCTGAACATTTCGGGTAAAATAACTACCTGTGTTTTTTCCCTGATGTTTTTTATTTTTTCTTCCAGCATTTGCAGGTTCGCCCTTTTATCTTCCCAATACAAAGCCGTTTGTACCAGTGTAAATGTTATTGATGACATAGCCGCAAAATAAACAATATGCAGTTACCTACTGCAACTGCTAACTGCCCACTCCTTTATTCTTCGGCACTGACTTTGTTTTACACAAATGAGAAAAATGTGAGTTATGAAAAAGGTGATATTTTCTACACTGTTGTTAACCGCAATCCTGGCCAATTCTCAACCTGTAGTACAGCCAGTAAGCAGCGGCGATTACTGGACCACTGCTGAGTATAAAAGCCGGTTAGGAGAGTTAGCCAATAATACGACCCTTTCAACAACCATTAATTTTCCCAATGGTTATGTAGGTATCAGTAGTTTTAAGGCTAACCGCATTGTTGGCGTTAACGAAATTCATTGGAACATAGGAGCCGTTCAAAATGTAGATGATTTTTATATCGAGTTCAGCCGGGACCTTAGAACATTTGACCGTGCAGGCATTGTTCATTTGGCAAGAACGGAAGGAAGAACCGGTTATGTTTTCCGCCACACTTTTATTGATAATGCACTGATATATTATCGCCTGGCCATAATCTCAGGTGGCGTAGCGGTTGCTTATACCCCGGCCATACAGCTATTGGATGAGGAACATACGACAAAAGTTTTTCCTACAATCGTAAGAAGCAGTACTGTTTATATCCAAACGGCGCAAGCTTACGAAAAGCTGCAGGTAATTAATAGTGCTAATGTGTCGATGTATGAGAAAGGTATTAACAATCAAACCGGCACTCTGACCATTGGTTTGCCTTCATTGCCAGCGGGAATTTATTTTGTACGGCTGCTTAGTACAAATAAACCACAATATGTAGAGCGTGTTCTGGTTGAGTAAAATCACGCAATATTTAAATCAATTTAAAGGTTGTTGGCTGGTTAAGGCACTGAAGGGCATTGAATTTGTGCGGCTAATCAACAACCTTTTATGTATGAAAAATTTCTACACTTCACTACTGCTTACCGGCAGTCTTTTTTTTGCTGCTCATTCCTTTGCGCAACCATCGGTTAGTTATGAGTCTTTTATTAGTGGCTTATCAGTGCCGGTAGAAGTGGTAAATGCTGCTGATGGCACCAATCGTTTATTTATTGTTCAGCAGGATGGGGTTATCAAAGTGTATGACCCTGCCAATGGAGGTTTACAGGCTACTCCGTTTTTAAACGTAAGCGGTATCATTACTTATGGCGGCGAACGGGGTTTATTGAGTGCAGCTTTTCACCCGGCGTATGAAACCAATGGTTATTTCTTTATTTATTATAATAATAGCAGCGGTGCTATAGAAGTAGCAAGATACCATGCTACCGGAACGGCTAACGTGGCCGATGTGGCACCTGGAGTGGTGCTGCTAACAATCCCGAAACCTTTCGACAATCATAACGGCGGGCATTTGCAATTTGGACAAGACGGTAATTTATATTTTGCTACGGGCGATGGGGGCAGCGCCAATGATCCATTCAACAATGCACAGGATTCTACCACTCTTTTAGGTAAGATGTTAAGGATTAATGTTGACAATTTTACTACCCCGCCTTATTATACAGTTCCTGCCTCTAACCCTTTTTATAACACACCCAACTTTGATAACCGCATCTGGGCCCGTGGCCTGCGCAACCCCTACCGCTGGAGCTTTGACCGGCTCACCGGTGATATGTGGATCGGTGATGTGGGCCAGGGCGCAAAAGAGGAAGTGAACTTTAGACCTGTCTCCAGCACCGGCGGGGAAAATTATGGCTGGCGCTGTTACGAAGGCAGCATCCGAACACCGGGCATTAATGCCGCTACCTGTAACCCGCTTAATTATTTTCCACCTTTATTTGATTACAACAATCCTTCAAGCGGTCCATCAAGTGTGGTGGGAGGTTATGTATATCGCGGCACCGAATATCCTTTCTTTGCCGGGTATTATATAGCGGCCGATGTTTACTCCGGTACCCTTTATCTGCTAAAACAAAATGGTGATGGAAGCTTTCCTGCACCAACAATAAAAACGGGTTTGCAAAATTTTGTTGTAGGTTTTGGCGAGGGCGAAGACGGAACCATCTATGCTGTTTCGCAGGCTACCAATGTAGTTTATAAAGTAGTAGCTTCCGTTGTGCTGCCTGTTACGCTAAGCAGTTTTACGGGCAAAAAAGTAGCGGCCGCAAACGAGTTGAAATGGGTTACAGCGTCAGAACAAAACACAGCAAAATTTATAATTGAATATAGTGCTGATGGAAGCTTCTATACCACTGCCGGGGAACTTGATGCCAGGGGGGTAAATGGTGGGGCAGCCTATTCATTCCTTCACGCTATCGGCAATAATACCGCTCTGTTTTACCGGCTCCGCATTGTAGAAAGGAATGGAGGAAGTTCATATTCCCCGGTTGTAAAAATTAATGGTACAGGTGGAGGCCTGCAGGTTTATCCTACGGTTGTGCGGGATGGCAAACTTTACATCAACAGTAATGAAGCAATCAATGTTGTGCAGATATTGAATAGCAATGGCAGTTTAGTCTATCAAAAAAATACATTTTCTACTGCCGGATTGCTAACCATCCAGTTGCCCTCGTTAGCTAAGGGAATGTATATTATAAGAATCACCGGGAAGGAAATATCTTCTGAAAAAATACTGGTAGACTAAGTTGAAGAAAAGATAATTTGAATGCGCTTACTTTTGCCGCCATAATGCTGAACGGAAAGAAAATAGCAGTGGTTTTACCAGCCTATAACGCCGCTAAAACCTTGCAACAAACCTATAACGAAATACCATTTGATATAGTAGATGAAGTAGTATTGGTAGATGATCGCAGCAAAGACGATACAGTTCAACTGGCAAAGCAAATAGGTATTCGACATATTATTCAGCACCCTAAAAATCGTGGCTATGGCGGCAATCAAAAAAGCTGTTACAACAAAGCATTAGAGCTGGGTGCCGATATTGTTATTATGCTGCACCCCGATTATCAATATACCCCAAAGCTAATCCCAAGCATGGCCCATTTAATAGCTAACGATCTGTACCAGGTAGTGCTGGGGTCCCGCATTTTAGGCAATGGTGCATTGCGTGGCGGTATGCCCCTTTACAAATACATAGCCAACCGTTTACTCACGCTTATACAAAACATTTTAGTAGATCAGAAGCTATCGGAATACCATACCGGCTACCGGGCCTTTTCAAAAGAAGTGTTGGAAAAAGTGAATTATGAAATAGATTCGGATGATTTTGTTTTTGATAACGAAATGCTTTCGCAGATCATTTACTTTAATTACGAGATTGCCGAAGTCACCTGCCCCACCAAATATTTTGAAGAAGCATCCAGCATTAATTTTAAGCGAAGTGCCGTTTACGGCTTGGGCGTGTTAAGGGTTTCTATTGTACACCGGTTGTGTAAGTGGGGATTGATGAAGAGCAAGATGTACAACCTCACACCTGGCCCCTCTCCATCAGATACGTAGAGCGGGCGCAGGCACCTGCGTTAAATTCTTCATTTCATATTAGACATAGAGAACGCAAAAAACCGCTATGTAAAGATTAATAGACTTACGGATTGTAATTCCTCTCTATAACTTGTTGTAGAGGGGTGAGGTGCTATATTTGCGGCTTATGAAATTATCCTATTTATCAGAGACATTGATAGGCTCGGAGATTGTAAAACTGGGCGGTGAAATACGGGAACGTATCAGGCAGGGCGAAAGGATTTACAACTTCACTGTAGGCGATTTCGACCCCAAAATATTCCCTATTCCAAAAGAACTGGAAGACTATATTGTAGAAGCCTACCGTCAGCATTTTACCAACTACCCTCCCGGCGAAGGAAGCCTTGAGTTGAGAGAGGCAGTGAGTAAATTTTCAAAACACTACCAGGGGCTGGATTACAACAGCGATGAAATTTTAATTGCTTCCGGAGGCCGGCCCCTGATTTATGCCTTATTCCGTGCTGTGGCAGATAAAGGCGACAAAGTAATTTATGCTGTGCCTTCCTGGAATAATAATCATTATGTCCATTTTGTAGAATGCGAACATATTGTAGTGGAGGCAAGGGCAGAAAATGCATTTATGCCTACGGCAGATGACATAAGGCCCTATGTAAAAGACGCTTGTTTTTTAGCCCTCTGCTCACCGCAAAACCCAACCGGTACTACGTTCCGTAAAGAAGAACTAGCCGCTATCTGCAATATGGTAGTAGAAGAAAATAACAGGAGAGGCAAAGGCGAAAAAAAGCTGTATGTTATGTTCGACCAGATGTACTGGCACCTTACCTACAATGGCATTGAACATTACGACCCTGTTTCGCTTAACCCCGGCATGCGGCCTTACACCATTTACATTGATGCCATTAGTAAATGCTTTGCGGCCACCGGCGTAAGGGTTGGATGGAGCATGGGGCCTGCAGTTGTGCTAAATAAAATGAAAGCAATTCTTTCACATGTGGGAGCCTGGGCGCCTATGCCGGAGCAAAAAGGTCTCACAAAGTACATAGGCGAAACAGAAAGGATCAATGCCTACTTCTCTCATTTTAAATCGGAACTGGAAGAAAGGCTTCGGCGTATTTATGAAGGTATTACAATCTTGAAAGCAGAGGGATTTAGTGTAGAGGCTGTAGCACCGGAAGCCGCTATCTACCTTACAATAAAAATTGATTTGGCGGGAAAGAAAGCCAAAGACGGAAACGTATTGGAAGACCAGGCTGCCGTTACCTCTTATCTACTGCAACAGGCCAGTTTAGCGGTGGTTCCTTTTTATGCATTTGGTGCAGCAAAAAATTCGCCGTGGTACAGGCTTAGTGTAGGTACTTGTAAAAAAGAGGAGATAGATGAAATGTTGCAAAAACTACGAACAGCTTTACAGGAACTTAGCTAATTTTTGTTAATCAGGAAGTTAAAGGGTTTCAGCTCCGGCCAACCAATAGCTTTAATAATTTTTTTTGCTTTTTGGGTAATTTGATTGCGGGTAACTAATTCATGTGCAGCGCAAAAAGTATCGTTGCATTCAACCCGCATTAAAATTTCGTGCAGGCATTCTACTTCTTTTTGAAGCAAATCGTCGTCATACGCTTCTTCTTTATAGAGCAGTAACAAGTCGCGGTTATAGTTTTTCATGACTTATCTTGATTTTTTGTATCCTATACTTTCCCGGGGCATCCGCAACCGCTGCCTTTACCTGTACCAGAATAATAATTGCGGGAACAACCGGCTATACTAAGAGCAGTCAAGAACAATGCCATGTAGATTATCTTCTTCATACTTATTTAGTCTGTTTTGTAAAATAACTATTTTACCACGGCATTTAGTATAGCTACTAAAAAAAGAAACTATAATTAACATGAAGCACCCCATTTCACCGCTTAAAGTGTTAGTGGCGCCGTTAGATTGGGGTCTCGGCCATGCAACCCGCTGTATTCCAGTTATACGATCTTTGTTGGCAGCTAACTGCTTAGTGTTTATCGCTGCTTCCGGTAAGGTAAAAGCCTTACTGGAAATGGAATTTCCATTTTTACCCATTCAGTACCTGCCAGGTTATAATATTACATATGCTTCAAATTCCTGGGGATTGCTATTTAAAATTGTGGCACAAATTCCCAGAATAATTTCAGCTATAAAACAAGAACAGCTATGGTTGCAAAAAGTTGTACAGGAAGAACAAATTGACGTAGTGATTTCCGATAACCGTTATGGACTTTATCATCCAGCCATTATATCTGTTTTTATTACACACCAGTTGAGGATAAAAGCTCCGTGGCCTTTTATTGAGATTATTTTGCAGAAGTTAAACTACCACTTTATCAATAAATATAGTGCGTGTTGGGTGCCTGATGCACCCACGTCAAACAACCTGGCTGGTGATCTTTCTCACCCGGTAAAAAAACCAGTCACCCATTTGCAATATATAGGAGGTATCTCCCGGTTTCAAAAAAAGGAAGCCAAATTGGGAAGGCACCTGCTTATCATTTTATCTGGTCCGGAACCTCAAAGAACTTTGTTGGAAAATATTGTGGTAAGCGATTTAAAAACTTTTACAGATCCGGTTATATTGGTACGGGGGCTCCCACAAACAAAAGAAACTATTCTAGTCCAACGAAATATTACTGTATATAACCATTTGCCCTCGGCAGAACTGGAAAGGAATATTCTTGAGGCCACATTTATTATAAGCCGTTGTGGCTATAGTACTGTAATGGATTTAGCTGTAATGCAAAAGAAAAGTATTTTGATACCCACGCCCGGTCAAACCGAACAGCAATACCTGGCAAAGCACCTCATGAAAAAGAATTTTGCCTTGTGCATAGAGCAAAAAAAGTTCCGGCTGAAAGCTGCACTAAGCTTCGCAAATCAATTTAGGTACGAAGCGTTCCCTTTTATAGACGAAACTTATTTGCACGAAGCAATTCACCAGCTAATTACGTCAGTTAAAAAATGATTCAAAGGGGCAGAAAATGAAGATTATCGTTCCATTTATCTTACTC
>DASQMG010000601.1:0-4281 GCA_035645595.1 Flavisolibacter sp. | reverse complement strand
CATTTTTACTGTGCTCATTCGTAGATTAACGAGGACGAAGGCGGGGCAGCTACGTATCCTCAGCGATGGTGCAGCATAAAAAACAAAAGGGCTGCATAAAAATGCTGCCCCGTTTTAAAATCCAATATCCTATGAAAAACCGATGCGAAACTATACCTGCAAACCCGTAATTACAAGAGTATAAACGCGCTAATTTCCGACTTTTTATTATTCATAAAATTCAATGGGTCTACTTTCGTATAATGCGGATGTATATTAAAAACATGGTTTGTAACCGTTGTATCATGGTAGTGAAACAGGCGTTTGAAAATGCTGATTTACATCCTGTTGAAGTGACCATGGGCGAAGTGGAGTTGAATAAGGAGTTATCGAAAGATCAACTAAGGATGATAAGCAGCCAGTTGTCGGAATTAGGCTTTGAGGTTCTTGATAATAAGGCGCATAAGTTGATTGAGAAAATCAAAAACCTGTTGATAGCCAAAGTACAAAGTGGCGATATAGAGGAGCACTTTAGTATCACACAGTTTTTAAGCATAAAACTTATCAAAGAGTACACGCAACTAAGCCGCCTGTTCTCCGAAGTGGAAGGAATAACGATTGAGCAGTTCTTTATTTTACAGAAAATTGAAAAGGTAAAAGAATGGCTCGTTTACAATGAACTTACCTTAAGCGAAATCACCTGGAAGCTTGGCTACAGCAGTGTGGCACACCTATCGTCGCAGTTTAAAAAAGTAACCGGCCTTACACCAAGCCATTTTAAACAGCTGGGCGATAAAGGCAGAAAATCAATAGATAGAATTTAACCCTGTGAAATCATCTTGATTTGCTGAATAGGTTACAAACCCTTCTGTTGCTGGCAAGTGCAGCAGCGTTTATGTTATGTTCTGCAACCGGTTAAACACAGATAGCAACTTAACCGCGGACAAAACTTTGGAAAAGCGCAAAAAGTTAAGGCCAGGAAACTAGACCTTGGAAGCCTGCCAGGTGTATGGTGTAGCGTTGCTTGTTAATAAGACGGTATACGCCCAAATCGTTTGGAATAGGAAGGGCAGGATACAGGCGGCTGAACCCCGAAAAGATGTAATGAAATGACAAGAGGCGAAAAGAATTTAGGCAAAGAACAGCTGTCCCCACTGTGGGCCGCAACTAATAACCACATCCGCTTTTTGTGAGAAGTCGGCGACCCAATACATACAGCCGTATCCGAACTATTAGGTACAAAATTCTATAAGTCTTTTTCAGAATCCTGTAATAATCTCCCTCCCGTTCCGTACCACCTTTGAGGTATCTAAATGTCGAATTTATGGATACTAAAAAAACAGTTTTAGAACTACCACTTGCCGGTGTTGAAAGTGAACACTGTGCTCTAATCGTAGATAATGGTTTAGCAAAGGTTCCCGGCATCACTACGCATAAAGTAGAGTTGAATAATCATAAGGCTTTCATTACCGCAAATGACAGTGATGTAGTGCCGCAGGCAGTAGCCGCCATCCGGGATTTGGGCTACGATGTAGAAACACTCAAGCAAACCTTCCCTGTAACGGGCATGAGTTGCGCCTCTTGTGCATCAAGTGCCGAAAGCATTGTGGTGGCACAGCCAGGCGTGATAGGCGCTTCAGTGAATTTTGCCAATACATCATTGCTGGTCGAATATGTGCCTACCATTACTTCTCCTCAAAAACTAAAGGAAGCCGTTCAGGGCATTGGCTATGACCTAATGATTGAGGATTCAAAGGAAGCGAAAGCAGCATTGGAGGATTTGCACAAAGAGAAACTTCAGTCACTCAAACAAAAAACCGTTTGGTCGGTTGCGCTGTCGGTGCCATTAGTCACTATCGGAATGTTCTTTATGAATATTCCATACGCCAACTACATTATGTGGGCATTGGCCACTCCTGTGGTACTCCTCTTTGGACAACAGTTTTTTGTCAATGCCTGGAAGCAGGCAAAGCACCATTCGGCCAACATGGACACATTGGTTGCATTGAGCACGGGCATAGCGTATGTCTTCAGCATGTTTAATACACTATACCCACAATTCTGGCACAGCCGTGGCCTACATGCGCATGTATATTTTGAAGCCGCAGCGGTTGTGATTGCGTTTATTCTCTTGGGTAAGCTGTTAGAAGAGAGCGCAAAGGCTTCTACTTCATCCGCCATAAAAAAGCTGATTGGGCTACAACCCAATACGGTAACAATTGTACATCAAGGCGGGCACATGATGGAAATTCCTATTGAGCAAGTAAAGGTGGGCGATGTATTACTTGTAAAGCCCGGCAGTAAAATACCGGTTGATGGTAAAGTGGAAACTGGTGAATCATATGTCGATGAAAGCATGATTAGTGGCGAACCAATACCTGTTCTGAAACAAAAAGACGCAACTGTTTTCGCGGGCACCATCAATCATAAAGGAAGCTTTCAGTTTGTAGCGGAAAAAGTGGGCAGCGAAACACTTCTGGCGCATATCATTAAAATGGTTCAGGAAGCGCAGGGCTCAAAAGCACCTGTTCAAAGATTAGTGGACAAGATTGCCGGCATATTCGTTCCCGTTGTGATAGGTATAGCCGTTCTTTCTTTTATTGCCTGGGTGGTTCTTGGAGGCGATAACGGGTTAACACAGGGCCTGCTGGCGGCCGTAACTGTATTGGTCATCGCTTGTCCATGTGCATTAGGATTAGCAACGCCTACTGCTATCATGGTAGGTGTGGGTAAGGGTGCCGAAAATGGCATCCTCATTAAAGATGCCGAAAGCCTTGAACTGGCACATAAGATGAACGCTGTCATCTTGGATAAAACCGGCACAATAACAGAAGGAAAGCCGAGGGTAACCGATATTATCTGGACAGAAGAAGGGAGCGAGGCTGTCAATATTCTATATAGCATAGAGAGCGTATCAGAACATCCATTAGCCGAAGCCGTAACGAAATTTCTTGAAAAGGATGCCAGGAACATGGAATTAACTCATATACAATCTGTCACAGGGGCTGGTATATCAGCCAG
The DNA here is from genome assembly GCA_035645595.1 of Flavisolibacter sp. GTDB lineage: Bacteria > Bacteroidota > Bacteroidia > Chitinophagales > Chitinophagaceae > Flavisolibacter. The sequence continues at coordinate 1,281 of DASQMG010000601.1, read as the reverse complement.
TCATAACAACATAACCTATTATGCCGGAACCATCCAATTGTTACAGCAAAAGGGACTAACACTTTCAGCAGAAATAGCGGCATGGAGTAATGCTAAGCGGGATGAGGCGAAGACGGTTGTTTTTTTTGCCAACAGTAAAAAAGTGCTGGCGGCAATTGCTATTGCTGATAAGATTAAGGAATCGTCTGTTGCAGCAATTAATAGATTGAAAGAAATGGAAATTGAGGTGTACATGTTTACCGGTGACAACAAACAAACTGCCGCCGCCGTAGCAAAGCAGGTCGGCATTGCCAACTATCAGGCAGAAGCATTGCCGCAGGACAAGGCCGCATTTGTAAGAGATCTTCAGGCAAAAGGTAAAGTAGTAGGCATGGTGGGTGATGGTATTAATGACAGCCAGGCACTGGCGCAGGCCGACGTGAGCATTGCCATGGCTAAAGGAAGCGATATAGCAATGGACGTAGCCAAGATGACCTTAATGAGTTCGGACCTAGCCCGTATCCCGGCAGCAATAAACCTATCGAGGAGAACGGTAAAAACAATCCGGCAAAATTTGTTCTGGGCGTTTATCTATAACCTCATTGGAATTCCCATTGCAGCCGGATTGCTTTATCCGATCAACGGCTTTCTTTTAAATCCGATGATTGCAGGTGCTGCAATGGCATTAAGCAGTGTAAGCGTTGTTACAAATAGCATTCGCATAAAGTGGGCCAGGCTGTAATCAAAATTCTATAACAGATTTTCAAAATGTTGTAACAAACAACTTACTTCTCAACTCTAATTTTGAACAACAAATCTTACGCATGAAACAATATCAATTTAAAAGCAATATTGCGTGCAGCGGTTGTATTGCAAAAGTAGGTCCCTTCCTAAACGAAAACCCTGCCATCAGGCAATGGAAAGTAGATGTGACAAATCCTGAAAAAGTATTGACTGTTGAAACAGAGAACATGGCTGCAGTTGATATAGAAACAATAGTGGCAAAAGCCGGATTTAAAGCCGAAAGCTTAGTTTAACTAAATTGGGGAACGGTCAAAAACTTTCCCCGTTACTTTGGTAGCTTGCTACGTATAAACCAAAGATATCATGATATATAACGCCGTCTTACTGAGTCTATTTGCTTCGCTTGTCTCCTCCCCCGTTCCGGAAGTAAAAGTGGTTGGCGCCTTGCGGAACATCATGATGGACAGTGACCTTTCAGCACACCTCAATTTGGACACGCTGGACAAAACCCGTCTCTACGGACTTGGGCCAATAGCTGGTTTAAAAGGCGAGTTGATG
>DASQMG010000600.1:0-7448 GCA_035645595.1 Flavisolibacter sp. | reverse complement strand
TAAGCCTCTTCGTCGGTTTGCGCAGTAGTAACGAACGTAATGTCCATACCAGTGATACGGCTTACTTTGTCTATATCAATCTCAGGAAAAATGATTTGCTCAGTTACACCCATTGTGTAATTGCCGCGACCGTCAAATGATTTCTCATTCACACCTTTAAAGTCACGTACACGGGGAAGCGCAACAGCAATTAAACGGTCCAGAAATTCATACATCTTCTCACCACGTAATGTAACTCTTGCACCAATGGGCATATTCTTACGAAGCTTAAAATTGGATATGTCCTTCTTTGACATTGTGGCGATTGCCTTCTGGCCGGTAACAGTTGTTAATTCGTCTAAAGCAATATCCACTAATTTTTTATCGTTAACCGCGCCATTTACGCCGCGGTTGATAGCTATCTTTTCCAAACGAGGAGCCTGCATAATGCTTTTATAAGCAAAGCGCTTCATTAAAGCCGGAATCACTTCGTCCTTATATTTTGTTCGTAGCCGAGGATTTGTAGTTGCCATTATATGATTCCTCCCGATTTTTTAGATATTCGTACTTTTTTGCCTTCTTTCTCTTCACGCTTCACTTTCGTAGCTTGTTTGCCATCCCACAACATCACATTGCTGATTTGCATGGGCGCTTCTTTCTTTATAATTCCGCCTTTAGTGTTCTGGGCAGACGGTTTAGTATGCTTAGTGATGATGTTAACACCCTCAACAATCACTTTACCATCTTCAACCAAAACCTCCTTTACAAGGCGTGGCTTTTTTAAGTCCTTATCATCACCAGTAATCACGACCACCTGGTCGCCTTTCCTGATGTTGTACTTAGGTTTAAATCTTGTCTTCATTTTATTTCTGTTTTACATCCTGATACTGCCAGGAATTTAATTGACTGTTTAGTCAGTTGATTCGTGCACCGGTCCCATTACTAATCACCTAATTTAAAGGACCTCCGGAGCAAGGGAAATAATTTTCATATACCCTTTATCACGAAGCTCACGGGCAACCGGACCAAAAATACGTGTACCTCTTGGTTCGTCAGAGGCGTTTAAGATTACTACGGCATTGTCATCAAACCGAATGTAAGAACCATCCTTACGACGCAATTTGTTTGTGGTACGAACAATAACCGCTTTGGCGACTGTACCTTTTTTTATACCTCCTGCCGGGATGGCATCTTTCACAGTAACTACAATCTTATCTCCTACACCGGCATAACGCTGACCGCTGTTTCCTAATACGCGAATACAAAGCACTTCTTTAGCACCACTATTATCCGCTACGGCCAAACGAGATTCTTGCTGGATCATTTTATTTTAGCTTTGAGCTCTTAGCTAACAGCCACGAGCAATTAAAACATTATTTCAAGAACGCTGCTGAAAGCTAAGTGCTGACAGCCGGCACCTTATTTAACCTTCTCTACCACTTCTATCAGTCTCCAACGCTTCGTCTTACTTAGTGGACGGGTTTCCATGATCCGAACCACATCACCAATACTGGCTTCATTCGTTTCATCATGAGCATGAAACTTCGTTGTCTTCTTAACGAACTTTCCGTAGATAGGGTGTTTAACTTTCCTTTCTACCGCAACCGTGATGGTTTTTGTCATCTTATTACTTGTAACAACACCGGTCCTTGTTTTACGCAAATTGCGGTCTAGCGCTGAAGCGCTTGTTGCTGTTTCTGTTGTTGTATTTTCAGCCATGTTATTTAAGCTTTGAGCCTTTGGCTATCAGCAATCAGCTAAAGCCATAAGCATTTAAAACGATTCTATTTCAAAAGCAGTTGCTGACAACGAGTTGCTGAAAGCGCCATGCTTATTAAGCACCTACTTGTTTCTTCTTCAATTCAGTTTTTAACCGGGCCAACTCTCTACGAAGGTTGCGAATGCTAACCGGATTTTCCAGCGGCGAAATAGCATGGGCAAACTCAAGCTTCTTCAACCGGGCCTCATCTTCTTTTATACGGGCAGTCAGATCCTGGTCGTTCAGGCTTTGAATGCTGTTCTTAAAATCTACTGTCTTTGACATGATATATAATTTGGACTCACCAATCAGCTAACCATTACACCAGCTAATCGGCTAATTAATTTACGCTTCCTCTAAATCGCGACGCTTTACAAATTTTGTCATTACCGGTAATTTACCGGCGGCCAAATGCAATGCCCCTTTGGCTACTTCTTCAGATACGCCGTCGATCTCAAATAAAATGCGGCCCGGCTTAACTACAGCAGCCCAGTACTCGAGGTTACCCTTACCCTTACCCATACGCACCTCTGCAGGCTTGTTGGTAATTGGTTTATCAGGGAAAATACGGATCCAAACATTACCCTCACGTTTCATGTGGCGGGTAAGGGCCTGCCGCGCAGCTTCAATCTGGCGGTCAGTGATCCAATGGCTATCCAAAGTCTTCAGGGCATAAGAACCAAAGGCGATAGTGAAACCTCTTTTTGCATCACCTTTCATACGGCCCTTCTGCATTTTCCTGTGCTTCGATCTTTTAGGCTGTAACATATTCAGTGTATAGTTTGGGGTTTTGAGTAAGGAATTAATCCTAAACTCTAACCTGTCTTATAAATATCTAGACTTCTTAATCCGCGGCTAATTATTTCTACCGGCGTCCGCCACCACCTTGTCCGCCCGCACGGCCACCACCGCCCTGGCCCCCACCACCTCGGTTGAAGTTTCCTCCACCTTGTCCACCACCGCCTCTGCGTTCGCCACCACGATCGTCACGGCGTCCGCCAAAATCACCACCACGGTTATCCCTTCTTTCGCCCATACTTTGACCAGCTTCTTTACCGCCAATAAAGTTTGGATTAAGGTCACGCTTACCTAAAATTTCACCGCGGCAGATCCACACTTTGATACCAATTTTACCATATACTGTTTGTGCAAACACATTGGCATAGTCAATATCCATACGGAAGGTGTGAAGCGGAACACGGCCTTGCATAAATTTTTCGCTACGGGCAATTTCAGCACCACCCAAACGACCACTCAATTGAACTTTGATTCCTTCGGCACCCATCCTAAGTGCAGAAGCGATAGCCATTTTAGTAGCACGCTTAAAGTTGATACGGTTTTCTATCTGACGCGCTATTGTGTCGCCGACAATCATCGCATCTAGTTCAGGACGACGGATTTCAAGAATGTTGATTTGCACATCTTCTTTACCTGTCAGTTTCTTCAATTCCTCTTTAATACGGTCAACCTCGCCACCACCTTTACCGATGATGATACCTGGCTTTGAAGTATGTATAGTAATGATAAGCTTGCCTAACGTTCTTTCAATTACTATCTTCGCTATACCACCTTTATTGATACGGGCATTCAAATAAGTTCTGATTTTGTGATCTTCAATCAGCTTATTGGCAAAGTCTTTTTTGTTGCCATACCAGTTAGATTCCCATCCGCGGATGATGCCTAACCTATTACCAATTGGATTTGCTTTTTGACCCATGTTTTTACTTTAATAAGAATTTTAATTATGGTTTAGCGTCGACAATTACAGTTACGTGATTACTTCTTTTCCGTACGCGATAACCCCGACCCTGAGGTGCAGGACGCATACGCTTCAACGTTCTGGCTCCATCAACCATGATCGTTTTCACGAATAATTGTCCTTCATCGCCACCCTCGTTCTTCTGCTTCCAATTGCTGATAGCACTTAGCACCAGTTTACGCATAGGCACTGACGGATGCTTGGGATTGAATTCTAATTCTGCCAACGCTTTTTCTACTTTCATACCACGGATCAGATCCGCCAGCAGGCGCATTTTGCGTGGTGATGTAGGATAATTTCTCAGTTTTGCTACTGCTTCCATTTTTATATTATTTCTGATTTAGGGATTTTGTGATTTTGAGATTTACATCAGCAAATCCCGCCATCCCAAAATCTCGAAATTATGTTTAACCTTTTTTGCTAGAGTGCCCCCTGAAATTCCTGGTAGGGGCGAATTCGCCAAGTTTATGTCCTACCATAAATTCTGTTACGTAAACAGGAATAAATTTATTACCGTTGTGAACAGCAAATGTGTGACCTACGAAATCAGGGGTGATTGTCGACCGGCGGCTCCATGTTTTAATCACGCCTTTCTTATTCTTGCCATCGTTAATAGCTACCACTTTATCTTCCAGATGAGCTGCTACGTAAGGACCTTTTTTAATTGAACGAGCCATGTTTTTTTATTTCTGATTTGTTGATTTTCGGATTTAGTGGTTCAATCTTAAGATTGCTCCTTCCTTAAATCTCTAAATTTTATTTTGCTAACTTCTTACCGTTTTTACGCTGGATGATTAACTTGTCGCTGCCCTTGCCCTTTGTCCGTGTTTTCAAGCCACGTGAATACTGACCGGTTCTGCTGCGGGGCTGACCTCCTGAGGCGCGCCCTTCACCACCACCCATCGGGTGATCGACAGGATTCATCGCTACACCGCGAACACGGGGACGAATACCCTTCCATACGTTACGGCCGGCCTTACCCATTGATTGAAGTTGATGGTCACCGTTACTTGCCGTACCAACTGTTGCATAACAGTTGATCAGAACTTTGCGTAGTTCGCCGCTTGGCATTTTTAAAATACCATACTTTTCTTCCTTGTTAGAAAGCTGCGCAGAAGAACCTGCAGAACGGGCAATCTTCCCGCCTTGTCCAGGCTGCATTTCAATGTTGTGAACGACAGTACCCAGCGGCATATTTTTTAATTGAAGCGCATTGCCTAATTCGGGAGCAATATTATCGCCGCTCAAAACTGTCGCCCCTACTTGTAATCCTTGTGGTGCAAGAATGTATCTTTTTTCACCATCAGCGTAATGTAACAAAGCAATGAATGTTGTACGGTTTGGATCGTACTCAATCGTTGCTACGGTAGCAGGAATATCTTTCTTATTTCTTTTAAAATCTATTACACGGTACGCTTTCTTATGACCGCCACCAATGTAACGCATAGCTCTGCGTCCCTGGAAGTTACGTCCGCCTGTACGGTTTTTAACTTCAAGCAATGATTTTTCGGGCTCGTTCGTCGTAATTTCTGCGTAGGCGTTACCTATTCTCCATCGTGTTCCGGCTGTAATAGGTTTGTACTTTTTTAGTGCCATATAAAATTTGCAAGGTTTGCGGTCTTGCGGACCATTCGTATTTTATTGCTGCCTTTTTAATTTGAGAAATTATGATCTTCGCAATCACACCATCTCAAATTCATTAGATATTGCTATACAAATCAATTGTTTCACCTTCGGCTACAGTTACCAGTGCTTTTTTGTACGCTTGCTTCTGTCCTTTAGTGAAACCCTTCTTTGTGTAACGGGTCTTATTTTTACCTGGCACCACTATCGTATTCACATTTGTGATAGTTACACCGTACACCTCTTCCACCGCTTTCTTAATTTCCAGTTTGTTGGCCTTACGGGAAACACGGAAAGCATAGCGACGCAGGCTTTCCTGCTGGGCATTTGCTTTTTCGGTTAAAATCGGTTTTATCAATACTTCAGAAAGTTTCATCTGAATTCAGTTTGAAAATTTGAAAAAATTAAGCTGTTGCTTCAGCCTCTTCATTAGCGAAAATCTTTGCAGCACTTTCGGTTAGCACTACCACTTCTGAATTAATGAGGTCGTATGTATTTACATCACTCATCAATGTTGTCAATACAGACGAAATATTCCTCGAAGAGATGTAAACGTTATCGTTATACTCAGGTATTACAAACATCAGTTTCTTATCTCCTACTTTCAGACTATTTAAAATGTTCATGAAAGTCTTTGTTTTGGGAGTATCTAATGTAACGTCCTCAACAATTACAATCGCATTTTCTTTAGCCTTATGGGAAAGAGCAGACATTTTAGCTAAGTCTTTTACCTTGCGGTTAAGCTTAATATCATACTTATGCGGTTTTGGGCCGAAAACAGTACCACCACCCTTATACAAGGGGTTACGGATATTTCCCTTACGAGATCCACCGGTGCCTTTTTGTTTGTGAAGTTTACGGCTTGATCCTTTGACCTCGGCGCGGGTTTTTACCTTGTGAGTTCCCTGGCGTTGTGCACCCAGATACTGTTTCACAGCTAAATAAATAGCGTGGTCATTTGGCTCTAAACCAAATATGTCTTCGGGAAGGTCAACAGTTCTGCCTGTCTCTTGTCCTTGTATGTTTAATACTTTTACTTGCATTACTTCTGAATTAAAACGATTGAACCATTGTGGCCTGGAACAGCGCCGCTGATTAATATATAATTCTTTTCAGGGAAAATCTTTACAACCTGAAGTCCTTTGACTTTTACTCTATCCTGTCCCATACGTCCGGCCATGCGCATTCCTTTAAAAACACGGGCTGGATACGAGGAGCCACCAATAGAGCCCGGGGCCCTCTGACGGTCATGCTGACCGTGAGAAGCTTCGCCCACACCAGAGAATCCATGACGCTTTACCACCCCCTGGAAGCCTTTGCCTTTTGTGGTACCAACTACCTCAACTTTATCGCCTTCAGCGAAAATGTCAACGGTAATAGTATCACCAATATTTTTTTCTAGAGAAGAGTTGCGAAATTCTTTTACGAAACTTTTTGCCGAAGTGTTGGCATTTGCGAAGTGAGCTTTTTCCGAAGCTATTGTGCGCTTTTCTTTTTTATCACCGAAGCCAACCTGTAGTGCAGAGTAGCCATCGGTCTCCTGTGTTTTCACCTGAGTTACTACACAGGGGCCAGCTTCAATAATGGTACAAGCGGTTTGCTTGCCATTTGCATCGAAGATGCTGGTCATCCCGATTTTTTTACCAATAATTCCTTTCATTTTTTTGCGGTTTACTCCCCGCAAGGTTATACAAGACAGACCCATGGAATATTGGGGCTTCAATCCTGGTTTATCAGCCGACCTTTTCCTTTTGTGCTGTACGCTTCGGAAGTACCGGTGACAAACAAACCTCGAAGGGCTTGTTTATATGTTAACTCCCAATCCAAAATGTTGGCTTAGAAGTCGTTTAAATTTCAGAGCTCTTTTCTTCCTTGCAGAGTTGAGAGATGAATATGAATTTATAAGAACTATGGTGTCCAAAGCCTCCACTCTTAGGAAGACCGAAGAGCTTTTATGCTTTAATTTCCACTTCAACGCCGGAGGGCAAATCAAGTTTTGAAAGAGCATCCACTGTTCTTGAACTTGAGGTGTATATGTCCAGCAGGCGTTTGTGCGTTGCTAACTGGAACTGCTCACGGCTCTTTTTGTTTACGTGGGGTGACCTTAAAACTGTAAAAATCTTAGTGCGGGTAGGAAGAGGAATTGGACCGGTTACTACGGCGCCAGTACTGCGCACAGTCTTTACAATTTTTTCCGCTGATTTATCAACCAGGTTGTGGTCGTAAGACTGAAGTTTAATTCTGATTCGTTGTGACATAATCAAACACCATTTTTTACAATGGGAGTGCAAAAGTATGGGTATGCGATTAAACCGACAAAAGTTTAGC
>DASQMG010000599.1:0-13623 GCA_035645595.1 Flavisolibacter sp. | reverse complement strand
AGGCAGACAGGCTGTGCGTTCTTATCGCTGCTGAAGCCGGGAAGAAAGCTCCAACATAATAAGCAGAAAAACATATTTCCACTTTCGTTTGTCAATCCAATAAATGAAATTGCGGTGGAATGTCATGCAATCGTTTTTGATTTATAAAAGTACATTATAATCTATGACACGGGTTGGGCTCATTTCTGATACACATAACTTTTTAGATGAAGGAGTTTTCAGGCATTTTGAGAGTTGCAATGAAATTTGGCATGCCGGAGATTTCGGGAGCATCGGCATTGCTGATCGTTTGGCTTCCGGAAGCGGCCTCCCGGTAAAAGGCGTCTGGGGTAATATCGACGGCTATGATGTGCGAAGCGTATATCCTGAGAAAATAATTTGGAACTGTGAGGATGTAAAAGTTTATATGACGCATATTGGCGGGCATCCCGCCCGCTATGCACCCGGAGTTAAAAAGGAATTAATTGACAACAAAGCAAAACTTTTTATCTGCGGGCACTCTCATATTTTAAAAGTCATCTATGATAAAACTATTGAATGCCTTCATATAAATCCCGGAGCCGCCGGCAACCAGGGGTGGCATAAGATGAAAACCATCATCCGCTTCACTATTGATGGCAGTGCCATCAAAGATTGCGAAGTAATTGAATTGGGAAAAAGAGGATGAACCGGGTTTTATGAGATGTATGAGATTTAATGTCGCTATCACATACATCACAGTCAGCGATACCATTACGATTCCGGTATATTAGTACCACCCCCGCCCTGTACCAATGGCCCTAAAAGGCCATGGGATAGAAACCAGGATAATGAGTAAGGCAAGAAAATAGAAAATCATTGTACGGCGATGCTTGGCTCTGTCGCCAATTGGTTTCCTGGCCTGCGCCTTTCCAATATGAATTAAAATAATGGCGATTAACATACCCGCCATGTGCTCCACCGCATAAAACCGGGTTGTTGCATCTTTCATCACAGCACCCATGCCGCCAGCCTGCTCAAACATTTTATAGCCCCTCGGGCCAACGAAGTATAAATAGATACCTACCAGCAGCATTATATCTGAGAAAATTGTCAGCAACAATCCCAGCCGGTTATCCGATTTTATAAAGGGCCGGTTGCCTGCGATAAGGCTGTTAAAGATGGCAAACAATAAAAGCAGTAAAACAATCCATCGGCCTGCACTGTGCACATGCAGCATTATACTATAGAGTGAAATATCCATTGCTGTTGACTTTGATTTTGTCAAAACTACGGGGAAAACATGAATGGTTACTTCCGGGTAGTTATTAGATAGGCTTGAAACAATTGTACTGCAATAACTGCATTCGGGGATGGTGTACGAATTCGAGGTTGGAGACCCGTATTAACACGCCTTACTTTCCGCCATTAGCCTTTAAATCATTTATACAGGGAGCGTCCAACGGAGGAATATTTCCTGTAACCAGGAAGCCTAAAACATCGGTGGTTTCCGACGCATAATACATCAGGCACGCCTGGTTATTACAATGACTGCCGTTTGCCTTGTGTGCTGTTTGCATGGGTGTGCCTACACCTACAAGTCCCACCAAATGTCCAACCTCATGTTCCAGTACCGTAGCTTCTAATTTTGCACGGCTTGCCTGCCCAATACCACCCGAATTATCTCTAACTTTTTTTCCAAGTATGGCTGCAGAAGTATTTCTATATGCTACGCCTAATACATTGTTATCACTATAATTGCCGTTCGTATATAGAATATAAATAGCTAATTCAGTACCTGCGGAAAAGGCGGTCCTGTTTGCTTTTTCAATAGCATGAATTTCATCAGCATTCAATACAGTGTTTGCTGTTGCCTGAATTTCTCTGGTGATAATACTTATCCCATCTGGCTTGCTTAGATAAGTTTCCAGAAAAGATTTCAGGTGATTGATGGCTGTAGCATCAGGAGCAAAGCCCGCCATGTACTGTACCTCCACCCGTAATGATTTGTATTTGTCGGCGCTTAATAATTCACTTGCAGATGAACCTACTGACCGGTTGTGCAGCGAACTGGGCTCAAGGGCACCGCTATTATCGTTTGACTTATTACAGGCTATAGAACAGGCTACCAGGGCAGTAGCAAAAAGGATTTTCGTTTTCATAGTGATTGGTTTAGGGACAAGACAAACTTAATGCCCGGGCGGGTAAATTGCAAAGATGTTGATGCTTAGTATTGAGATTACCTGATGTGCATTAGAATATCTAACACCAATTGAGGACGGCTATGACAGTAAAAGAATTTTGAAAGACATATTTGGGAAGACTATTTTTGTTTATAACAACCTCTTATGCGTACATTCCTTTTTCTATTCACGATTGCCGTAGCCGCCTTTACGATCTCCTGCAGCAATAGTTCTACCAGCAAAACTTTTTGCGATACCGCTTGTGCAACCGACTCTTTTAATTTCAGGGGCCAGGATCCATTAAACCCAATTGTGGCTATCGGCGTTAATAAATGTAAAGCCGATAGCATGCTTTGGGCTTATGACCTGGTGGACTCCAGATTAATATCGCTTTCCGAATTTTTAGGCCAGCCGGTGAACCTGAATAAGTCGGCTATTGATTGTTTTTTTAAAGACACAAGCTATGCGTGGCTTCAGTTTAATGATTGTATAACCGGCAGAGGATTTTTAATAAAACTGAGCTACCACAAGGCCAAAGAAATGCAAAAAATTACCGGTGCCCTGACCAAGTTCGACCCTAAGTTTTCCATTGATCCTGAACTGGTCGCTTATACTGACAGGGGCTCCTTATTTGTTGAACATATGCAAACCGGCGCAAAAGCCACAATGCCATTTGACAAGGCCTATGATATTGAATTTAATAAACTGCACGAAACAGTGGACAGCGTAAATATTACCAAAACCCGTTTGTTTGTAAAGATGGTGGAGGAAGGGAAAGTTTATGAAAAGAAAATTAGTTTGTAACACTGGTTAAAAAGCTAATACTTTACTATGACCTCTGAAATACAATGTCCGGAAAAGATAAAGGAACATAAGGAGGTAGCCGGTACGGCCAACCACCAACTTTAAACTGCGAACCTCTAAATGTGGGAACCGTATAAAAAAGGCTTCAAAGCCTATCTGCAATTAGAGCGTTCCCTATCCGGTAATTCTGTTACAGCCTATTTATCAGATATTGAAAAATTTACCCAGTTCCTAATAAGTACCGATGTAAAAAGAACACCTTCGGAGGTAGATCTAAAAGTTCTGCAACAGTTTATTAAATGGGTAGCTGAACTGGGTATGATGCAGACCTCGCAAGCCCGGATTATATCAGCCCTGAGAACCTTTTACAAATATTGCTTGCTGGAAGATATCACAACCATTGATCCTACTTCGCTTTTAGAGGCGCCAAAACTAAAAAGGGTTTTACCCGATACACTAAGCTTCGACGAGATTGAAGCTGTTCTTTCGCAGATAGATGTCAGCACGCCGGAGGGAACCCGTAATAAGGCCATTATTGAAACAATGTATAGTTGTGGCCTGAGGGTTAGTGAAGTAGTTAACTTAAAACTATCACAGCTCTTTTTTGACGTAGGCTTTGTACGGGTTATTGGCAAAGGAAATAAAGAACGACTGATACCAATTGGAAGCAGCGCCATTAAATTTATATTGATTTATGTAAACAGCATTCGCAACCAACAGGCAATACAACCGGGCGAAGAAGACATTGTTTTTTTAAACCGCCGCGGAAAGCGATTAACAAGGGTGATGATCTTTATCATTATTAAAGACCTTGTAAAAAAGGCCGGAATTAAAAAGACAATCTCTCCTCATACGTTTCGCCACTCTTTTGCCACTCATTTAGTAGAGGGTGGTGCCGACCTGAGAGCGGTGCAGGAAATGCTCGGACATGAAAGTATTACTACCACCGAAATTTATACCCATCTTGACCGGGAGTTTTTACGTAAAACGCTGGAACAATTTCATCCGGGTTTTCAATAGTTAGTGTACAATAAGGGTTTCCGTAAAACGCTTGCCTGTTTTCGTATCTGCCAGTACCACAAAATATACCCCTGCTGCCAGGGTATTCAGTCTAATTGCCGATTGCTCTTTGCTTAAATCGATTTTAGAGTTTTGCATAACGGAGCCTCCGGCATTGATAACAGTAACGGTATAAGAGCCTTGTTCAAACAGCTTTGTATGCAAAGTAATGAGGGAGCCAGACGCTACAGGGTTAGGAAAAATAAAAAGAGAAGATACAGCAGGTGACTTTTCTTGTTTTAATACTGGCACTGAAGGCTGCTCTTTTGAAACTCTAATGCCGGAAATAGCGATACCACCCATGATTCCCTGAAGAACATTTGCAGATGCAGAAGAACTGCGGTTCGCCTTTTCAATTTTCACCGGGTGATATTCAAATGGAACAGCACTAAAGCCATTGCTATCTTTTACTATGGCTTTCACTTTCCATTTTGCAGTATCTAAAATTTTTATTTCCTGATGGTTATTACCTGGTTCAACGGATGGTTCTATCGGCATTTGTACAAAACCACCAGCCACCGGCGGCGGTGGAAGTGTAATTGACTTACTCATTATTGTATCGCCAGTAATGCGCTGCTCTGTTTTCTCTACCTTGCCCTGTAAAGCTTGTCGCCCGACAAATTTGCATGAAACCAAAAATGTGGGTATAGCGATTGTAAAAAAATACCACACCCATGGAATCCGTTTTTGTGGAAGTATAATCGCTCTCTCCAATTGATCCGGCATAAAGCGTCCACACAACGAACTGGCTGGCTTCTTAAAAAATTTAGCAAGTTGACGATCATTCATTTCGCTAAAATCAACTACGGTTTTTTGGCAGGATCCACAAAACTTTCCTTTCCCTTCCGGCGTCATAGCGTCCTAACTTTCGTGGCAAGGTTTAGGAATGGAGATGAAAAATTTCTTCATTTGCCAAGCTGTTATTGTACAATAATTTTTTGTGTGAACAGGCTACCTGTTGTTCTGTTAATTATACTAAGTATATAGCAACCCGGTGGGTAACTGCCCGTAGCTATTGAAAACGGTTGGTCGCCGGTTGCGGCTATGACACCCGATTGCACAAGGGCACCTGCCGGTGAGTAAATATGATATTCGCCACTAATGCCCTCTTTGGCAATAATTGTAAGCTGCGCTCCCTTACTAACCGGGTTAGGATAAATAGATAGCTGGGAAGAAAATTGTTGAGTAGATAATTTAGAATTGGGATAGCTCTTTATACATTTTACCCAACGGCCACAACATGTTTTACTGCAATAAATAGCAGGGTAAGCAACAACTACCACTTCATCCAGCTTTGTATGCTTTTTTGTTAGTGGAATCGTTAGTGATGTTGATGAATTTATGGAATCAGGTTTCCAGGCTACTGGCTCATACCCTATACTGGTAACTTCGATCCATTCAACAGCTTTAAAATTTTCTTTACCCAATTTCACAATCCCGTTTGAATCAGCAACCGTCGCAAAAAATTTGTCTCCCAGTTTAATTCGTACAGAGGCGCTTGAAACAGGCTGACCCGTTTCTTTCTCCTTTATATAAATGGTTCCTTTTTTTGAGGAGATTATGATGACGCCGTGAAGCGCAGCAGAACCAAATAAGGAAACCGCTTTATCGTTTTTTAGTATAGTGATGGTCTCGATACTGTTTGGGTCAATGGCGGGTAAGTTCCCAGCTGTAATCACCGTACCGTCTACAATGATCATAGGCTTATTACCAGCCGTGATGGTACCACACCTTATCCTTATTGTTGTTGACGCTGTGCCGGTTGATACAACGCCACAAGCCATCCTGTCCTGCAACATCTTTCCCGTTGAATCATTTTTTTGGGCGGTTGTAATAAAAGGAATTGCGTAAAGTAAAAGAGGTATAAATAGTCTCATAAACAGGGGTTTCTTTCCTGATGCACTCATTTAACAAATTGCACAAGCCATTCAAAAAAATATTTCTCCTTACTTTTATCGGCCTTGGCTTTTCTGAAAAAAATATCGTCTTCCTTATCGGATGCTGAGTTGGCAGCGCAATACAAACGTTCTACCGACCTGGCAGTTCTTGGCGATTTGTACCAGCGCTATATGGACCTGGTGTATGGTGTCTGCCTTAAATATTTAGGGGAACCTGAAGATGCGCAAGATGCAGTAATGGGCATTTTTGAAGAACTGGTAACAAAGCTGCAAAAACACGACGTGGATAATTTTAAAGGCTGGCTTTACACCGTTGCTAAAAATCATTGCCTGATGCGACTTCGTAGCCAAAAGAAAGCGCCGGTTACCAAAATGACAGATGAGTTTATGCAATCGGAACAAAGCGGGCATCTGGAGGAAGTAATGCTGAGAGAAGAAAATTTCAAGCAGCTGGACTACTGTATGGGGCAGCTGGGGGCCGACCAGCGCAACGTGATTGAGGCCTTTTACCTGCAAGGGAAGTGTTATAACGAAATAACAGCTACAACAGGAATAGAATGGAGCCAGGTGCGCAGTTATATTCAAAACGGGCGGCGAAATTTAAAGCTTTGCATGGAGCGGCAAGGCGCAAAAACAATGGTATAAATGAAGGAGTTGATTAACTATACAGTACAGGATATCGAACGCTACCACAACGGCGGGATGTCGCCTGCCCAAATGCATGCACTTGAAAAAGCCGCGCTTGATGATGCTTTTTTAGCTGATGCTTTGGAAGGGTACGTTTTTACAAAAACTCCTTCTGCTGATGCCGCAACTTTGCAACAAAGACTTGCCGGCAGGATTAAAGAAGATGAAAAGAGAAAGGCTGTTTTTATACTTCAGCCGTGGATGAGGCTTGCAGCTCTTTTTATAATAATAGCCGGTGGCGGATGGATAATTGTTCAAAGCCTTAATCTGTCATCTAAAAATGAAGTGGCTGTTACAACAGCAACCACCAAGCAGCCGGCAACTGTTACTCCTCAAACTTTAAATAACGATTCTGCTTCTACTTTCCCCGGGGCGTCTGCGAGTAGTGAAACCACGGCGGCTACTAATAGTGCAACTATCCCTGAGCGGGAGCGATATAAAACCCAGGGAACCAAAGGGCACGAAGGGCAATTGAGTGCTCCAACCGCAAACGGCGTTTTAAAAAAGGAAAGCAGTGATCCAACTGTTATGACACTTAAAAAGGATGAAACCGAAATCAGGATTGATTCCCCGGTGAATAGCACCACCATGTTTGATGAGGCATTGGTAAGTAAACGCAGCAAAACAAACGACACTATCCGCAATGTTGATGTGGTATTACAAAAATCGGAACGTGAATTAGAAGAGGTGGTGGTAGTGAAGCAAAAACCACAGGCAACTGCTGCCCGCTCCAGAAAAATGATGATGCAGGTAGATACGCTTGAACCTGCAAACGGCTGGGCCTATTTTGACGACTACATTGCCTCCAACCTTAAATCGCCTGACGAACTAAAGATGAAGCCAGTAAATGGTGAAGTAGAATTAAGCTTTGAATTAAATAAAGAGGGCGAACCGGTGAACATTACGGTTACCAAATCGCTTTGCGAAAGGTGTGATGCAGAAGCAATACGCCTTTTAAAAGAGGGCCCTAAATGGAAATACAAAGCCAAAAAGGGAAGGGTAAAGATTAAGTTCTGAACCTGCCCGACCACTGCACACCTGGCCCTTAAAGAGAAGCACTGACCAGAGAATAGATCATTAAAAGTGTTGCATAAAGTTAATGTTGCACCACTGCCTGCCAGCTTGGAGTGTCACGCTACAAAAAGCTAAACAGTAGTACCTAAGCGTAGGGCATAAAAAAACTCAACCAACAAAAGCGGGTTGAGTTTAATAAGTATCATTTCAAAGTAAGGGTTGTGTTGAATGCTTCCTTTATTTGAGTAAGGGTTCAGGGCATAATAATCCTCGAAACCGGCTGAACCTCCATCATCTCGATATCAAAAATTAAATCCTGTCCTGCCAGTGGGTGATTGGCATCCAGAATAACGGTTGACTCTTTTACTTCAGCAATCACAACGGGAAATTGTTGTCCCTGGTCGTTGCTTAACATTAGTTGCTGGCCAGGCTCCGGCGTGCTGTCGGGCGGAAACTGGTCTTTCGGAAACTCAATTAAATTAGCTTCTTCTTTTTGTCCGTAGGCTTCGTCGGCGTCAATTTCAACTGTCTTTTTATCGCCGGCCTTCATACCTTTTACACCTTCATCAAAGCCTTTAATCATCTGGCCTGCGCCTACGGTAAATTCCAGGGGATCACGACCCTGCGATGAGTCAAATGTTTCGCCACTGCGTAAACGGCCATGATAATGCACTTTCACTTTATCACCATCTTTTGCCTGTTGCATGTTTCAAAATGTTTTTAGGTTGAGTAATACCTGTTTCGTTTTGCGGCCTGCCGACCAACTTTTCTGCAACACCGCTTAGTGCCAACAAAAAGAGAAAGAAACAAGGCCGGCAAGGTACTAATCTTTCACGTTTTGATGGCCGTATTTTGCTGATATTTGAGCTGAACAACTAAATGTTTCTCATGTTTAAAAGCTATTTTTTTCTATTCATAAGCATTGTTCTCATTAATGTAAATTGTTCAGCGCAAAAACAAAAACCGAAGTTGAAAACCGAGACAGATAATTCTAAAATTTCAACCCCGGCAATTATGCCTGCCGCTGACCAAATGGAGAAGTACCTTCCTATGCTGAAAGGCAAAAAAGTAGCGCTGCTGGTTAATCATACATCAATTGTGGGTAAAACACACCTTATAGATACGCTCATTAAATCAGGGATTGACATCAGCGTAATTTTTGGTCCCGAACATGGCTTTAGAGGGGATGCGCCTGATGGGGCAAAAATCGAAACTACATCGGACCCTAAGACCGGCATACCGGTAGTATCGCTTTATGGCAAAAAAAACAAGCCCGCCCCCGAAGATTTAAAAGGCGTGGACATAATGGTTTACGACATTCAGGATGTAGGTACACGCTACTATACTTTTATTTCCTCCATGCAGTATTTTATGGAAGCTGCTTTGGAAAACAATATTCCTTTTATTGTTTTAGACCGGCCAAATCCTAATGGCTTTTATGTTGACGGGCCTGTACTTGACATGAAGTTCAAATCGTTTGTGGGCATGCAGCCAATACCTGTGGTTTATGGTATGACGATTGGTGAATATGCCAACATGATCCTGCAGCAAGGGTGGTTAGGCGAAGCGGCTAACCTCGCTTACCAAAACCTGCAGCGCATACGCTTTAAAGACGGAGCAAAATTTTTTCAACTGCATGTAATTCCAGTGGCTGGTTACACCCATAAAAGCAAATATGTTTTACCTATAAAACCATCTCCTAATTTGCCCGACATCCAATCTGTTTACTGGTACGGCTCTACCTGCTTTTTTGAAGGAACCACGTTTAGCGAAGGCAGGGGAACGGCAAAACCATTTGAATATATCGGTCATCCTTCCATGCCAAAAACAATGTTCGCCTTTACCCCGGTAAGTACAGCAGCGGCACCTTCCCCTAAACATAAAGACAAGCCCTGTTATGGATGGAATTTAAGCGGAACCCCGGAGCAGGTTTTGAAAATGGTAGATAACAAAGTGCAGATCAGGTACCTGATGGAAGCCTATAAGTTGTTCCCGGATAAAGAGAATTTTTTTAATAAAAGCATTACCCGCCTTGTTGGTAATGAGGAATTGGTCCAGCAAATTAAAAACGGTAAATCCGAGGCAGAAATTCGTAAAAGCTGGGAACCAAAACTGGGTGAGTTTAAAAAACTAAGAAAACAATATTTACTGTATCCTGATTTTGAGTGAGCCCAACCCCTATCAAAGCTACAGGCTCCACCAAATGATGAGAAAGCTTGCTCTTTTGTAACACCACGCTTACAACCTTAAAGTATACAGATGAACTTCCAGGATATACGCATTGTCTTTATGGGCACGCCTGAATTTGCCGTGGCATCGCTTGATGCATTGGTAAAAGCAGGATGCAACATCGTTGGTGTAATTACAGCACCCGATAAACCGGCTGGGAGAGGAATGGCTGTACAACAAAGCGCCGTAAAAAAGTATGCTATTGAAAACAACCTTCACATTTTACAACCCGAAAAATTAAAGAACCCGCAGTTTTTAGAAGACCTAAAATTGCTAGGGGCACACCTGCAGATTGTAGTAGCCTTTCGAATGTTACCGGAAGTCGTTTGGAACATGCCGCCAATGGGAACCATAAATGTTCATGGCTCTTTATTACCGCAGTACCGCGGGGCGGCCCCCCTTAACTGGGCTATCATCAATGGTGAAGAAGAAACCGGTATTACGACATTTAAACTAAAACATGACATAGATACCGGTGATATTTTATTACAGGAAAGGCTACCTATCGACGAAGCTGAAACTGCAGGCGAACTGCATGACAGGATGAAGGAGCTTGGCGCCCGGGTTTTGGTAAGAACAGTTCAAGGTTTAGTGGAAGGCACGCTGGAAGAAAGGTCGCAATTATCTGCCCTGGAGGAATTCTCGTTTGAAATAAAACATGCCCCCAAAATTTTCACTGAAACCTGTAAAATCGATTGGAGCCAACCAGTTGATAGGGTTCACAATTTAATCAGGGGTTTATCGCCTTACCCCGGTGCCTTTACGATTTTAAAGGATAAGGTATTAAAGATCTACAGAAGCGAAAAGGAGCTTGCACGGCCTTTGATAGCAACGGGTGAACTTGAAACAGATGGAAAAACCTATTTAAAATTTGCTTGCGCAGAAGGGTACATTGTGTCAAAAGAAGTACAGTGGGAAGGGAAGAGGCGAATGTTGATCGAAGAATTTTTGAGAGGGTTTCGAAATTGAAATTTGATTGCTATAAAGCGGTATCTCATTTGTCATCCCGGGGAACGAGGGATTTTTGCACTGAATGCATAAACGGCTTATACGATGAGTTAGACTAGTAGCTGTAGTTGCTTATATAAGTTTAGCTCCGATCCCTCCACAGCCTGTGTTGACGAAGTAAGCCTCGGGATGGCCGGTACAGGTCCTTGTTGGCATCGTTGGGTTGTGTGTTTTAAGACTCTTAACATTGTGATGAATAGAAATTACAAAGCGTACAAGCGTGCGACGCAACAGGCGCCTGATAGATTATAATAAGCCGGGGTAAAAAAGGAAATCAATAATTCACCCGTACAACAAACTTCTCCGTATCTGAAATATTTAAGGCAGTAGCAGCGGCGTTAGAAACACGAATGGTGTAACCCTGGTTCTGACGAATGCCGCTCATTTTATCAAGCACCTTTGCGTAAATGGCCCTGCTATTACTGGGGTTTACTATTCTTATAATTGTTCCGGGTTCAACGCCATCTATCAATGCATAATATTTTGCATCCTGCCAGCCACTGGCGGTCTTAAAAACGCCTGCAGTAGCTACATCGTCTTT
This sequence comes from Flavisolibacter sp., assembly GCA_035645595.1. Lineage (GTDB taxonomy): Bacteria > Bacteroidota > Bacteroidia > Chitinophagales > Chitinophagaceae > Flavisolibacter. The sequence goes on along the minus strand of DASQMG010000599.1, from coordinate 2,242 downwards.
CTTTACCGGTTGTATTTTTACCTGCTGTTCAAATGATGCTTTAAAATAACCTCCATTGCCATCGTTGACTGCTGTATTTGTAACTTTAGGCGCATCAATTTTGGTTTCTGTAAGTGCTGCCTTCTTTTCAACCGGCTTGTCTTCTTTTATTGCAACATCGGGTTTTTCTTCCGGCATCTTTGCATACTCTCTTTTCTCGGGCACCGCAGGCTTATTTGTAACAATAGTTCCCTCATGTGAAGGGATATAACCTACAATAAGCTTTTGCCCTGTTGAAATTGCATCGGTTTTAAGGTCGTTCCACTTACGCAAATTGGCCATCAGCACCTTGTTATTGTTCACGCTTACACGGTACAGGCCTTCCTTCTCTCCTACAACATAATATACGGGCTGCCCTTTTTGAACCTCCTGGGAAAAATTAGCTGCCGTTAATGGAATGTTCACGGTTTGACCGATACTTAACCCCTTTTCCATTTCATAGTTGTTGAAAGCAGCAATATCTTTTGGCGGAATAGCATACAAACGGCCGAGCGAATAAAATGACTCTTTAGCGGCTACGGTATGACTTACATAAAGGCCCTTACTATTGCGTTGAGCTATGATCTCCTGCGCATGTAGCCGGGAGGCAAAAAAAAGGACAAGCGTCAGAAATAAAAACTTCTTCATGATGGATACAATTTGGCTTTTCAAACCGACAAAAATTTACGGTAGCAGCGTTTAGGCTAACGCCTACAAATATGCCTATTATTTCTTAAAAGCCGTGTTATTGTGCGCTTTCAAAATACGAATTTCTTTAGGATAGTAATTGTTCACCCTGTTTTTTAAAGCATTGATCCAACCAAGCCGATGACTTTTATAGGTCACTAGTTGCCAGCCGGTAGTATCGGTAGTGATAGCAAGGTCCTGCCTTTGTAAATACTTAATGGCATCCTCGTAAACTAATTCGGTGGCCGGAACTGCAGTTGAAAGAATAGCGCTTTGTGCAAAGGCATGATGCGGTACCACTCTGTCTTTTAATACGGCGCCAATTTTAACACCGGCATATTGAATATTTAAAACGGGTTGTAAAACTGAGAACGCCTGCAATAAGTTTTGTGACAAAGCAATGATCTCTTCGCGGAAGTAGATAAACACCAGGCCGCTATCGTTTATCCATTCTTCAATAATCTTTTTGCTTTTTGCAGGAACAACCTCCTGCTTCGATGACCGTAACCTTGTATCTGATGCCTCATTGTTCTTTCTGAAACAGGCCAAAAAAAATCCTTCGCCCTTTACTTTATGGGGATAAAACCGGTAACCAACAGCCCCTGTAACAGGCGATGATGTTGGTATAATACCCTCCCACTCCTGAATATTTAATTCAACATTTTCCATTTCCATTTCCGTGACTAGCCAATCCATAATTTCTTCATCTTCTGCTGCGGAATAAGAACAGGTGGAATAAATTAACAGCCCATCTTGTTTCAGGGCAGGTAAAGCATCGGCTAAAATGCGCTGCTGGCGCTGGCTGCAAAGTTGCACGTTGTTTAGGCTCCATTCGTCAATAGCTTCGTTATCTTTTCTAAATAAGCCGCTGCCGCTGCAAGGTGCGTCCACTACCATTACATCAAAATAACCGGGCAGGGCCTGAAAAGTCCTGGGGTCATTATTCGTTACAATTGCATTCTGGCAACCCCATTTAATAATATTATCGCTAAGCACATAACTCCGTTGTTTGATCACTTCATTACTCACCAACAGGCTTTCTTTTGAAAGCAACGACTGAATATGTGTTGACTTACCGCCTGGCGCTGCACACAAATCCAAAACTTTTAGTGATTGAGACAAATCAAGTAATTGTTTGAAAGCTTGTTCTAAAAACATGCTCGATGCTTCCTGCACGTAATATAGTCCGGCATGGAAAAGCGGATCGAAAGTAAAAGAAGGTCGCTGCCAAAGATAGAAACCCGTTGAGCACCAGGAAACCGGTGAAAGATGCGACTGATCTTCTTTGCTAAGTTGGGGACGATAAGCAAGCGGTGAAGTGATGCCGGATAGTTCCTGCTCGTTTAATGGTAGTTGCTCATTATCAAATACAAATTTAGCAGGGTTAATCCTGATGGATGTTGGTGCTTCCGTTTGCTCGTGTACGTTAATAAACGCTCCCCTTTCAAAACCTGTTATACCTTCTAATGACTGTAAAAATTCTTCCGGAAGCTTCATGCACGAACTATGTTTTTAACAAAGGTAAAGCGAATGGGAT
>DASQMG010000598.1:0-2069 GCA_035645595.1 Flavisolibacter sp. | reverse complement strand
CAAAAAGGTGTGCGGCTTGTAAATCAGTATGGCCCTACCGAGGCTCATGTGGTGAGCAGTTTCACTTTGGATGAAAATTCACCATTGCCAGCGCTGCCGCCTATAGGAAAGCCAATTGAGAATACGCGGTTGTATGTTTTGAGCAAGGGCGGTCAGCTGGTACCAGTGGGAGTAGCAGGAGAGTTATACATCGGTGGTGTACAGGTAGCACAAGGATATTTGAACAATGCTGAATTGACGGCGGAACGGTTTGTTCCTGATTGTTTTAACGGAGAAGGGAGGGGACACCTTTACCGGACCGGAGATCTGGCCCGTTGGCTACCGGATGGCAACATAGAATACCTCGGCCGGATCGATGACCAATTTAAGATTCGGGGTTATCGTGTAGAGCCGGCAGAGATAGAAAGCGTTTTGCAACATTGTAGCTTTATAAGTCAGGCCGTTGTAATGATCAGGGAAGATAGCATGTCACAGAAACAATTGGTGGGCTATGTAGTACCGAATGGAGAATTCAACCGCGAGGGGGTCATCGCTTATTTAAAGTTGTATTTGCCGGAGTATATGATTCCACATGTGTGGATGGAGTTGGAGCATTTACCTCTGACCAATAATGGAAAGGTAAACCGGAAAGCCTTACCTAAGCCAAAAACGGTTGAGTCAGACCAGTACGTGGCACCACGGACCGAAGTAGAGCGGGTACTTGCAGAAGTCTGGAAAGAATTACTCCACCTGGATAAAGTTGGGGTGCATGATAACTTCTTTGAACTTGGCGGTCACTCGCTTATGGCAATGCGCGTGACTGCCGCCATTCGCAGAGAAATGATGGTAGAGGTAACGCTCAAAGATTTATTCCACTTTAGTACGGTTGCCGCTTTAAGCAGGTATATAGAAGTACAAAAAGCAATGTATTCCCAGGAAAAGGATTTAAGCGAGTTTGAAATTGTGAATATATAGAACTCAATTGTTGTCACGTAACTTGTAGAATTAATGTACACTGAGGCTATCGACATACTTTTTTCAGCTAAACAGGAGGGAATAGACATTGTCCTGAACGGGGATCAATTGCAATTAAAACTGCCCAAGAATAAAAAAGTTGATAAGAAGCTCCTTGACAACATTAAAAACCATAAGCAACTGATCATTGAGTTTTTTAAAAACCACCAAGGAACCCATATCCATAAGATAAACAAGGCAGACAGAGTTTCCCTTGGGCGCCTTCCATTATCTTTTGGCCAGGAGCGGTTGTGGTTTATTGACCAGTTGGAGGGTAGTCTATTATACCATATGTCGGGTGTTCTTAGATTGCACGGCCCCTTAGATATTGGGGCTTTGGTTGTAGCTTTTCGTGGTATTGTAAACCGTCACGAAGTATTGCGCACCGTGTACCGGCAGCAGGACGGCGAGCCCTACCAGCTTATCAGGGAAAAGGACCAGTGGCAACTCTGCTTTGTTGACGGCCTGCCTTACCAAAATGACCCGGCAGGTTTGCAGCACTTTACCGATGAGCTGATCCACCAGCCCTTTGATCTTTCCGAAGACAGCATGCTCAGGGCACACCTTATTACCCCCCTGGGCCAGGATGAACACCTGCTGGTACTGGTCATGCACCACATTGCTTCAGACGGCTGGTCGGAGGCCGTATTTGTAAGGGAGCTGGTGAGCTTATACGATGCCGCTATCCACAACCAGGAAGCATCCCCACTGCCGCCTTTGCCCATCCAGTATGCAGATTATGCTATCTGGCAGCGGCAGTACCTGCAGGGAGAGTTGCTGGACAAAAAGGTAGCCTACTGGAAGGAAAAGCTCTCCGGGGTTTCTCCCCTGCAATTGCCTACTGATTATCCAAGACCTGCAGTACAAAGCACCAAAGGAGCCGTTAGCCACTTTACCATAGACAAGGAGCTAAAAGAAAAACTGCAACAACTCAGTCAGCAGCAGGGCACCACCCTGTTTATGACCCTGCTTGCCGCCTTTAAAGTACTGCTGTACCGCTACAGCGGGCAGCAGGATATCTGTGTGGGTACGCCCACCGCCAACCGTACGGTGGAGGAAATAGAGGACCTTATTGG
>DASQMG010000597.1:0-7071 GCA_035645595.1 Flavisolibacter sp. | reverse complement strand
TACATTTATCATTTCGGTGATACACTCTATCTATTGCCGGTGGTGCAAAAAATTACTTTTTTATCGTTTCTTACCTGGGTCTGCCTTGTTAATGTCAAGTTGTATTTACTCCGGTAAGGAGTGTTGTTCCCGCGAACCTTTTTCAAAGGTTTGCATCATCTGTAAAGGGTTCTGTCAATTTCATTTCCATTACATAGTCATCCATCACAAACCCATTTCCAATATCAATAGCTTCTTCTCCAATTACTACAAAACCTAATCTTTCATAAAAGCTTTTGGCTTTATTAAAGCGGTTTACATTTAAGCGTAAGGTTGTTGTACCCTTTGGTTTTACGGCTGCAATTACCTGTCCAATGGCAAACTTCCCGGTGCCGCGTCCCTGTTGATTTTGTAAGACATAAATTTTCTGCAACTTATAAACAGCAGCATCTACTTCGCTGAACGATGCAAAACCGACCGGTATTGCGTTGTTATAAATGATAATGAATTGGTGACCCGCAGCCATTTGCTTTTGTAACGCCAACGGGCTATATATCAGGTCCATCATATACTTTATTTGAGCCCTGCTGAGTGTCTTTTCGTAGGTCTGGGGCCAGACCTGTTTGGCCAGCGTACGAATTAGCGGTATGTCGGTAGCAGTTGCGTTAACGATAGTATGCACCGGCTCATGTTTATAAAGACCGGTTGAAATGGCCTGGTGTTGTTTTACAAGACGTGCTGCTAAAATAACAGCCACGATATCTGTTGTGAGCGCCCCAAGTGCCAGGACAATGGCTGTGTTGTCATCTACCTGCCGCGTTAAAAACAGGCAGGCATCGTATAAACCGTGAAAGAAGATGGCGAGCACCAGCCCGGTTAAAAGCAGTTGCGCCCTTTTACTATAATTAAACTTTGCCTTGCCTGCGTAATAACCCATAATGATACCCCAGGAGGCATGTCCCGGCACTGCGGTAAACATCCGAAGCCAGCCTGTGTCTGCTCCGTATTCGTACACGTATAAAAGATTTTCCAGCGTGGCGAAACCCATGCCGATCATTACACCATGCACAATGCCATCAAGGGGTTCATCAAAACTTGCGCGGGTAAAAGAGTAGAGGCGGAGTGGTATGAATTTTACGGCTTCTTCAATTAAGGCTACTCCTAAAAACGCAACGATGATAGTGCCGTGGATGCCATCGAGATCAAAATAGCCCGCAGCTTTTTCCAGGATGACTGCAGGAATGGTTGACAGAACGCCCCAGAAAAAACTCACCACTAAAACCGTTGAAGGTTCGCGGTTGAATTTATCACGGTATAAAATAAAAAGAATAATAGCTAACCCCGGAGCAATGGCAATGGCCAAGGAATCCATGACTACGTTTTATGGTGAAGGTAATTTCCCTGCCGGAGGTGGAATCATTTTTTCTGTATCTTTTTATTATGAACGGCAAACAATTCCTGACGATTGTTTTTACATTATCAATGATCATTACAAAGGCACAACAGTTTGGTGCTTTCCCCCCGTCAACAAAATGGCGACAAATTAAAACAGACACGGCCACGGTTATCTTCGAAAGTGCTTCGGATAGCATTGCACAAAATGTCGCTGCTATCATTCACAAATTTAACAGCCAAAACCCGACACCGCTTGGTAACAGGCTACGCAACATTAACGTTGTACTGCATAAAAACACCACGCTTGCTAATGGCTACGTTGCTCTTGGTCCGTTTAGAAGCGAGTATTATTTAATTCCCTCCTCCAACCTGTTTGAGTTCGGTACTTCGCCCTGGCAGCAAACATTGGCGGTACACGAATACCGGCATGTGCATCAATATAGCAATTTCAATAAGGGATTGAGCAAGGTAGCGTCTGTTCTTTTTGGCCAGGAAGGCCAGGCGGCCTTTAATGCCATCTCCATCCCGGACTGGTTTTTCGAGGGCGATGCCGTACATGCAGAAACAATTGAAACCACCCAGGGCAGGGGCAGGGCGCCTAACTTCTTCAATGGCTTTAAAGCACTGTGGCACGAACAAAGAGCATTTTCGTGGGTAAAGCTGCGGAATGGTTCATTGAAGGACAGGGTGCCGAACCAGTACCCGCTTGGCTATTTTCTTGTTAACTACGGATATTTAAAATATGGTGCAGATTTCTGGAAAAAGGTTACAGAAGATGCCTTAAGCCTGCGCGGCTTTTTTGGCTTTTTCGGTGGGAGTGTAAAGCGGTATTCAGGAAAAAGCTTTAAAACTTTTCGTGAAGAAGCCTTGGAGTTTTACCGCCACGAAGTGAGTTCAAGACGCGATGCAGTAAAAGGCCGGCAAACAGTAACCGACTATTTTTTCCCGCGGCAGATTGGTACCGATTCTTTACTGTATGTAAAATCGAGTTATCGTAAGCTGCCCGCTTTTTATATCCGGGATGCTGCAGGTGAGCACCGGATTAAGCTGCGAAATATTACGAGCGAAGATTGGTTCAGCTACCGCAATGGTGTCGTTGCCTATACATCGTATAACACATCGGCACGATGGTCGCTCACCAATTACAGCAACATCATTTTGCTAAACATCAGGACTGGCGAAGAAAAAAAGATTTCAGGTAAAGCAAGATATTTTACACCGGACATCAGTCCGGATGGAACTAAGATTCTAGCTGTCGCTTACACCGATTCATTGAGCAGTGAATTGCATTTGCTGGATATGGATGGCAAGCTTACAAAAAAGATAAATGCGCCCGCCGGTGCACTTTTCGTACATCCGCGATTTATTGATGAAGAAACTTTTGTTGTGGGCGTTCGACAAGCGAACAGCATGATGTCGCTGGAAAGAATGTCTTTAACAACCGGAAAGATGGAAGCAATTATTCCAGCCGGCAACGCAACATTGGGATACCCTTTTGTTAGCGGGGGCAAACTTTATTTTGTGTCCTCTCAATCAGGTAATGACGATTTATTTGAAGTTCAACTGCAGCGTGGCTTCCCGGTTCAACGGCTCAGGCAACTAACCTTTGGGCAAACAGGGAACTACTTTCCTTCGGTACAAAACGATACGTTGACCTGGTCGCATTTTACCAGCAATGGCTACCGGATAGAGAAGAGTGCATTAAAAGATATAAAGGGTTCCGAAATCGCCGGCGACGAAATAAAGAAACGTGCAATGCCGTTTGCGATAGCGCTGGCAGACGGGCGGAGCGCCACATTATCAAATACAACAAGACAGTTTCCGACATCTCCTTATAAAAAAGGGACAGGCTTATTTAATTTTCATAGCTGGCGGCCTAACTATACCGATCCGGAAATCACCTACAGTTTATACAGCGATAATATCTTAAGCACTTTAAGCAACGAACTTTTTTATCGCTACAACATGAATGAGACGTCCCATGCAGTTGGCTTTACTACTTTTTTTGGCGGCTTGTTTCCTGTATTAAATGCAGGTGTTAATTATACGTTTGACCGAACGATAAAAACAACGGCCCTCACCTACACACTTAACCAGTTTGAAGCCAGGTTCGGCTACAACATTCCTCTAAATTTTACCGGAGGCAAAACGTTCAAGTTGTTTAATGTTGGCAGCAATTATGTTTACAATAACCTGGCCCCTACAGGGATGTATAAAGATCAGATACAGGGTCGCAGCGCCAGTTATTTACACCACTTTGTGACGTTTACACAACAACTGCCAAGAGCGGTACAGCACATCTTTCCAAAGTTTGGATATGGCATTAATTTGCAGCACCGCCATCTATTGAGTGATGCAGGTTTTCAATCTTTAGGCGGTGCCACACTTTACCTTCCGTCGCTCCGCAATCATTCAATTGTGCTTGCGGCCAACATACAGGAAACCGATACGGCCAACATCACATTTAGTAACCGTTTTGCTAATTCACGAGGGTATAATGATTATTATTTTAGCCGTATGTGGCGCTTGTCGGGTAACTACCATATGCCATTATTCTATCCCGACTGGGGTGTAACCAGTATCATTTATTTTTTGCGCGTCCGTTCTAATTTCTTTTACGATTATACGAAAGTGTATGCAAGAAATAAAATAGCGACTGCCAACCAACGCAGTGTGGGAGGGGAGTTATATTTCGACACCAAGCTATTTAATTCATTGCCTGCCAGTATCGGGCTCCGGATGTCGCACTTATTGGATGATGATTTCTCGGGCAGGAGGCCTAAAGGAAAAAACAGGTTTGAGATTATAGTGCCGCTTGATCTCATACCGAGGTAATACCAGTAACTTGTAACGTCTTGTGATAACACGACCTGGTATGATTAATCTTTGATCCAGGATGCACCATATTTAATCAATGCAGCTTCCATCTGGTTAAACACGCTGGCTTTCAACGCAGGAACGTCCGTAGTGGCCAGGCCTTCTACCGGTACTTCCTCCAAAAAAATAGCTTTACTGCCACCTGGATTTAAGCTAAAAATAGAGCGGTAATGCATACGATCGTATGTATTAAGCAACAGCACCGGTTTGATTGGGGTACCTGTTTCAATAGCAATTCTAAAGGCGCCATCGTAAAAATCTTTTAGTGGTTTTGTGGTGGTATTAAAGGTACCCTCCGGGAAAACAAGGATAGAAATTTCTTTACGAAGAATGGCCTTCAACGTTTGTACGCTTTTGGTGCGGTTGGCCGTGCTGCTCCGGTCTACAGTAACCACAGTGTTTTTATAGATGGTTCCAAAAACGGGTATCTTAACCATTTCTACTTTCCCCAACGGACGTATAGGATGCCGGAACGTTTTAGGCAATATAGCAGAATCTAAATACGAGATATGATTACAAACAAAAATGTATGATTGATGTTCACGGGGTTTTTCGATGTAGATATTTTGGTGCCGGATAAAAATAAGAAAGAACCAAATATCTGCCCACACCGTGCAGGCCGAATATACAAGGTTGCCCCCACGGATCTTCCCGAAAAGAGAGGCGGCAAGCGACCACAAAAAAACGGGTATCATCAATATAAAAAACAGGGCAAAGGCATAACACACATAAAGCACCTGCAATGGTTTAAAAAGGCTTTTCATTATTTAAATATTTCCAGGGGCTTTTCTCATTGTCAAAGCCATTAAAATTTACGGACAGTGGCATTCAAATTCTTCTTCTACATTATAGCAGGTAATGACTTTTGTGAGACTATCGCACTGGGCAAAGATCACCCGGATGTTCTCACCACTTGCCGTGCGGCCCTGTAATGCATAAGTAGGACAGGGCCGGTCACTCTTATTTGTTTTATTGAAATTGATAACTCCTTTTTCTATAATCTCATTTATCTCGTGCCGGTCTATATGGCGGCAACTCATGCGGCACAGCGCATGTTTTGTATAAATTATTGACTTGGGATGACGGTCAAATGGCTCTTTAGCTACGGGTTCATTCCACCGCCTGATGATGAAGGTAAAAAATATAATGCCCAGCAGCATAGCAGAAATAATCACATTTCTGTTCTTCATCCGTTTTAAATTGAGATCAATATTAAGCGGCAAATAGCAATAAGCAATAGCACGCAACTGCCGGTAGCGTTTTTCCATACACCCCAGCATCGCAAGCGTCTGACAGCTGTCCCAACATCTCAGGTTACTTATTTCGCAGTCCTTTTCTCCTTAACAATTTCTTAATCCTTGGCCTCCGTCTTACTACTGAGATGCATTTGGCTACCTTTGCCCGTCATGGAAAAACAGCGTTCAGTTGCCTTTCATACACTAGGTTGTAAGCTCAATTTTTCGGAAACTTCGACACTTTCCCGTTCGCTGGAAAGCGAGGGATTCTTGAAAAGAGAGTTTGATGATGTGGCCGACGTATATGTTATCAATACATGTTCGGTAACTGAGAATGCAGATAAAGAATGCCGCCAACTGGTGAGGCGCATACAGCGTAAAGCACCCGAAAGCCTTGTAGTGATAACGGGTTGTTATGCGCAGTTAAAACCTAAAGAAATTGCCGAGATACCCGGAGTGAACCTAGTGTTAGGCGCTGCAGAAAAATTCAACATTGCTTCTCACCTTCGTGATCTTACACAAAACGATTCCGGCAAAATAAGTAGTTGTGATATTGCAGAAGTTTCCGGATTTAACGCGTCCTACTCGCTCAACGACAGAACAAGAACATTTTTAAAGGTGCAGGATGGTTGCGATTATACCTGCTCTTTTTGTACAATACCCATGGCCCGCGGCAAAAGCAGGAGCGATACCATCGAAAATGTGGTTCGGCAGGCCAGGCAGTTGGCAGAAAGCGGCGTCAGGGAAATTGTATTAACCGGCGTAAATCTCGGTGACTTTGGAAAGGGTGCTAATGCTTCCGCTGCTGATGGTGCCCCGGCACGTGTGGGAAAAAATGAAGAAAGCTTCTATGAGCTCGTTCAGGAGCTAGAGGCTGTTGAGGGGATTGAACGATACCGTATATCTTCTATCGAACCTAACTTACTCTCCAAGGAAATTATTGAAGCTGTTGCCTCCAGCCAAAAGTTTATGCCGCATTTTCATATTCCATTGCAAAGTGGCAGTAACGAAATTTTAGGCCTGATGCGCCGGCGTTATAAACGTGAATTGTACCGGGAAAGGGTAGAATTGATCAAATCTCTGATGCCGCATTGCGCTATCGGGGTTGATGTAATCGTAGGTTTCCCATCAGAAAGTGATGCACATTTTAAAGAGACATTTGACTTTTTGCATACTCTGGATGTTTCGTACCTGCATGTATTTACCTATTCGGAAAGAGCTGCCACTAAGGCCTTGGAGATTAAGCCTGTTGTACCAATTAGCATCCGGCATCAACGTAACAAAGCCCTTCGCAACCTTAGTTTTATGAAGATGCAATACTTTGCCGAACAACATAACGGGCAAAAAAGAAAAGTGCTGTTTGAAGGTCGGGGAAAGAATGGAATGATAGAGGGATATACCGATAATTATATCCGGGTAACTACACCTTACCGCGAAGAATGGGCAAATAAAATTGTTGATTGGACTATTTAAACTGAACGATGAAAAAATATTTAGCCATTGCAAAGTTTGTGTGGAGCGACGAGATGATGGAGTTAATTTCAGAACACAGGGCGCATATTAATACACTGATTGAGGAGCAGGT
>DASQMG010000596.1:0-4285 GCA_035645595.1 Flavisolibacter sp. | reverse complement strand
GCATGATAACAGCCAGCAACAAAATAGTGCTGCTTACCGGTAGTTGTATGTTAATAGCGGCAACTGCTTTGGCTGCCTACTTTAGCCAGCCTTTACTGCTAGCGGCGCCAATAGGCCTGTTACTGGCCCTGCACTTACTGCAACATCCCCGCACCCTTTTTTACCTTTTGCTTTTCTCTATTCCCTGGTCAGCCGAAGCCCATTTTACGGAAAGCCTGGGCACTGATTTGCCCGATGAGCCGCTAATGCTACTAATGGCTTTCAACGCTTTAGTGCTGTTACTTTATCAAAGGCAAAAAAAAAGAGTTCACACAAAACTTCCCCTCCTTTTATTGCTTCTTTTACTACAGGTGGTATGGATACTGGTAACGGTGTTTTTATCTTCCCATTTTATCTTATCGGCAAAATACTTTTTAGCAAAAGGCTGGTATTTACTGGCCTTTGTAGCAGCACCACTTTTGCTGGTCCAGGACGAAAAATTTATAAAGCGGTCAGCTGTAGTAATGCTTTGTTCTATGGGCCTTCTGACGCTGATTATAGTAGTGCGGCATCTTGATTATAATTTTTCATTTTCAGGCATTAATGATGCTGTCCGGCCATTCTTTCGGAACCATGTTACCTACTCTGCTCTTTTGGTTTTTATGGTTCCGCTGCAAATTGCTTTTTTGCAAACCAGTACGAATAAAAAATTAAAAAGAGTACTTCTTGCCTGCCTGGTCATTACTGTTGCCGCCCTTTACCTGTCGTATGCACGAGGTGCCTGGATTGCTTTGCTTGGCGGAGCTGTAGCGTATTGGCTGCTTAAAAAACAGCTGCTGTTTAAAAGCTTTATCGCTGTGGTTTTACTAGCAGTGATAGGGGTGTTTTGGCTGAAAAATAACGATCGCTATCTAGCATTTGCGCACGACTACAAGACAACTATTTTTCACCAGGATTTTGAAGAGCACCTGGCCGCCACTTACCAAATGAAAGACCTGTCCACCGCGGAACGCTTTTACCGCTGGATTGCCGGTGTACGTATGGCACAGGATAGCTGGCAGACCGGCTTTGGGCCCTCTACATTTTACGAACATTATAAAAGCTACACTGTTCCGGCCTTTAAAACATGGGTAAGTAAAAACGAAGAGCGGTCAACGGTGCATAACTATTTTTTGCTGTTGCTGGCCGAGCAGGGTGCTGCCGGACTGCTGCTTTTTTTGAGCCTGCTTGGAGCTATGTTTTGGAAGGTGCAAAAAATTTACAGTAGCACCGGCAGCGCTTTTTGGAAGAACGTTGCCTGTGCTATCGGCGCTATTTTAGTAATGCAATGCATACTTAATTCACTAAGCGACCTGATTGAAACTGATAAAGTGGGCAGTATTTTTTATTTGTGTGTGGCAGTGCTGGTTATAGCTGACAGGGCGACCCGAATGAGAAACACAAATTAAATACAAAACAAGCCAAAGAACCCTAAATCCCAAACCTCAAACTCTTAAATTCTTCCCCGCACATTCAGCGCATCTCGTAAGCCATTTCCTAATAAATTAAAGGAGAGCACTAACAGCATAATAGCAAAGCCGGGAGCGAGGGCCAGCATAGGGTTTTGTGTAATAATGAAATTGTAATTTTCCTTTATCATTAACCCCCAGCTTGGCTGTGGCGGTTGTACACCTACACCTAAAAAGCTTAAGCCGGCTTCAATTACAATTGCTGATGCAAAGTTGGACGCTGCTATCACCAGGATAGGTCCGAAAATATTGGGTAAAATGTGCCGGGCAATAATCCTGAAATGGGAAAAGCCCAATGCTTTAGCTGCTTCTACATACTGCATTTCTTTAGTTACCATCACCTGTCCGCGAACAAGTCGGGCTACGTTAACCCACATGGTTAAGCCTACTGCAATAAATACCTGCCAAAACCCTTTGCCTAATAAAAGTGTAATGGCAAATACCAATAGCAAGGTTGGGATACTCCAGATCACATTAATCAGCCACATAATAGCATCATCTGCACGGCCACGGAAATAACCGGCAATAGCGCCTAATAAAATACCAACGGAAAGGGAAATAACAACCGTAATTAATCCCACACTCAAGCTCACTCTTGTACCAATAATCAGGCGGCTTAAAATATCACGTCCATATTTATCGGTACCCACATAAAATTTTTTAGTGATAACAGGTTCGGCTGCTACCGCAGTTTTCGCGTAGCTGATTCTTTCTGATACGCCTTCATCAATGAATTTCTGTACAATGATGCTATCGGCAGTTTGCTCGTAAGCGTTAACAGGAATGTATTCTACATTATCCGGCTTACCGGAAGAAAGCGTTGTAAAAAAGTTAGCACCTGCTGCCTTGTCTTTTTTCACGAGTAAAAACTGCCTGGTATAACCGGGTCTTTCGCCGCCGATTTCCAAAATAATTCTATTGGCAAATGGTGAAGAATCGGGTGAAAGGAAATAACCAAAAATTGCAACCACGATAGCGATGATTATCATCACCAGGCCAACCATGGCACCACGGTTTTTTTTCAATCGCCGCCAGGCTGCCTGCCAAAAAGAGGAAGCCCCCTGCCCCCTGGTGGGAGAACTTTGATCTGAAGCCGCATTTTTAGTTTCTACCATTTCCGTATTACAATTTTCTTCAAAAATATTTACCCGTCAAAGTAAGATTAAGACCGGACAAAAGACACAAGTACGCAGAACAAAGTTCCTGCTACCTAAGTTCCCCCACCGGGGGCAGGGGGCTGTGGCTCCTCCCCTTCCACTCGTATTTACCAAACTGGCTAAGCAGGCCAACAAACACCGTATAAAAGGCGTGCAGCGGCTGAAATAACAAGAAGTAGCGCATCAGCTTTTGCTCCCCATAAAATCGGGCTACCGACGAAACAAAGGGCCATTCAATAATGGTCTTACCAATTAAAAAAGAAGCAAAGTGCATCCAGTACATTTTATTGAAAAAGGCAGCAACAAGGAGGATAAAAAATAAGACATTCAACAGCAGAACAAATATCAATACGGCAATGATCCTGTAATCATCATACACAAGGGTTTTACTGGCCCATCTTTTACGTTGCATAAAAAAATCCTTCCAGCTGTTCATAGGTTCGGTAGATACGATGGCCTCGCTGCTTTTCAGGTAAAAAACTTTTTGCGGATGGGCCTTCCAAATTTTATGCATCAGTAACATATCATCCCCGGTTGCTACTTTATCAATTCCTTTAAAACCATTTACGCTTTTAAAAGCCGCCTTTGTATAAGCCAGGTTGGCACCATTGCACATAGCGTGAAAATTAGCCGACACACTTGCAGCAGTAATTCCCTGGAGCGTTATAAAATCCAGCGACTGAAAAATTTGCAACAGCGAATTATTGTGCGAAAACTTTACCGGTGCTGCAATAAAAGCGGCCTCTTTTTCTTTGTAAAAAGCCGCCGCTGTAGAAATCCATTTATGACCTACCCTGCAATCCGCATCGGTGATTAGGATCAACTCTCCCCCTGCTTCGTTTACTGCTGTTTCAATGGCTCTTTTTTTTGATGATTCTGTTGGAGGGACGGCCGGTAAAATCATTTTTATGTTGCTTGCCCTTATTGCAGAAGCCAACGCCGCAGTTCCATCGGTGGAGTAATCGTTTACAATTATCGCTTCCCATAATTGTGCAGGGTAATCCTGCGCAATTAAATCATTGATTATAAGAGGCAGTGTTTGCTCTTCATTTCGTGCAGCAATAAGTACAGACACAAAAACAGATGGTGGTAAAGTAGCAGGTTGGTAGTTTTCAGCCTTCTTCCATTGTGTGTAATAAAACAAAATAAGAACGGCATAAAAAAACAAAAAACCGGCAGTCAAAAGCGTAAGAAGCATCCGGCCAAAACTAAATCTTTTCAATAGGTTACCGTTTCTAAAATCTTTTACCCCAAATATTTGGCGGTTCCGATTTGTATCGTATTTTTAAGTAGTTGCATAAACAACTATATGGCGGTTACCCACTTTAAAAAAGGCGAATTATACAGTTTCATTACAGGCAAGGCTTCTACGGCAATTGCCCGGCGGCTACAGAAAAAGTTCAATGAGGCCGGTATAACAATCACTATTGAACAATGGAGTGTCTTGTATCATTTATGGAAGGGTGACGGAGCGAGCCAGCAGGAATTATGCAACGCTACTTTCCGCGATAAGCCAAGTATTACACGGCTGGTAGATAACCTGGAAAAGCTGGATCTGGTAAAACGTGTTTCTCATGATAAGGACAGGCGCATCAATAAAATATTTCTTACAAAAGGTGCACAGGCACTGGAAGAAGAAAC
>DASQMG010000595.1:0-8632 GCA_035645595.1 Flavisolibacter sp. | reverse complement strand
GAAAGAGTAGAAGTATTAAAAGGCAGTGCCGCCATTTTGTTTGGACAGGTAGCCCCGGGCGGCATTGTTAACCTTGTTACCAAAGAACCTAAGTTTAAAAGTGGTGGCGAAGTCTCGATGCGTGGGGGAAGTTATCATTTGTACAAACCAGCAGTAGATTTTTACGGGCCGCTTTCTCCTAACATCGCATATCGCATTAACGGAACTTTTGAAACTGCAGCCAGCTTTCGCGATAACGTAACCTCGAAACGTTATTACATAAATCCTTCCCTTTTATTTAAAATGGGCGATAGAACGGAGTTGCTTTTAGAGGGCGATTACCTGCACCACAGGTTCACGCCTGATTTTGGCATCGGCAGTATAGAAAACACAAAAGTGGCCGATGTGCCCCGCTCCCGCTTTATGGGTGCCTCATGGCAATACAATTCTATGCAGCAAACAACCGCTACTGCTATAGTAAAGCACCGTTTCAGTGATTCATGGAACTTCAATACGTCGCTATCCTACCAGTTGTATAAAAGGGATTATTATGGGGTGGAGAGAATCCAGGCAGCCGCTAACGGCGACTGGACGAGGCCTTTGGGCAAAATACTGACCAATGAAAATTATTACACGGGTCAGGTAAATCTCACCGGAAAATTTACCACCGGTAACCTGGAACATACTTTATTGGCGGGTATAGACGCCGACCATTACCTCACTACGAACAACGACTTTAGTTTCCCCGCAGTAACCGGTTTGCCTGCAGGAAGCTATGACCGTATCAATATTTTGGACCCTGCCAAATACGTACAACGTACCGATATTCCTACAGCTACAGCCATACGCAAAAGAGAAGCACCTGTTGACCGCTTTGGGGGGTATGTGCAGGACCTGGTAAAGCTTTCCGATAAATTTAATGTACTGGCAGGGTTGCGTTGGTCGTACGTTTCAGCTATAGGTATTGATTCTACTAACCTCTCAACAGGTGTTCAAACAAAGGGCAAAACAAGGGTAGACAAAGCCTTTTCGCCACGGGTTGGGCTGGTGTATAAACCTTTCAGCACAACGTCGGTATTTACCAGCTACTCCAATTCTTTTGTAGTGAACACAGGACAGGATATTTACGGCGTTAATGTAAAACCTTCTATTATTGATCAATACGAGATTGGTGTAAAGAACGAGTTTCTGAACGGGAAGCTTTCGGCCAATGTAACCGCCTACCGTATTTTAAATAATAATCTTGCGCAAACAGCTCCATATTTATTAGATGGAAGATCGAACACCAACTCAGGCATTAAAATGCTTACCGGTGAAACTACAAGCGATGGAGTTGAAGTGGACTTAGCCGGGCATCCCCTGAAAGGACTGGCTATCACTGCCGGGTATAGTTACAATTATATGCGTTATACCAAAACCGATACAACCCTTGGCAGCTTTAAAACCGGCGAACGCTTAGTGAATAACCCGGCACATACAGCTAACGGCAGCCTTTTTTATACATTTAGCGATCGCAGGCTCAGGGGTTTAAAAACAGGACTTACTATTGTTTACATAGGCAACCGTTTTGCAGGATGGAATACAGATAAAGTACTGGTTAATGGAACCTTGCGGGACCGTAGCCGCATATTTGGGGTAGATGGTTTTACCACATTAGATGTAACAGCAGGCTATACTTATAAGAAGGTATCAATATTAGCCAAGATTTCTAACCTTACTAATACGCTTAATTATTATGTGCATGAAAATTACAGTGTCAATCCTATTCCGCCTACGCAGTTTATCGCCACTGTATCTTATAAATTTTAAATAAAGTTTTTTTCGCCGTATACATATTTACTCAAGCCTTGCTGCCCGATTGGTGATACTTCTTTGTTGTCTTACCGGAGCCATTCTTGTTATAAAAAACCTGCAAATGGTCATAAATAACCCGACGGATACCGCAGCGCAGAAATTAGCGTAGCCTTCCCTCAAAAAATACGGTTGCTGCCACAAGCAGAAGGCAGTATTGTTCCAGGCAGCGGAACAAAAATGGCAGCTACTACGTGAAAAAATTGATCTGGTTAAAAATCCTGAGTTTTTATTGCTCATAGTCATTCATGGTGTGTGAGTAGCCAAAAAACTTTACCTGCAGGTATACCTGTACAGAGCGAAGTTTGAGGGTTTCAAAAGTTTCGGCCAGGGCCGAATAACGGTAGTGCACAGGATCAACAGCAGCGTTTACGCTTTCCATAGTTTGGATTAATAATTCGGAGCAAAGTAGGAAATGAAAGCTGGTTGTGTAAGGCACTTACGAAGGAGGGGAATGTTGGCCGGTTCGCACGGTTTTGTAAATCTTAATGGCGCTCATTAAAACTACCACAAAGCCAATAAGCCCAATCAATCCCCACAACCAACTCATACTTTGCTTTACTGTTGCCAGCATTACAATCGGCACCAAGAAAATAGTGGCTACTTCGTTCCAGATTCTCAGCTTCTGCGAGGAGTAATTGAAAACAGCCGCTTTTTGTTGTTTGTAAATGGCATGAAGCGACAGGTGGTAAACATAAAGCAGGACTACAAAACAAAGTTTAATAAGCAACCATCTTCCCCCTTCATCATTCAACCTTCTATCCCATCCGCCGTTAAGCATTACCCAGGGGCCAAGCACCAACGTAAGTATCGCCGATGGCCAGGTAATTCCCAGCCACAGCCGCTTTATCATAATGGCAAACTGCTTTTGTAAAATACTTTTTTCAGGTTCCCCTTTCTCATTGGCTTCTGCATTATAAATAAACAACCTGACGACGTAAAACATACCGGCAAACCAGGTAACAATGAAGATGATGTGAAGGGCTTTGAGGTAGTGGTACATGATGGGAATGTAAAATGTAAAATGTGAAAGGCATCGTGTGTTTTTAAGCTGATGGTTTTACGCTTTACATTTTGGATTTTGCGGTTTTACATTTCTAAGATCATTTCTTTCCTTCCCGAAGCATAATCCTCTATCCATTTAGCCAATGCCCCTATCCAAAGAGGGTGCTCATTCATACAAGGGATCAACTCAAATTTTTCTCCTCCGGCATGTAAAAAAAACTCCCGGCCTTCTTCGCCCATTTCTTCAATTGTTTCTAAACAATCGCTTACAAAAGCAGGGCAAACAACCAACAACTTTTTTACGCCTTCGGCTGGTAGTTCTTTTAAGCGTACTGCCGTATATGGTTTTAGCCAGGGGTCGCGGCCAAGGCGTGATTGAAAGGAGAACCCCCGCTTTTCTTTGGGTATATTCAAAGCATCAGCTACTAAATTGGTTGTTGTCCAGCACTGGTGGCGGTAGCAATAGGCATGTGCTTCCGATGGTACGTTGCAACAATTATCAACTTTGAGGCAATGCTGCTTTGTGGGATCGCATTTTAGAATATGGCGTTCGGGTATGCCATGATAAGAAAAGAGGATCTGGTCAAAGTCGTTCTTTTCAACATAAGGCCGGATGCTTTCTGTCAAAGCATTTATATACTCTTTATCATTATAAAAAGGTTTGATAAAAGACAACTTAAAACGATAACCCCCTTTCTGATGTTGCTCTTTTGCCGATTCAACCGCCGTCTCGTAAGAGCTCATCGCATAATGCGGATAAAGGGGAACCGCGATCACTTCTTCCAGATCGGGATTATTTTGAACCAGTTCGTCAAAAGCAGCTACCGGAGACGGATTGCCATACCGCATAGCTATCACTACAGGTTCATCTACCTCTTTCTGTAAGGCGTTACGCAACTGTTTAGAGATAACAATCAACGGCGAGCCTTCTTCAGTCCAGATAGACTTATACGCTTCTGCAGATTTAGGGGCCCGGAATGGAACGATAATCCCTTTCACCAGTAAGGCCCTCAGCCACCACGGTTTATCGATCACCCGTTCATCCATTAAAAATTCGTCCAGGTAACGCTTTACATCTTTCACTTCAGTGCTGTCCGGCGACCCAAGGTTCATTAATACAACTGCTCTTTTCATATAAAGGGGCAAAAGTAAGTTGAGATAACACGAATTAGAAAATACGATGTATACAAATTACTTTGAAGGATTTCTGATTAATCGATTAGTGGTGTTTGAGTTTTGTTTTGACTACCGTTTATCCGGCGTTTGCAACAGTTCACCCAATCTCTTATGCAAATGAGTAAAATCATGCTTTCAAATGACACACAAATGACAGACCTTTTCGGTTGTCAGCAGCACCTCAAATTACTTTTGCGCCGTGGTCGTTGACTAAGGATTAAATGAATACACAGTATTTTAAGAACATATCAAACTTCTTTGTTGCAGGAATCAACTATAAAAAATCCGATGCCTCTGTAAGGGGTAAATTTGCAATTTGCAATGAGCAGTATGCTGCCATTTTACAACAGGCTTCGTTGCAAGGGTTAAATGAAATTTTTATTCTTTCCACCTGTAACCGCACCGAAATTTATGGGTTTGCCTATTGTAGCCATCAACTGGTAGAGTTGTTATGCTCTCAAACAGAAGGCGATGCGGAAGGGTTTAAGAAATCAGCGTACATAAAAAATGGAAGTGATGCCATTAAGCACCTGTTTAATGTGGGCGCCGGGTTAGATTCACAAATCCTGGGCGATTATGAAATTGTAGGCCAGTTAAAAACGGCTGCAAAATTTGCAAAACAAAATGGCTTTGTCGGCACTTTTACGGAGCGGTTAATTAATTGTGTGCTACAGTCGTCCAAGCAAATAAAAAATAATACAGAGCTAAGTGGCGGAACCGTTTCTGTTTCGTTTGCTGCTGTTCAATATATCCGTAAAAAAGTCAGTAAGCCTTCTTCCAAGAATATTCTATTATTAGGCGTTGGGAAAATTGGCCGCAATACCTGCAAAAACCTGGTTGATTATTTAGATACAAAAAATATTACGCTTATTAATCGTTCTCCACAAAAAGCGCAGGAATTGGCAAGTGAGTTGGGGCTAAACTATTCTTCAATAGATAATCTTGAAGAGGAAGTGGCCAAGGCTGATATTATTTTAGTGGCAACGAATGCCTCTCAACCTGTTATACTAAAAAGTCATGTGGAAGGTAAGGGAGAGAAGCTGATTATTGACCTTTCTATTCCTTATAATGTAGATGCTGCTGCGCAGGCCCTCGATAATGTGCAGGTTATCAATGTTGACGAACTCTCTAAACTGAAAGATGAAACATTACGGCAGCGTACTGCCGAAATTCCGAAAGCGAAAAGAATTATATCTGAAATAGTGTTTGAGTTTCAGGAATGGAGCGAAATGCGCAAGCATGTGCCGATGTTGAAAGACCTGAAAGTAAAATTAAAAGAGTTGTATGGACATCCCCAATACGTACAAACGACTACCTGCCCAAAAATGCTTGATGTATATATTCAACGTGTGCTGAACGATACTGCGGGAAAGATGAAAGTGCAGAACCAGAAGGGTTGTCAGTACATTACGGCCCTTAATGATTTTATAAGCACAAAAAATTAATGTCAAAAATTTTACGCATTGGTACCAGGGATAGCCAGTTGGCTGTATGGCAGGCTACACTGGTACAAAAACTGTTAAAAAAAGCCGGCGTTGCATCGGAGTTGGTGTACATGAAAAGCGAGGGCGACATTGATACCGTAACTCCCCTTTACGCATTAGGTGTAACAGGTATTTTTACTAAAACATTAGATGCTGCTTTATTAAATAATCGTATTGATATTGCTGTGCATTCCATGAAGGATGTGCCTACACAAATGGCACAGGGAATACAACAGGCAGCGGTGTTGAAAAGAGCATCCTATAAAGACATCCTGGTTTATAAAAATGATACTGAGTTTTTAAATGATTTTACTTCCGGCGCTACCATAGCCACGGGTTCTGTAAGAAGGATTGCTCAGTGGTTACATCGTTATCCCGCCCATAGTATAGAGAACTTGCGTGGAAATGTAAACACCCGTTTACGTAAGGTGCAAGAACATAATTGGCATGGTGCCATCTTCGCTGCCGCGGGTCTGGAAAGAATTCATTTGCGTCCGGAAAAATCAATTGATCTGGATTGGATGTTACCTGCCCCGGCCCAGGGGGCTATTATGGTGGTATGCAGAGAGGATGATGCATTTGCGTTTGAAAGCTGCCAGTCTTTTAATGATGAAGCAACAGCTTTTTGTACAAAGATGGAACGCCAGTTTCTAAGTGCCTTGATGGGCGGATGCTCTACGCCTATTTCTGCCCTGGCACAGGTACAAGCAGGAGAGGTGTTTTTTAAAGGAAACATTGTAAGTCCGGATGGCAAGGAAAAAGTAGAGGTGGAAAAGAAACTGCCCATAGAAAATGCTCCTAACATCGGCCTGGTGGCAGCAGAAGAAATTTTGGTGAAAGGCGGTCTGCATATTGTTGAACGCATTCGTAGAGCCAACTTAACGGACGCTGGCGAATTATAAAATTCTTTCGGCATATTAAAACAGTCAGTCAAATCGTTCGGAATGGAAAGCGATAAAAAATACTTGCTTAGTACACGGCCGCTTCCTAAAGCCATCATTGAAGAAGGTGCAATAAAGGGGGTGATTATCGAAGAACTATCGTTTATTGATACCAGGCCAGTGCAGGATGATGCGTTGCATCAACGAATAAAAACCCTTTCTTCTGAACAACACACTGTTGTGTTCACAAGCATGAATGCAGTGGACGCTGTGGCGGCCCAGGTTAGCAATGTGCCGGCCTGGCAGATTTACTCCATTGGCAATACAACCCGCAAGCTGATTGAAGAAGCCTGGGGAGCTGATAAAATAGTGGCAACGGCCGAAAATGCACAGCGTCTTGGGGAACGAATGATAGATGATGGTGTAGGGGAAGTTATATTTTTTTGCAGCAACATCCGGCGGAATGAACTACCGAATAAAATTCGTTCTGAAGGTGGCAAAGTAGAGGAAGTAGTTGTGTACGAAACAGAAGGTACGCCAACAAAGGTGGGCAGGGAGTATGACGGAATTTTATTCTTTAGTCCCAGCGCTGTACATGCGTTTTATGGGCAAAATAAGCCTGCTAAAAACACCGTGGTTTTTGCTATCGGCAGAACAACCGAGGAAGCCATACGGCAACACAGAAACGGGAAGGTTATTGTGGCAAATGCGCCTGATAAAGTACAACTTGCCCGGGAAGCTATTGAGTACCTGGGTCAAATAATAAAACAAGGGTAAGCATCGAAAATAAGTATATGACAGTATTGAAGAATGACTTGTTATTAAAAGCACTGCGTAAGGAAAAAGTAGAACGTCCGCCGGTATGGATGATGCGGCAGGCAGGAAGATACCTGCCGGATTATATTAAGCTGCGGAATAAATATGATTTCTTTACCCGTGTGCAAACACCGGAACTGGCCACACAGATCACCCTGCAGCCGGTTGACCAGGTAGGAGTAGACGCCGCCATCATTTTCTCTGATATTCTGGTAATCCCACAAGCCATGGGTTTAGAGGTGTTGATGGAAGAAGGCAAAGGCCCATCGTTACCCAAAACAATAAAAACGGTCCAGGATATTGATGCATTAAATACAGCAGATGCAACGCATCATTTAAGATATGTTTTGGAAGCATTGTCACTCACAAAAAAAGAGTTGAATGGCCGTGTGCCGCTCATTGGCTTTGCAGGTGCGCCGTGGACAATTCTTTGTTACATGGTAGAAGGGAAGGGTAGTAAAACATGGGACAAAGCAAAGCAGTTTGCTTATACACAGCCGTTATTAGCGCATTCGCTATTACAAAAGATCACCAACATTACCATTGATTATTTAAAGGCACAGGTGGTAGCCGGGGCCGATACCGTACAGGTATTTGATAGTTGGGCCGGCTCTTTATCACCAACCGATTTTAAAACATTTGCACAACCATATTTGCTGCAAATTGCTGATGCAGTAAGTGGCAGTGCGCCGGTTATTTTATTTCCGAAAGGAACCTGGTATGCGTTAGAAGATTTAAGTAAAAGCAGCGCATCGGGCATGGGGATAGACTGGACAATTGCACCACAAAAAGCAAGAGAGTTAACAGGAAATAACATTACACTTCAAGGCAATTTCGATCCGGCAAAACTGTTAGCCCCCATTCCCCAAATAAAGCAATGGGTTAAAGAAATGATTGATGGTTTTGGCACGCAAAACTACATTGCTAATCTGGGTCATGGCATTACGCCTAATGTGCCTGTTGATAGTGCGAAAGCCTTTGTGGATGCAGTAAAGGAATACACACCCCTGTCCCTCTGAAGGGGAGACTCAGAGTAATGAAGCTTTATCCTGCACCATTTGTCGTTGTCAGTATAGGTTTTTATTAGCCAGGGGAGCGTTATAAATTGGGCAACACAGGCGTCGCACTCTTGTACTATATGAATTCTATATTACAATAAACCGCAAAGAAAACTTTGTACTATAAAAATGACCGCAAACAACAAAGAACACATTGACCTGAGTCTCCCCTTTGGAGGGACAGGAGAGAAGGAATCCTGGATAGACTATATATACGGTTTACAGGATCGCATTTGCACTGCTTTGGAAGAAACAGATGGCAAAGCAAAATTTATTGAAGACGCATGGCTACGGCCCGAAGGCGGTGGCGGTAAAACAAGAGTTATCGCAGGGGGCAATGTGTTTGAAAAAGGTGGCGTAAATACATCAGTTGTTTGGGGTA
>DASQMG010000594.1:0-2005 GCA_035645595.1 Flavisolibacter sp. | reverse complement strand
GTATTGATGTTAATGCTTCCCTTTTGCGTATGCTTTCTTATCTCAATAATACTTTCCCTGATTGTTTTCCACATCAATAACGGTTCACCTTCGCAACCTTGTCCAAAGCTTATAATTGGATACGCGGCCGATTCCAGGTGCGGCACGGTATACTCTACAATTTCTTCTGCCGTAGGTTTAAAAGTGAGTCGATCCTGGGTGGAAAAAATGGTCTCTTCTTCGGGCTGAAAAGAAATGCAGCCAACGCAATTTGCATTGCAGGCTGGCGAGGTAGGTATGGGACATTCCCAACGACCAATGAAGTAATTACGGGCAGCCGGGCAGTGGTACGTTAACGCACAATTATTGGCAAGATGCGCCACCAAGCGGTTCCGGGGAAACGCCTTTACCAGACTGGAAACACCAGCTTCCACTCTTGGTATATCAAATCCTTCATTTTCCTGTCGTATATCGTTTTCAATACGCGTAGCCGGAACAAAGAATTTTTCGGCATGCCAGCCGGCAGCGGTATAGCAGAAAAGCGGAAGCGTGGGTGCACTGGGAGCGGTTTCATAGGCAGCAAGGTAGAAGCCCGTGTGTGCTGGTGGAATAAAGGCGGCAACCGCCCAACCTTTTTCGCAAAGCCGCATCTCGCCGGTTTTCACATCAATGCCAATTCCCTTTCTTCCGGGAAGTTCGTAAAGTTGACCGCCCTGTGGCAATTCAATCCATTCATCTTCCGGTACCGGCATGGCATCCCAGCCGGAACGGCCAACAGCATACAATGTTTGATCTTCAAATATGGTTCCCTTGCCGTCGGAGTATAGAAGAAATGGTGTCATAAAATATAGTGTTTAGTAAAATGGAGCAAAGCCGAAGCCTTACACCTTGCTAAGCCTCACTTTTCATGTTTGCTGCTTCAATTCTTTCTTTGCAATAAGCATTCATCTTTACTAACTCAAGCTCTGAAAGATCCTGCATGACCTGGTATTGCAGGTATTTTTTTCCGCGATGAAAAAAGGTAATAAAGTCGTAGCGAACCGTTACACTTTCCAGCAAAGTCCATTGTACAAGGTGATCGCGGTAAGTTCCAGGTATCCTTATTCCTTCCTCTGAAATCAAAATAGCTGTTTCGCCAAAAGCTTTCTTTTCAGTAAAAAACAAAATCAAGGTAAGAAAGGCCCATAAAAAAAGCCCGATGTAGTCTACACTTCTCCCAACCCGGTACATAAAAAAACCGAAGGTTAAAAAGGCAACGGTTTGCAAAAAGCGTAAAGCAGAATTATGCTTAGCTGTTAAATCTAATTGTTTTCGGAAAAAACCATAAATCAGCGATGTTGCGGCCACAAAGGCAAAAGGAAGCGCAGGTGTTACGGAAGTTTCGTTGAGATAATGGTAAAGATCAAAGCATTTGATGATAAGGAAAAAGCCAATTATAATGTGCACCAGGCCGGTGCTGCGCCGGCGTTTTTCAGCTCCATCTATTTTTACTGCAACGGTGTACATATCAAGCCGGGTTTGAAGCCACCATTAAATTACACAACTTAAATAACACCCGGGCGCCAACATTGGCATCCCATTCGTTTTCGCTGGTGCTTACTTCACTTAAATCGAAGCCGATAATTTTCTTTCCTGCTCCTGCTATTTTATCAAATAAGTAAAATACCTGTTCTGTTTCAAAACCACCTTGTACAGGTGTGCCGGTATTTGGACAAAGCTTAGGATCCAGGCCATCAATATCAAAAGAGATGTAGACTTTTTCTGGCAGCTGGGTAACCACTTCATCGACAATCTGCCGGAAGGTCTCCCCTTCGTACTGGCGCACTCTTATTTCCTTGTCAAAATAGGTTCTAACACGGTCCTTACTTTGTTGTATCAACTGATATTCGCCTAAAGAATAATCCCTGATGCCGAACTGAACCAGCTTTTGCATCTGTGGTATTTCTTTCAATACGTTAAACATGATGCTGGCGTGAGAATATATAAAGCCTTCGTAAGAATCACGTAGGTCGCAATGGGCATCAAT
>DASQMG010000593.1:0-2658 GCA_035645595.1 Flavisolibacter sp. | reverse complement strand
TTTTTTGCCAGTCCATGATTTTCATCAGCATACACTAACATAATGTGAGGTTTTTCCATGCGGCGCATAGTGCTGTACATTTCAATACCCTGGTGCCAGTCAACGGCACCATCCTTATCGCCAAACGCTACCAGCAATGGAGTCTTTATATTTTTTGCATTATACATAGGCGAGTTGCGCATGTGCTCTTCCATTCTTTCGTACCATGGACCGTCAAACCGGCCCTGGCTGGTTTCAAATATTTTTGAATCGGGCGTTCCAGTATTCCAGTAAATTGAATTGGACATACTGATAAGGTTTGTCAACGGGGCCCCTGCGATGGCAGCTTTAAACTTATCTGTCTGTGTAATAATAAACGATGTTTGATAGGCTCCCCAGCTATGACCCATAATGCCCAGTTTATCTTTATCAATCTTACCGGTTTTTAATACTTCGTCAACAGCAGGAACTACACAATTTACAGCGCTCATACCGGGGTCATTGATTTCATATACAATATCAGGTCGAAAAACAAAATACCCATTTGTAGTAAAGTTGGTTGTGTTATAGGCACTGCGTTGTGAAGGTGCTGTATATCCATGAACCGTGTTGGATAACGTCTCATAGATATAAACAATCATCGGGTATTTTTTATTTGGGTCATAATTAGCGGGATAGAAAAGCGCTCCCTGCAATTTCTTACCTTTTGTGCTGGTAAAATTTATCAGTTCGCTTTTGCCCCAATGATAATTTTTTTGTTGTTGGTTTGTAGCCAGTACTTGTTTTGCAGAAGCAAAATTTTCTGTTACATATAAGGAAGGCGGTTCATCATATCGCTGTTTTACATAAAGGAACGTATTATTATCCTTTGCCTTTACCAGCCGATTGATCTGTGCGTCTTCAAATATTAGTCTATGGGCCTTGCCTTTTTCCAGTTTAGCATACCCGTATTTTTTTGTTTTATCGCCATAGGCAGATAAAAATATTGGATTGGAATCATCGACATAATTATTCTCAAAATCGGTACGGGTTATCCTGTAAATGGTCTCATCTTTTTCGCCATCAGTTAATTTTCTTGCCCCCTTTCCATCAGGTTTTACGGCCCACACATTATACTCATCATACAATAAAATTTCTTTATCGCCCTTTATCCAGCCGCCACTACCCACAGCAGGACGGCTCGCAGGATGGTCGTCGCGGATGTTCCAAAAATCGGTTTTTATATTTTGAGTTAGATTAAGGTTTTGCCCGGATGCAATATTATAGCTCCACCAATGTTTGTCTTTAAAATATACCAGGTATTTACCGTCGGGAGAAGTTTGAGGAAAAGTATTAAAACCTAAAAGTGATTTTTCAAATACCAGTTTTTCCTGGCCTGTTTTTACGTTCACCAGGTAAGCATCAGCATAGTCTTCCTTAAATGCAGGCTTATATTTTTTATCTGTAAAAACGACGGCGTATTTCTGGTTACCGGTTAGCTGTACCCGTGGCGCCTCCTCTTTTGCCAGCACAAAAAATGAATTGTTATCAAGATTCCATGCACTTAAAAAATTAAACACAGTATCCTGCCCCAGCGTCATTTTTTGGCGGGGTTGAATTTCAGGATCTTTCCAATGCCAAATATCAACTCCAGCTAACTTTTCAGTCGAAGTTCCTTTCTTGGCCGCTACAATCGCCCTTGTAGAATCAATCCTTGTCGTATCCTTTTTTGTCAGGCTATCTCCTGCTTTTCTATCGTCTTTTTTTGCCAGTGGGTTATGTGTCCATTTTTTCAAACCAAAAAAAGCAGTGGTCATATCATCGCTCAATGTAATTGTGGAGCCATTGAAAACACGCATACCTGCAGGAATACCCTTTGCAGTCTCAGGATCAAATATTTTTAAAGAGGGCGACTTATAAATGTTTGTATAAATATAAAGAACGGCATTGTCTTCTTCATATCTATCCTTTCGATAGCTTTTAAAAAATGCAAGGCCTTCACCTTCTTTTTGCCAGGTTAGCTTTGAAAACTTGGAAGTATCGCTTGCCAGCACTTTTAAATGAAAATTTTCAACATTAAAAAGTTCAACTGAATTACCTGCTGTATTGGCTGCTTCAACGACGTAAGCTAACTGATCGCTTTTTTTATTAAAGGCGAATTCGGTTACATTGCCAATTGTACGGGTTGTGCCGTCTGATAAATTTTTGACTAATAACACAGCGCCTTTTTCTTTACTTTCTTTTGGGGGTGCAAGGTAGGCAGCGAGGAATTTACCATTACGCGAAAAATTAAAACGATTAATGTTTTGAACCACATCTTTCTTACCCGTTACCAAATTCAACAATCCCATTTTGAATTCAATGGGTTTACTTTGTTCTCTTAATTTTTCAGCCTCTTTAAACGGCAAGCCAATGCGGTAGGCTATCCATTTATTGTCATTGGAAAATTCCGGCGTGGATGCAAACTCAAGCTTATACATTTTATTAGTAGCCCGGTTCATTACAAACATAGTGTCATTATCTTCCTGTACTGTAACCTGGTAAGCCACCCATTCACCATTTGGAGAAAGATCGCTGGCACCAATAGACTGCCATTTTCCGTAATCATCTGTTGTAAGGTCTTTTTTGTTTTGTGCATTTACATTAGTAAAAAGAAACACGCACCACAAAATGCAGGAGAATAATTGAATAGACATATGA
>DASQMG010000592.1:0-3604 GCA_035645595.1 Flavisolibacter sp. | reverse complement strand
GATGAATGAAATTGCATTCCTAAGAAGACTTTTTCAGAGTCTAGGCTTTTATAAACTACAGAAAAATTACAGCCTTCTTTTAATCAGAATGCCAGGATTTGACAAGTTCTCCAGATAAAGAACTATTGCCGGATTGTTGGTGAATGTTAGTATTCAAGGCGGAAATAAAGTCCCATCAAATTTTTTGCGTCCATATAAAGGAGGGGCGGGATTTACCTTGAAAGGGAAAAAGGACAACTAAACGGGCAGTCCTAAAAATAAAATGCCCCATAATCACTTGATTATGAGGCATAACACACATAAGAGAAGCTGTAGGGGGAGGGATCGAACCTCCACGAGGCAGTTAGCTGTTGTGCAAAGATTAGTGGTCAACCCTGGTCGGCCTTACCATTGGTAACGTCGGCTCTACACGCAGTTTATCCTGTGCTCCCCACCCTCGAGACAAGAGGGTATGTCTGCCAAAATTTCATCACCCCACAGTATAATTTCGGATTCAAAATTTTGATTTTGGATTAAGTCCTCCATCAACTACTTCGCTATCCTTTCAATGAACTTGACAGGTCAAAAATAGAGAGGCTGATACAGTTTTCAATCAAGTCTCAAAAACTTTAGGTTTCGTTTAATATATTGCACATCAATTAAAAATTATTCAAAAACCTGAGCACAAATGGCCGCCGTTTTAAATATTGACAAATTGGATCTAAGCATCATCCAGCAATTAATGCACGATGCCAATATCTCTTATGTTGAAATAGGAAAAAAACTCTTTGTTTCTGCTGGCACCATTCATGTCCGCATAAAAAAATTACAGGAGGCCGGTATCATCAATGGCATAAAGTATAGCGTGGACTTAAAAAAGATGGGCTATGACGTGATCGCCTTTATTGGAATTTTCCTGGAAAAAAGCTCTTTGTATGATGCAGTAGCCAAAGACCTGAAAAAAATTCCGGAGATCGTGCGTATGAATTATACCACGGGTAACTACAGCATTTTTGCCGAGATAGTTTGCCAGGATATTGTTCAATTGCGCAGGGTGCTGCACGATGAATTGCAAAAAATCAAAGGCATTGAACGGACTGAAACGTTTATCTCCCTCGAAGAAACCCTGAACCGGAGTGTAAAAGTGGCGACTGCCTGATATGAAGAGCGCCCAATTTTTCAAAGGACTTTCCTGGCTTATCTTCCTGAACCTGCTGGTTAAGCCGGTTTGGATTTTTGCTATTGACAGGCAGGTGCAAAATATTGTGGGCCATCAAACCTATGGGAGCTATTTTGCTTTAGTTAGCTTGAGCTTTGTATTGCTGTTTATTGCCGATGCCGGCCTGGGTAATATGCTCACCCAACGCCTGGCGGCAAAAGAGGTCTTCAGTACAGTGCAATTGCTGCAACTGAAATTTTTATTGTTGCTTCTGTACTGCATTGTCTGCTGTTTTATTGCATGGCTTACCCATGTTTCACAATGGGACCTACTACTTCAAATTATGGCGATACAAATCCTTGGCTCCCTGTTTCTATTTTTGAGAAGCCTGTTAACAGCGCACCAGCTTTATACAACGGATGCGGTGTTTTCTGTGGTTGATAAAGGCCTGCTGATTCTTTTATGTGGCGGATTTATTTACGGCATTTTTGATCCTATCAGCCTCACCATTTTTGTTCAATTGCAGGCAGCAACCACAGCCTTTGCTGTTATTATGCTTTTTATTGTGCTGGTGCGGAAAAGAATCTTTACCAGCGAACATAAACAACCACTGCCAACACTTCTTAAATGGACCCTGCCTTTTGCCCTTATCATTTTTCTTATGTCGGTTCATTATAAACTGGATGCATTTTTACTGGAACGGCTTCACCCCGCGGGTGCTTTGCAGGCAGGCATTTATGCCAGTGCTTTCCGTTTGCTTGATGCGGCAAATATGGTGGGGTATCTTTCTGCTTCATTCCTTGTACCTTTTATTGCCCGTCATAAGGCCGATAGAGCGGGCGTACAGGAGGTGCTGCTCACCACCCGTCATGTACTACTTCTTTTTGCCATAACAGTAAGTTGCTTTGCTTTTCAATTTGCTCCGTGGATACAGCAGCTTTTCTACCACAGCAGCAACAGCCAAACAACCCGGGTTTTACAACTGTGTCTTCTTGCCTTACCTGCCTGTTACCTTGTGCATGTGTATGGTGCGGCACTAACCGCTACTGCTAACTTCCGGTTATTTAATACCATCCTCCTTGGTGCAGTGGTAGTAAACATTCTACTTAATCTTTGGCTTATTCCTGTTTATGGAGCCCTGGGTTGCTGCATGGCTGCATTGGCCAGCCAGTATAGCTGCGGTATAGCATTAAGTATCGCGGTTACACAAAAGCTTCGGTTTTCCTACGCAGCAACTTCATTTCTTCTTTATGCGCTGACCGCTGCTGTTTTGTTATTGCTGTTTTATTATTCTAAAATGGCAGTAAACAATGTTTGGATTATTTTAGCCGCCACTGCATTTTTGATAGCTGTAGTCCTGGTTACACAACGAACGGTTTTTAAAAAGCTCCTTTTCTCTCTTAAATAAGCATCATGCCCGATATTATTTCTATCATAAACCTTCGGTGGAGGCTCATTTTCTTACTGACCCTTTTAGCTACTGTGGTTGCGCTTATTGCCACACTACTAAGCCCAAAGCTGTATTTATCAACCGCCACCGCTTTACCGGCTAATCCGGTACTGAGTGATAAAGCACGGATTTTTAATCCCAATATCGAAGAGCTTTATCCCTCGCTTGGCACTCCCGACGAACTGGACAAAATAGAAGGAACCACTAAGCTTGACACCATTTTTATAGCAATAGCAAACGACTTTCAACTTGCAGCACATTACGGCATCAATGAAAATGATGCCCTGCACAAAGCAGCCTTAAAATTGAAAAAAAACTCGGATATCAGCCGCAGTGCTTATGGCGAATTAAGGCTTAGGGTGTGGGACAAGGATAAAATGATGGCTGCCCAATTAGCAAATGCTTATCTGCAAAAGCTCAATGAGTTTCATCAGCATATTCAAACTGCAAATAGTGCTATGGTATTGCAAAAGATAAAAGAGGATTTAGCTGCAAAGCAAAATGAGATGGATTCAGCGGAACAGTCCATGATTAGCTTTAAAACAGGGAGTCCCGTTTATAATAGAGATGACCAGCAATACAATAAAAATGATTTGGCAAATGACACACTAATCGCCCTTAAAAGGCAAAGCAATAGTGACATTGCCGGAAATATCAATACATTATCTGACCAGGTAAAAGAATACCGGACTCTGATCAACCAGTTTGAGCTTTCTTTAAAAACAACGCCTGCTGTATTGGTTGTTGTTGAAAATGCGCGGCCTGCCCTGGTATGGGATAAGCCAAACCTGCCGAGGAACCTTGCCTTTGCTTTTTTTGCGGCTTTGGTCTTTTCCATTTTATTAGCAGTATTTATTGAGGGCAGAAATAAAGAGGCATGATAACAGCCAGCAACAAAATAGTGCTGCTTACCGGTAGTTGTATGTTAATAGCGGCAACTGCTTTGGCTGCCTACTTTAGCCAGCCTTTACTGCTAGCGGCGCCAATAGGCCTGTTACTGGCCCTGCACTTACTGC
>DASQMG010000591.1:0-4322 GCA_035645595.1 Flavisolibacter sp. | reverse complement strand
TATCATTGCGTTACTCGGTTATCAAAACGGTTTTCCGGGAAATCATTACCTGCACCTGCTATCCGATTTTAGCGCAGGTTTGTTTTTTAATGGCAACAGGCGTCGTATAGACTTACCCAATGCCAGCACAATGGGACAGGCGGAGGGCATTACATTTCGCACCAGCAGTTATGGTTATATCAGCAACGAAAAAGTCACAGATTTCATTACAATAGATCAAAAGCTGCGTTCATTTAATACACAAAGTTTTGTGCCACTTTATGTTTTGCCGCTGGCGCTTACAAGGTTTACTGTAAATAGTTTAAATGGGGTGCACCAGGTAAAGTGGAGCTTTGCATTGCCGGTACAAAACTTAAAAGTTTTTGGCAGCAGTAATGGTGTTGATTTTACAGAGTTAAAAACGTATAATACCTCAACTACGGGAGCATTCTTTAGCCAGTCACCTGCATTGTTAACGTGTTACAAACTTAGCTGGCAAAAAGCCAATGGCAGTGTTGAAAACTCTGCTACAATATGCCTTAACAGCGAAACGAAAGTAGGGTTGACCAATATAGGTTTAAGCAGACAGGGTGAATTGAATTTTACATGGGCTGGCAGGGAGCCGGGTAATTATTTATTTAAACTGTTAACTACAGATGGAAAGTTAATTGCAGAAGGTATACAAAAGGTAGTGACACCCGGTTATAACACCGTTCGGTTTTCGAAGAATTTCCAAAGCAGTAATGTGGTTGTGTTGCAGGTTATCAGCGCTAAACAACAGCAGAATATACTTCTAGGCGTTAATTGAATAAGGGAGGCAGTTTAAGTTTTCTTTGTAGGTCTTTTAAAAAATTATAGGTATCACTTCTTTCGCTCAGTTTGAAATGACAAGGTAGCTATGATTTACTGCTAACTTGCTATTTTAAGATGTTTCTTTCTAAAGGCAATGCGGTTACGCAGCGCAGTAAAAAATTTTAATCGCTCCCGTTCACTCACAGAACTGATAAGGGTGGATTTGCGCATCAGGTTTTGATAATAGCTATAAAGGTTCTCACAAAAAGATAAATCCCTGGTCATAATAAAATTGAAACCGGTATGGGTAAGAAAACAAATTTTAGAGCCGTCTAAGACGGCGAGGATAGAATTGTCGCCAATCACTACTTCATTAAAATACATGTAGAAACGGGCCATCGGTTTTCGTTCAGGATCGTTGCTGTCAAATTTGTAACCCAATTCTGCCTGTGTCTCTAAATGTGAAAATAAATGCTCCAACGACTCATAGATTTTAAGTAGATCACCTTCGTTTTGAAAAGCCTGCATATCATGATAAAATTCCACCTGCCGTAACGTTCCGTTTAAACTTTCCATGTTCCATATTTCGTAAGAGTCTATCTGGTTATAAATGTCCAGTGCTTTTCTTCCCATATTATAAATTTCGACCGGATAATCACGCAGTGAAATTTTTTTCGACACAAACTCCGGCGACTGCAATAACGTTTTATGCCAGAAGTAATATTTAAAAGCCGCCAGCTCCCTGGACTGGTAATGATGAAACCAGGGAATGTCTTTGCATAAATAATACATGGACCGCTCTTTAAATGAGGCCATATATTTTACCTGTTGCAATACCGAGGTTATGTATTCATCAAAGCGGAAAGACACAGGATCAATAAATTTTCCCTGAAAAGAAATGGTATCGGTTTTCAGATTAAACAGTGCATCCACCGAAAGTTGATATCGGGCACATAAAATATATACTTCTTCCAGGCTAACCGGTTTTTCGCCCCGTATTCTGCGGTAAGCGCTGTCGGTACTTATGTTTAACACGGCCGCTATTTCATCAACCAGCGATGCTACGCTGGCTTTGTTTTTTATATGCTGAAATAGCTGAACCTGGATCGCCTCTATATTCATTAAACCAATTTTTTCTTGTTTATTGCACACCGGGGCAGCCTTGCATAAAGAAGATTAAAAAATACAGTGCGCTGCCTTTCGCTACTGCTGCTAATGAGTGTGCTTTTTTGCATAATAGTCTGCATGCGTTGGTGTGCTCCGTTACAAAAAGTTTCATCGGTAGTGGTCAGGTAGTTTAATATATCATAATCAAAGTACAGTGCTTTGCGATCATCATAAGTGGTTAGTATAATGTTCTCGCCTAAGCCAACACGATTATAAAACAATTGAAAATTTTGTTTTTTTGTACGCGGGTCCTCTCCCGGCAAAAACTTACATCCATGCTCGGCCTGGGTTTGCAAATGTTCCAGGGTTTTACGCAATCCGTCATATACTTCGCAGGCATTGCTTTCGGTTACTACTCCTGCCTCCCGGCAATGGCTTATTTGCTGCAGAATGTTATTTATACTTTCCCTGTTCCATATTTCAACAGAAGGTATTTTGCTATAGATAGAAATTATTTCTGCGCCCAGCGCTTCGATATCAGGCGGCAGGCAATCGGGCAAAAATTTTGGAGGAACAAAGCCCTGGTGCCGGCATAGCGCTTTCATCCAGGAAAAATAGCGAAAGGCAAAAACGGGCTTATAACAAAACTGGTAAAAAACGGGAAGGTCTTTGGTAAGGTAGACGATGTTTTTATGATTGAAGGAATTTAGGTCTTTAAGGCGTTGTAGTATACCGGTTAAATACGTTTTAAAATCAGTCGCCTTATGATCCATTTCCACATTTTCAAATACAACCGAATTACCCTTGAGTGCTAAAAGCTGGTCTAACGAAATAGCGTATTGCTGGCAAAGGATTTTTGCCTCTTCCAATACCAATAATGTTTCCCCCCTTATTCTTCTGTAAGCGCTATCATGGCTAATATGTAAAACCTCCGCAATAGTTTCCACAAGCGGCCTGCCGGGCGGCAAAGCTTCTTTAATACGTTGAAAAAGATATTCTTGTATTTGCTTCTCCGGCATTGAGTGAAGATTTAAAAGGAAGGCACTTACCTCACGTCAAGATAGTGTAAATAGTTTGCATGGGATAGTTGCTACAACTGTTCAGTTGCAAAAAATGCAAATTCAATGTGAACATCCGCAAAATTCAATTAGAATCAGCTATAGCGTAAGGGTACTTTAGTGTAGGTTATTGCCTGATGAAAGAGAGAGGGCTTATATGTAAAACCATCTCCTTTTCACGAGTGATAATAATAGTAGATGTAAATTAAATTTTCTGATGCTATGCTTAATAGCATGGATGATGGTCGCAACCCAATGCTGCAAAAGATGATAAAGTAGAGCCGCCCTTTCATAAAAGATATGCCCGCCTGGCTATGGAAGACGTCGGCTCATACTTTATCAAACGCTACAGCTAATGAACGACTGCAGAACTAACAGGCGCTGTTCTTTTGAGGCACACCTCCGGTCTGTACGGTTCCCATAACAGTTTTATAAATAAAAAATAGCAATGAAACAGCAGAAAATCGAGAACCTGTCAGTAGTAATCATAATCCTTTTGCTATCATTAACCGGTTGTGTGAAAAGCTTTGGGCAGCAAGCCCCTGATAGTACAAAGACTAAAGCCTATCTACTGGCAAAAGGTAAAAGCCAGGTAAAAAGCGGACTATTTGCATCAGGTGCAGGAACCGCGGTCATTATAATTTCAAGGCTGTTGCCAAATGAGAAGAGACAAGGACGTGGCTTCAATTTTACTCCGCAGGGAAAGGACGTGCTCTTGCTGGCAGGCATAACAACAGCTATTACAGGGCTGGCTATCTTAATAAAAGGAAAAAGCAGAATAAACATGGCCAACATGATGATCGCCTTTGAACCTTGTTTTATAAAACCAGCGGCACAACGTTCTTTGCCCATGGGAGTAGCAATAGGCATCTCTTTAGGAAAAGCCAAGTCGGGATTTAAAAAGGTACAGGAGTATTGCACCGCTTATAATGTATACCCAAATTTTAATCCCTGGTAGAAACGAAAGGTACTATGAACCTGTCCACCATGCTCAGTTTAATCCATTTTGCTGCTGGCACATATGCATTTTCGAAGTGGCGAAACCGCCTTGTCCTCTTAGTTGTCGGTTACCTGTTTAACTTAAAAAAATAGCAGAGATCTCCCTTCCTTTGAAAACAAGCATAACCTCCCTGTGGCAGATTATTTCTTCAGTCAAAATTCTCTACCATGCTATCACTAAAAAATGGCTGCAACCTGTTGTGTAGCCTTCTGCTTTTGTTTATAGCTGCCGGATGCCACAATTATTATAAAGCCAGCGCTGGCCGAACCGGAGCCAATGCCAGCAGCACCATTGACTCATTGCAGCTGCAAAACAGGCATTTTATTTTACGCAGCGGCTCGCAGGCTTTGTACATGAAAAATATTGTGGTAAGCGCCGACCAAAAA
>DASQMG010000590.1:0-3971 GCA_035645595.1 Flavisolibacter sp. | reverse complement strand
AAAAATAATAATTTCATAGCGGTAAATTATATTCCTTCAACTACTAATTCTGGTATCTGGATCGACCTCGCTATTCTCCAGGAGATTCGTTGAAATACGAAGGTTTGTTCGGTAGATTATCGGCACTTCTGCGCATTTTCGAAGTAAGGCCCCCATGCATGGACCTTCGGTATAACGAAGGTTGACGCACTCGAATAGCGGTTTGTTTAACGCATAAGGTTCGACTCCTCCTAAGTTTATCCCGGGTACCATTTTTATATTACCAACCTATTCCATAATCTTCACCATTGTTACTGCTACCGCCCCAAAAGCTTTTATGCTTTACGTCGAAGTAAATAGCATTGATTGGCCCACTGGTGCGGTTACCAAAAGTAGGGGTGTAGCCCATTTGCTTTAGTTTAGCCCGAACTGCTTCAGTAGTATTATTAGAAAGCAGTATGCCACCGGGACGAGGCTTTCGATCTTGTAGTTTGGTGCCACCTAAAGAAAGCCATAGTTGATTGGAATTGAAATTTTCGGCTTCACAGGCTTGTTGCACGGTCATTCCAAATTCTACCATGTTTAAAAAGAACTGCAATAAATTTTGATCTTGGGTATCTCCGCCCTGCACAGCAAATGATAAAAAGGGCTTCCCGTCTTTTAATGCAAGTGAAGGCGTAAGCGTAACCCTTGGGCGTTTACCGGGGGCTACTACGTTAAAGGGGCTCAGCATTGAATCTAGAACAAAACTTTGCATACGCTGGCTCATCCCAACGCCAGTATTACCTGCAATACAGGCGGGTAGCCATCCGCCGC
The DNA here is from genome assembly GCA_035645595.1 of Flavisolibacter sp. Taxonomy (GTDB): domain Bacteria; phylum Bacteroidota; class Bacteroidia; order Chitinophagales; family Chitinophagaceae; genus Flavisolibacter. The sequence goes on along the minus strand of DASQMG010000590.1, from coordinate 3,176 downwards.
TTGGTGTAATAGAAACTACCCACCCCGATGTATCGGCCGCTTCAACAGAAGTTGTTCCTCTCAATAGTCTATCAATGTAAACAGAATCATTACCTGACATGCTAATCGCAGCATTGGACATGGCAAAACTGTTATTAAAGTTTATTGTTGAAGGGATTGCCCCGTTCGTTCTATCATGCACAGGGATCGGGTTCCCAATGCTGTCTTTGGTTGTGTCTGATATATATTGGCGACGTTTTAGTAATCCAGTAAAAGGATTTGCCTTCCCTTCAAACGGGTAGGGATTACCAGGCTCAGACGTTGGATCATTCTTATCAGGACGAATAAGTTTTGACCGTTCTTTTGCATACGCTTTACTAAGTAGACCGCTGATAGGTGATTGCGCTCCAACATAAGGGTCACCATAGTAAAAGTCACGATCTGCAAACGTTAGATTCATTGTTTGATACAACGTATGAATATATTCCGGGGTATTGTAACCCATCTTTTTTAAATCGAAGTTTTCAAGGATATTAAGTGATTGTAAAAGCATAGGCCCTTGAGTCCATTGCTTTAATTTAAATACATCAATTCCTTTATAGCTTACACTTAACGCTTCTTCTTCAATAGGCTTCCAATTTGCAAGGTCATTCATTGTGATCAGTCCGCCCTGTTCTTTACTTCCACGTACAAATTCTGCAGCAATATCCCCCTTATAAAACCGATCATAAGCAGCCATGATTGCATCTTTTCTGCTCTTCTTTTTCTTCAATGCATCTTGCTCGGCCTGCACCATTTTATTCAATGTTTCTAATAGTTTTTTCTGAACAAAAATTTCTCCCCCTTCAGGAGCTTCTCTTGACTGGCCTTTGTGAGTTAAAAAAACAGCAGACGAGTAAGGCCATTGCTTTATCATCTGCTTCCCTCGCTCTATGCTGTTTGCAGTTTGTGCATCTATAGGATAGCCAGCCGCCAACTGCATGGCAGGCGCTAACACTTCCTTTAAGCTCATTGTTCCATATTGAGCAAGCATATAACATAGGCCACCGGGCGTACCAGGTGTTGTAGCTGCAAGCGGGCCATACTCAGGAGGAAAACTATATCCTTTACTTTTAAAATAATCAACAGTTGCACCAGTTGGCGCAACACCCAGGGCATTTATTGCAATTACCTTTTTTGTCTTTGGATTATAAATCAAAGCCTGTGTTTCGCCACCCCAGCTTAGGACATCCCACATGGTACAAGTTGCGGCAAGCATAGCACAAGCTGCATCCACTGCATTGCCACCCTTTTGAAAAATTATTGAACCCGCAGTAGCTGCTAATGGCTTACCTGTTATAGCCATCCAGTTTTTACCATGTAGGGGTGGCTTTTGTGTGGGTTGTGCAAACAGCAACGAGGGGGCCAATAGAAAACAAACGGCTTTAATTATTCGAACTACCATACCTGATATTACTTTACCTCTTAAAAATTATATTGCCATAGTAAAGGTATTATAGCGTTGTAAAAGCAACGAACCATTATTTTTCTACCGCTTTTTTAATAACAGACTCATCTAAAGAAGTTCCGCAGCTATTTCGTTCTGTTTCGAATTAATAAGACAGTTTAAAGAACTGATCCAGACCTACGACACACCGAAGGATGAGGTGCTCCATTGGCGCTTAATAAAGAATGAAATGTCTTGGTCCTCTTGTAATTACAGAGCGCAAATTTTCGACCAGGCAATCCAAGAAAGGATTGCCTGGGTATTGTGCACAGGACAGGAACATTGCAATCTGATGAAAGCCTTTGCCTGTTTACGTTTTGAAACCTTTAGGTAACAAAAAAGTAACAAAAAAGTAGACATGTATTAAGAAAAGAAAAATGTTTATCTTTCGATAACAGCCTTTTCCGCTCCTTTCGGAAAGATTTTCACCATTTCAAATGGAGTTATGAAACCAAAACTGTTAATAGGATTTGCCTTTTTACTGGTGATGGTATTACTGCTTTATTCATGTAAAAAAGAGCTATCCTGTGAGGCATGCAGGGAAGCAAACCAACCGCCTGTTGCCAATGCCGGTGCCGACCAAACAGTCCAGTTGCCTAAAGACAGTGTTTTATTGGATGGCAGCGCCTCCACTGACCCTGATGGAAGTATAAAGCAATGGCAGTGGACAAAACTTTCCGGCCCTGTTTCATTCACACTAACAAGTGCCACATCGCCCAAAACAACGGCAAAGAACCTGCAGGGGGGCGTATACCGGTTTGAACTAAAAGTCACAGATGATAAGGGCCTTTCTGCAAAAGACACGGTGCAGGTAATGGTAGATGACGTTACCGTGAATCAACCGCCACTTGCGTGTGCCGGTAGTGATAAGGCTATCACCCTGCCGGCCACTATGGTCACTCTTAACGGCACATGTTCCACTGATCCCGAAAACAACATCACCGTCTACAACTGGACGAAGGTTGCGGGGCCTGCGTCTTTCAACATTGCCAATGCGAATGCAGCGCAAACACAGGTAAACAATCTTACGGAAGGCATGTACCGCTTTGAACTGAGAGTTATAGATGCCGGCGGCTTGTCTTCAAACGACACAGTGCAGATTGTTGTAAACGCTATGGCAGCTACTCAATGCGGGGGCAACCGACCACTGGTTCCCGCACAAGTTGTCTCTGTTGGCGCACTCTCTAAAGCAAGATGGTATATGGCTGTAGCGTCTGCAGGTGGTAAAATTCTTTTTGCTGGAGGGTATTCTACTGCAGAACCCAACGGCAGCTCGCGGGTTGACATTTACGATATTGCAAGCAACACTTGGTCAACAACTGAACTCAGCCAACCCCGATATGACATTACAGCTATTGCAGCGGGCAATAAAATCTTCTTTGCGGGCGGAGACTACGGGACTCACTTGCCCGGAGGCACTCAAAATTCTGTTAGTAAATCAGTTGTGGACGTTTACGATGCATCTACCAGTACATGGTCGGTGACGGCTTTAAGTGAAGTACGGCGCAGTATATGTGCAGCAACAGTAGGCGATAAGGTATTTTTTGCCGGGGGATACAACGCCATTGGAGCCGTAAACAAGGTTGATATTTATAACACCTCTACCCATACATGGTCAACCGCCTCGCTCAGTGTACCAAGGGCCGGTATCTCTGCTGTGACGTTAAATAATAAAATATATTTTGCGGGCGGGTACTATTATCCCCCGTCT
>DASQMG010000589.1:0-1708 GCA_035645595.1 Flavisolibacter sp. | reverse complement strand
TCATCAAGGCTTGTTCGTCTCAAAAACTTTCCAATCTTTGTAATACGAACATCGTTTTTGGTTGCTTGATTAACATCTGCATTCTGATTGATTTTCACGCTCCGGAACTTATAGCACAAAAAGCTCTTTCTGTTTTTACCTGTCCTAAACTGTGAAAAGAATACAGGGCCGGGGGATTCAATAAAAATAAGTATACTTAGTAAGGGAATTAGCCAGGAAAGAATGAATAAAATAACAAAAGAACTCATTCAACATCAAAGATTCTCTTTTTAATTTTATTGTTAAAATCATCTAGCGATACGCTTCTTACACTAAGAATGGGCATGTCATTAAGATAAGATACAAAAAAGGGACCTTTAATAAAAACAGAAAAATCGGGCACGATTCTAAACCTGATACACTCATGCTCTGCTTCCTGAATTATCGGGTAAAGCTCAGCATTTTGTTCAGGTGTCAATAGACCTCTTGCATTAGACAAAATAATGATAAAATAAGAAAACATTAATTTGGGAGGCATGAGAGTTGATCAAGCGATGAGATGTTATGGAAACAACTGTCAGCTATAAAGTCTAAGAGTGAGTTTCAACGCCTCACCGGTGTAAAGCCAGGCACCTTTGAGAAAATGCTCTTTATTATAAAAACAGTAAAGGAACAAAGAAGAAAGCATCCCAATCGTGGTAAAGCCCCTAAGCTAAGTATTGAAGATCAGTTACTGATGATGTTGATGTACCACCGGGAGTAGCGTACCTTTCTTCATATTGCTGCGGATTACGGCATCAGTGAGGCTCAATGCTGGCGTATTGTAACCAACCTGGAAGACATGCTTATTCAGAGTCAAGCCTTTCGTTTACCGGGTAAGAAAGCACTAACAAAAGCTACCGTGAAATACTCAGTAGTGTTAGTGGATGTGGGAGAAAGCCCGGTAGAAAGACCTAAAAAAAACAACGGAAGTATTACTGCGGCAAAAAGAAGCGACATACCCACAAGATACAACTGGTCGTAAGCAGGGAGGGCAGAATTATCTGCCTGCACACGGACAAGGGACGAAAACATGATTTCAGGATGTTTAAAGAAAGCGGGGTGCATGTTCATAGGGATGTGTGCATTGAAACGGACTGCGCTTATCAGGGCATAAAGAAGTATCACCCTAACAGTATCTTACCTTATAAACACACCAGGAACAAAGCGCTGACAAAGGAGCAAAAACAGCATAACCATACCCTTTCCGCTGACAGGATACAGGTAGAACACACCCTCAGAAGGTTAAAGATATTCAGGATCCTAAGCGAACGATATAGAAACAGAAGAAAGCGCTTTGCACTCAGAGTACACCTCATCGCGGGTATCTGTAATTACCAGTTATACAGTTTTTAACTAATGCAAGAGGTCTAATGTCCATCAATAGCATTGGTTGTATTAGGTATTTTTAAATCCATGTGATCGTACCAGGTAAATAGCCAAGGCAGATTTGTTTTCAGGCTTCTGTAAGCACTTCTAAGCCTTTTGTGAACATACCTGTTTTTACCTAACAGGTCTTTTTTTCTTTCATTTAAAAAGCTCTCCCATTTGCTATGCCATGCTGCCAAACCCCCTTCAAAACTTTCTTTGTCTGTCTTTGTCAAAAGCAGCACGTGCTCCCACAACTCTTTACTGGCTTGCATTTTAGGCTTCCTGGTCAAATATCTTCTTACGATGGCTACCTGATGAA
>DASQMG010000588.1:0-4068 GCA_035645595.1 Flavisolibacter sp. | reverse complement strand
TCTTTCATTCCGATTGTGTTCAAACTGTTGGACACTACCCGTTAAATCTTTCAGATATCGGTGTACATTTTATTTCAGGTGCCGCCCACAAGTTTCATGGGCCTAAGGGTGTCGGTGTTTTATATGTAAGCGATGACGTAGACATAAAACCATTCATTTTCGGAGGCGGGCAGGAGCGCAATATGCGCGCCGGAACAGAGAATGTTTATGGTATAGTGGGCTTCGCAAGGGCTTTGGAAATTGCCATGCGTGATTATGAAATAGAAAGCAGCTTTATCAAAAATTTGAAAACGTACATGAAAGAAAGCCTTGTGCAAAATATTCCCGGCGTTGGCTTTAACGACAGCACAGATTCATTGTACACCGTACTTAGTGTTTGCTTTCCCAAAACAGAAAAAAGTGATTTCCTGCTAATGAGCCTCGACATGGCAAACATTTGTGTGTCTGGCGGCAGTGCTTGCAGCAGCGGCGCCGATGCGGGCTCGCATGTAATCAGAGCTTTGCAGCGGATCAACGACTGTACTACTATACGTTTTTCCTTTAGCAGATTTAACACAAAGGAAGAAATAGACAAGGTAGTTCAAACACTGAAGAACTTAATTTAAAACGGGGCCTACGCTTCCTGACGTATCGACGCTTTATAAGGTTACTCTTTCTCCAGCAGTCCGTTCACTAACCCTTTCCACTGCAACTTTGCTAAACCACTAACGGCACCCGTGCCTACAATTGCATTACGGGCCTTATCAAGCAGCGTGTCTGCTTTAACATTCGGCTTTTCGTTTCTGCCGTAAACGCCGGCGGTGATTTTTGCTCCCTGCCTCTTCACAATAAAATTTGATGTGGCTTCGTCCGTTAAAAAGTGGGCCACATCCTCTTTGTCATTGACCGGGCTCGATGCGGGTCGTACGCGGATAGCTATCGACTCACTTTCCCCATCACCTTCTTCTTGTACTTCTTCTATTTGGACCCAATCGTATCCCTCACCGGTTATAATTCCGGGTGCCGGAATGTTGATCTTAAAATAATTCCCTTTCCGCGGGTAACTGTCAATCTCCTTGCCCTGATCATCAGTCAACGCAAACTCGGCACTCAAGGCACCGGCAAGCTTGCCCCAGCCATTGATATTTACCAGCCGCTCCTTTACTACCGTGTAAAAAGATGCTGCCTCTGTTTCGTTTTGAAGCACCACACTGTCTTCTACATTAACTTCTGCTCCTTCTTCCTGATTGGGTATAATCTCTTCGGGATGTGTCATGTTATAACTTTAATGTTCCTTCTGCGCTCTCTGCAATCTTAGGGGTCCCTGCCACTGCGGCTACTATCATTTTTGCGAACTGTACCATTTTCCCGGTTTCCGAATCCCAGTAGTAACATTCTTTCGGTATCACCTTCAACAATGACAAGTTGGGATCATCCACGCCATCAGGAAACCATGCTTTTACTATCGGTGACCATTTGTCTTGTATTTGCTTCTTATCGGTTACTACCGTAGCGGTTCCCCAAACGTCCATGTAGCTTTCTTTACCGGGATGTGCATATGTTAAATGAACATCTTTTTCGTTACGCACTTCATCTACTTTTATAGACCTTACATCTGTAAAAAACCAAAGAGTTCCGTCTTCTTCCACGTCGATTGTAGCCATCGGCCTCGTGTGCTCGTCTGTGTTGGTAGCGGTGATGAACATGCAAATGTTTATTTCCTTGGCGAGCTTTGTAAATTTTTCAAGAGCTTCCTTATCCTGAAGATTTTTTTCCATATTCGGTGTTTGATAAAAGACAGAATAAAAACTTTATGCCATTTTGATCGCCTCTTCTTTGGGTAACGACAGCTTCTCTTCTGCATCGGTGGCGGCAATTAATCCAATCTTGACGGAATGAAGAATAGCATCTTTGCTTTCTTTAAATAAGAGGCATGGGGTTCCGGTTGCCTCTATTTTGGACAGCACCTCTTTTACTTTCCCGTAGTTGCGTTCAAATACATCGCGGATATATACTGCATGTACCTGGGTGGGATAATGTTTCACAATAGACTCATAGATGTAAGGGTCTTGCTGGGAACTATCGCCAAGCAATACTACTCTTTGGTTTGGAAAAGCTTGCATGATCCGTACAATGCGGGTAAATTTTGTCCCATGATTGTTTTGCCCCGTTTTTAGCAGCTCGGAAAACCGTTTCAATTGGCTTAACAAAAAGACTCCTGCTGGAATTTTGTTTACGGCGGTAAACTCCAGGATATATTCGTACAAATTCCATTCGCTGCTACTCACGTAAAAAATTGGGTTGGGTATATCTGCCGCGGTTCCCGCTTTAGTCAGGAGCTGGTAATGCCGCACAACCCCTTCGAAGGGGCGGCGGCTGCGGGCATTTTGTGTAAACAGCACCCAAAGACGTTTTCGTAAGTTAGCAGAGTGCGAAATCAAAAATGTATCGTCGATATCTGATATGATAACATACTGAGTTGGATAGGGAACGTATATTCTTCCTGTTCCGACAGCGACCTGCTTACCTTTGTAAAAGGCTTTTGCGCCTACAGGAAGCCAGCCCTTTTCAAACGGCTCCGCATCTTCCCAATCAAATTTAAAAAAGCCTCCATGGTCTGTGAGAGCAGAGTAAGTTTTCCCTTTCCATTCCAGCACCACTTCTGCGCCGGCGAGGGGTTTTATAAAAAAGAGCCGAAGAAGTGCCAGCGTATTGCGCAAGAAACTTTGCCTGTATTGTTTTCTCGGAAAGGGGCTCAGTGTAAACACATGACCAAACATTGTCAGAGAATGATCATGACCGTAGCCATGATAGATTTTGATCGTGGGCGCCGCGGTCAGTCTAAAAAAATTTAAGAATTTTTCCTTGAACGTTCTTTTTATCGTTTTTGCTTGGTCATTCGTTTGCATACATAAGCGTCATACAAGAAACATGCACAACAACGACAGGTTACTATTTATAGTAAATCCTATTTCAGGGGGCAAAGAAAAAAAGGACTGGGAAACAGCAATCCGGGAATTTTTTAAAGACTCACCACTCGCAGTGGAATTTTATATTCTAACGGGCGAAAACGACAAGCCTTCCATACAACACTATATTGAAAGGATCAGGCCGGATAAAGTTGTAGCTATCGGAGGTGATGGAACAATCAAGATGGTGGCAGAAATAACTAAGGAGAGTTCAATTGCGTTAGGAATTATTCCAGCCGGGTCAGCTAACGGCCTGGCGAAAGAACTGGGCATACCGGTTGATATTACCGAAGCACTCAAAATTATTGTAGACGGGGAACAACAGGCGCTCGACGCGATAAGAATTAACGAGGAGTATTTTAGTTTTCACTTAAGTGATGTTGGGCTAAACGCTTTACTAGTAAAATATTTTGAAGCATCGGCCGGCCGCGGCATGTGGGGATATGGGCGGTCCCTTTTCAAGATGCTGGTAAATAAAAAGAAAATGCGGGTTACCATTAAAACCGACACGGAAACCGTCAAGCGAAAAGCTTACATGGTGGCCCTGGCGAACGCCGAAAAATACGGTACCGGCGCTGTGATTAACCCCCATGGAGATGTACAGGATGGGATGTTTGAAATTGTGGTAGTGAGGAAAATAAATGTGCTGCATATTTTTAAAGCGGTAATGGCACATAAGAGCTTTGATCCGCAAAAAATTGAAGTATTTAAAACCAAATCCGTTGAATTGGTATTCCAGCAAAAAGCGCCTTTTCAAATTGATGGGGAGTATATAGGCGAAACCGCCAAACTAACCGCACGTATCCTCCCAAAAATCGTGAAAGTGATGTTGCCGAAAAAGGACAAATAGTTATGGCACAGCTTTTTTATAAGGTTTCTAAACACTTTTTATGGATAAGATGGAAATCAAAGGAAGCTGGAATGAGCTTAAAGGCAAGGTAAAGCAACAGCACGCCGACTTAACCGATAATGATTTGGAGTGGGAAGATGGTAAGGACGATGAGTTTTTTGGCCGTATGCAACAAAAGATAGGTAAGACAAAAGATGAGTTCGTGAGCTGGGTAAAGTCCTTAGGCTAAACCGTCATTAGTATTCGTACCCTTACTTTCCTTATTTAGGT
>DASQMG010000587.1:0-1935 GCA_035645595.1 Flavisolibacter sp. | reverse complement strand
GAAAGTTCATCATAGTTTATTGAGAGCAAAAGAAGTATTTCTGTGGTAGTGCTTTTGCTAATTTATTGCTATCAATCTCGGTTACTTTATCAATAGTATGTGCTTTATTTAGAGAGCGTGCCCCGGTCAGCCCAGGTTTAGGGGCAATTTTAGACAAGATGAGTACGCTATGACTACCGTCAGCGCTATGAGACAGCCACAGAAGCTCTACAAGCACTTGAGCAACTGCTAAATCAACACCAGGCAGTATCAACTTGTTGGGCTGATTGTGGGTCTGTTTTTTGGGTTAAGCAGCGTGCTATTTTATGGGCTGCTCACTGGGTTGCGTGATGGGCTGATTGAGGGCGCGGGAGCGGCGTTCCGTGCGGGGCTGAGTATTGCCCTGACTTTTCTACTGCTGCGTGGGTTGACGGGTTCTGGTATAGAAACCAGTACAGTGCCAAATCAAGGTATTTTGCAGTCCCGCAAATATGCGATCGCTTTAGCCCTGATGAGCGCTTTGGGTTTAGGAGTGGGTTCTTGGATGATTGGTATCCCCATCCTGTGTGGGGTGATTCTTGGGTTACTGTTTGGACTGTTTGGAGCGGGTGAAGCTTGCATTAAACACTTCATGCTGCGTGTTGTTCTGTATTGCGATCGCCATATACCCTGGAATTATGCTCATTTCCTCGACTATGCCACTCAGCTAATCTTTTTACAAAAAGTAGGTGGGGGCTATATTTTCATCCATCGACTCCTGCTAGAGCATTTCGCTGGATTGACCACAGCTTCAAGCAAGCCTTAGGATTAAACCCTTGAATTTCTAGGTTATAGCAGCCTGTTTATGATCTGTAAAGTTGATGATAGGCGATCGCTTCCCAAGGTTTTTCTGTAAATTGATTGTTATAGCTAAAAAGACCTGTTTCGTCGTGAAATTGGTTTCCTATTGCCTAACTCTTCTAGCTCTGGAAGTCTGGCTTGGAAAAAAGTAGGAATTTTTTGATATGTCTAATGCTAGTGGGATAAATGGATACTCTTCCTATTACCGAAAAAAGAAGCATAACTTCTAATCGTCTTGACTCTCTGCTTGCTTTACGAGGATTTGCGTGTTTAATGGTAGTCATTTCCCATTGTAATCCTCCAAGATATGCAGTTTTTTATAAAAACTATGATTTGACTTGGCTAACATTTAGCTTTGGGTTTGTCGGCGTTTGGATTTTCTTTTGCCTATCTGGATATTTAATGGGAAAAGCATTTTTTACTGAACGTTACACTGTAGATAAAGCCGGAGTCCTAAACTTTTGGCGTAACCGTGCCCTTAGAATATTTCCCCTTTACTATTTTGCAGTATTAGTATTAACCTTATTTGTTTATCCTCCACTACTGAATATCGAGAACTGGGGATACTTACTTAGAATATGTACTTTTACATATAATCATATTTCATCAATAGCTTTCGATCAACCTCTTTGGTCTCTTTCTACTGAAGTTCAATTTTACATTGCTGTACCTTTCTTATATAGCTGGTTAAGATTTTATTTACTTAGTAAAAGACAGGTTATACTGACCTACTTTTTTATTATTCTTGTCGGATTTTTATTAAGAGGTTTGGTTTGGATTAGCCTCCATATTCAAGTTCACAATGACTACGCCTATGCAGTCCAGTACTGGTATCAGCCTTTAATTACCAATCTTGATTTATTTTTGTGCGGCTTTCTAGTCAATGGTTTTATTCAAGTTACAAGGAATAGCAATGAACAAACCATTATTGCTAGTTCACCGAAAAAGCTTCATATTTCCGCATCCAGTAAAAACTTTATTGCTGTTATTTTAGTTTTGCTATTACATTTTTATACGGCTTACCATTTATATTATCAAGAATTGGGACTCGTACACGTTATTACTGATAAAACCGGAATTAGAACTTCTACAACTTTTTTTATTACGCCTGTATTG
>DASQMG010000586.1:0-11955 GCA_035645595.1 Flavisolibacter sp. | reverse complement strand
ACCTAAATACAAAAAAATGCCTTACAAAATAGTTATCGTTGGAGCTGGTTTTGCCGGTTTACGGCTGGCTCGTAAACTCAATAATCATCCGGGTTTTGAAGTTTTACTCATTGACAGATTTAACTACCACCAGTTTCAGCCACTTTTCTACCAGGTGGCCACCGCTGCCCTGGATGCCTCTAATATTTCATTCCCGCTGCGTAAGGCTTTTCAAAAGAGCAAGAATGTGCGCATTCGAATAGAAGAGGTGAAACAGATTGTTGCCGACCGAAACAAAGTCATTACTACTTCGGAAGAGGTCGACTACGACTTTTTGGTTCTCGCCACTGGCGCCGATACCAACTTCTTTGGAAATCAAGCGATGGCTACACAAACATTTCCTATGAAGTCCACGGTGGAAGCGCTGCAGATCCGCCACCGCCTTATTCAAAACTTTGAAGATGCCTTACTGGCCAAAACAGACGAGGACCGCCAGCGCCTTATGAATATTGTAATAGTAGGAGGAGGCGCCACCGGAGTGGAAGTGTCGGGAGCATTAGCAGAGATGAAGCGATATGTATTGCCAGACGACTATCCTGAGCTTGACTTTACAAAAATGAATATCTACCTCGTTGAAGGGGGCGACAGGACCCTGGCTTCCATGAGTGAGAAATCATCTGAAGATTCGGGTCGGTATTTGGAAAAAATGGGAGTAACTGTACGTACAAAGAATGTTGTAAAAGATTATGATGGCCAAAATGTTACTCTTGCGGATGGAACTATGATTGCCACTAATATGGTTATATGGGCCGCAGGAATTTCAGGAAATGTTCCTGAGGGGATTGATGCTTCGCTAATAGTACGTGGCAACAGAATTAAGGTGAATAGGTATAATGTAATGGATGGCAGTAACAATATTTATGTGCTGGGAGACCTGGCATCGATGAGTACACCAAAGTGGCCTAACGGTCATCCACAGGTTGCTTCCGTGGCTATTCAACAGGCCGATATTGTAGCGCAAAATCTAAAGCGCCTTGAAAGAAAATTAGATACTTTTTACGACTTCGAGTACCATGACAAAGGTTCAATGGCAACTGTGGGCCGCAATAAAGCGGTAGTGGACATACCCAAACCGAAACTTCATCTAAAGGGATTTCTGGCATGGATAACCTGGATGGGCCTGCATCTTTTCCTAATACTCGGCGTAAAAAACAGGATCGTTGTTTTTATTAATTGGATTTATAATTATCTGACTTACGATCAAAGTCTGCGTTTGATCTTCCGCGAGTTTTACCGTCCACGGCAAAAAGCTGCAGAAGTAAAGGAGCAAGTGATTTCTGGCGTCGCTGCAAGCCCTGCACAAGTTCCGGTTATATCTGCACCGCTGCAAAAGCAAAAGTTAGCCTAGCGGGCTAATTTTAACTAAGCCTATTTGTTTAGATAGTAGCCTTCAGTTAATAGTTACATTAAAAGCCCGATGAGGCAATATTGGGCTTTTGGATTTTCAGCAACGAATAGAATCTCCTTATTGAGAGAATTTTCGACGCCTATAATTTATATTATGTTAAATAGGCGCACAGGGCTTTTTGATTTTTTCTTGCCCTGCTTCCCTGACGTAATACACGGCGCCTTGACTGATAAAAAATATCATATATACCGTTGTGATCGATTTGCATTTGATAATGCTTATTCTTCAAGGCTAACTTCTATCAGCCATGTTAATACACTTTATGAAGAATTGCTAAGAAAGATGAAGGGCGACAATAGCCTATTTGTCGATTCAGTTCGGCCAACCTGCTTTTTTATTGAAAAGTATTTAAGGCAAGAACCCGCCTCGCCTATTTAACATAATGCAAAAGCTCACTATCCTTTCAGCTACGTATGGCTTTGTTTTGTATTATTCGTCTGTTCGTTCAATTACTTCATAGACTTTTATTAAAGTGCCGATCATCATAAACAGCAAGCCAGTTGCGACATCTCTTAGGGTGGATAATTTCATGAGACCTAAAGTATAATAACTATTACTTTTTTACAAGTGGCAGGAATAAATAAGCCTTTGTAGAAACGAAGGCTGATTTTGTAATAGTCATATGCAATATGAGAGTACTATAAGTTACAGCAAAGGATTTATATTAGTGGCTAAACCTAAGCTGCTTATGTATTTAATTTCTGATGCTGAATTTGATGTCCTACACATAACCAAATCCGAAAGCATGTACTTTGGCAACTCTCCGACCTTTAGGCTAGCTCCCTTTGAAGTTTTATTTAACAGTGTAACCGGTTATAGTATCAGCATTAAGGGCAAAGAACAGCTACTGGATATTTTAAAAGAACTCGAAACGGTCAAGGTGATTACCATTAGCGATAGTTCTCCTTATTATGAATTACTGCAAAAAGGTTAGCAATACATGGAAATATGGGCTAACGATAAAAAAGAGAAATTAGACATTATAGGCTTCGGCCTGCACGTTAATAAAATGTTTTCACAACAAAAACCAGATTTAACACTTGTTTTAATAGATTGATAAGATCTGGAGAATAACTAATTTGCTATAATTAGTAAGTTAGCAACAATATGAAATCGCCAAAACTTGATAGACCTATTATAATCATAGACGATGACCAGGATGATATTGATTTTATAAAGGAAGGGTTTGAGGCCCTCAACGTCCCAAATGAAACAATCATCTTTTTAGATGCGTTGAAATTCATAACCTTTATGAGTGAGGCTGCGATTAAGCCACTGTTTATTCTTTGCGATATTAACATGAATGCCATCAATGGCCTTGAACTTAAAAGAAGAATTTGGGATGATGAAAGACTACGCTTAAAGTGCATTCCTTTTTTGTTCTTCTCTACCACCGATGCCTCTCCTGCTGTTGAAAAAGCATACAGCTATAACGCCCAGGGCTTCTTTGTTAAGCCAGATACAACCGGGAAACTACAGGAAATTCTCTCTGCCATGATAACCTATTGGAGTTTGGCGCAGCGACCTAACTCATAAAAAAGCCCCTGTAGAAACAGAGGCCGTATGCAATTTCTAAAAACTGCACATGAGATACTGCAAATTATGGTAAATACGAAGACCTTAGTATATAGGTTGATAAACGGTATTCGGGAAGCATAACCGGCGCTTTTTAATCATTGAACAGACAGATTTAGCCTGCCTTCTATAGTTGAAATAAGAAGCCTTCGTAAAAACGAAGGCCGGTTTAAATTGACTGCATGTATGAGAGTACTCTAAGTTACAGCAAAGGATTTATATTATGGGCAAACCAAAATTGGTTGTTTGGCTGATGCGGTTTTCCAATGGAAGAAGTTTGGTGCAGCACATTGGATATTATCTGCTATTGCTGCAAGCATAATAGATCAGTGCATCAATCCGGTTCTGCAGGCAGTTACAAGAAGAGGGCGTTTTAAGTTTCGGATAAAGTTGAAATCCTACCTGTGCAAAGTATTGAAATTTGCAGAAGCGGCTCCCCTTTACCCTACTGTTAAGGCCAGGAGGGCATACCGCTTATGTAGAAAAGTAAAAATGCGCGCCCAACGCCAGGAAGAGAAGTAATAGTGATTTGAAAATTACGACCACACTTCACAAAAAGAGCTACAGCGCTCTTCGAATTATGGCCATGAGTGCTTTTATTGGTACAACTGCTTTATACCTTAGAGATTAGCAGAATTGCTTAAGTTGTAAATGGGAGGTAATAACGATAACTATGTTGACTTGTCTCTGTTATATAAATAGTTTACAACCACGTATAAAAAGCCGAAAACATTAGCGGTTGTTGTTGTAATTAAAGCAATAAGGACAGAGTCGGACAATTTTAATTTTCCGCTTCCCGAATGCCAGACCATCAGCAAAACAAGAAGCATCCAAACAACTGTGACGGTAAAAATCGCATCACGCAAAACCTTTCTTCCCTCGTTATCCTGCCGGAAACGTTCTACCTGAACTTTTAAAAGTAAGGTTTCGTAATGTTGTTTATTTTGAAGTTTCTCCTTCTCCTCCTCGTAGGTTTGAGCAGGATTTAATTTGGTACTGCCAGCAGCATCAATTTGTTCCTGAAGTTCCTGCAAAAACGCCTCTGGAGGTTTGATAATGGTTAGCTCTTTTTCTCCGTGCTTCATGCGGCTGTGGTGGAACTTAACAGTGCTTTTTTAAAGTAGTCTTTAATAGACGTATTTTTTATTGGAATAGAAAATTGACGTTCGCTGTATACCTGTGCCCAAGGCGACCCATCCAGGTGGGACCAACGGGAAAGCTGGCTTGCATTTAAATGTTTTGTAACCTGCCAGGTGTATTCAATTGCATCAATTGCAGCGTCATTAAACTCGATTGCCTCTAAATTATTTTGATCTTCTGCAATCAATTCAGTGTCGATGATTTTATCACTTCCATACAGCTTATAATCCTGGTAAATACATTGTACTACAGGCCCGAATTTCCAGGCCTCAAACTCCTCTTTTATTAAAGGTTCATTGTATTTGGCCAAATGATAACCATGAGCCAGGTAAACCATCTTCTGCAACTTCATCTGTGTTACGTAGCTTCCTTCTTCAATTCCTTTTTTTACAAAGGCGTAAGCTATAGCAGACGCTGAGTAAGGCATAGTTCTAAATTTTTTTCTGTTGCAAGTTAAAGAATGTTTTATATAAAATACTAATTTGTTTAGTACGGTAGTTGCGCAAGTAAAAAAAGAGGCCGGAAGTTCCGGCCTCTTTTCTGTTATTTCATTGCGGTTTTTTTATTCTGATAAAACGTTACTTTATCAGTCATCTTTTTCCGGGTATAATAATCAATTAGCTGATCTGTTACTTTACGATAGTTTACTTTGTCCTGCGATTTTAAATCTGTTTGAACAGAATAAATATCGAAGGCTTTCTGCGAAGCATTCATTAAATCATCATACTTCTTATCAATTTGCGCCGAAAAATCTTTTCTTTTTGCCACATCCGAAGGCGAATTGGTTTTTAACGCTCTGCGGGCATCCTCCAGATCAAATATCTGGCTGTAATAATGTTGCGATTCAATAAACCGACCAATACCACTATTCGGGTTGAGGGCTAAAGCTTTATCCAGCACTGTCTGCAATTTTGCCTGGCGCGCACTGTAGTCAGCCGGTCTCTTCTCATAAACATACGTATTGTTGAAAAGCTCAATGGCATAGTCCATGTTCAGCGGAGCGTTGCTCGGATATTTTTGCAACAGCTCTTCGTACCGCTTCAATTTTGCGCTCTTTTGCTTGTCTTCTATAACGTGTATTTGGTTTTGAAGATCTGTTTTAGCAGCTGGTGTAGTAGCCTTGCTTAATTCTTCCCTTAAATTATCCAGCTTGGTATTTTCTTCCTCGGAACCTATTTTACCAAATTCAAGGCTCAACCAATAATCTTCATCCGGATATAATTCTTTTCCCAAAGAAATATATTTTGTTGCGTTTGACTGGTCATTCTTTTTTAAATAATACTGCGATAACAGCGCATAGATCTCTTTGTAATCTTTACCCTGCACTTTTGCATTGGCTATTCGCTCAAAATAAGGAATGGCAGCATCTTCTTTTTTTGCCAGGTAGGCAGATGAAGCCGTAAGGTTTAACAACTGTGTGTCCAAGACCGGCGGCGCATAGCTTGGCAGCGAAAAATTTTTGCCTTTAATGTAATCCTGCAATGCAACAGCTTTCTGGAATTCAGTGTACGAGGCGTCGTACGTTTTGTTGTTATACGCCTTAATACCTTTATTGTAATGCATATCAAAGAGCTGAAACAAACCCATGTTCTGGTCAATGGTCATCAGCGGATTTTTAGGCTCCAGTTCCAGCGTTTTTTTATAGGCTTCAAAGGCATCTTTCGAAGCGTCATAAGTAAGCGTACCGGTAGAATCGGTTTTAGCAAAGTAGCTATTAATTACACCTTTGTAATAATAGGCATTTGCGTTGTTGGCATTTTTTGGGTCAGCCAAAAACTTGTCTAATTTTTCTTTGGCTTCATCGTATTTGCCTTTACTGATTTTTTCCTGCACATCTTTTAAATCTTGTGCAAATGTTCCTGTTACCGATGCAGCAAATGCGGCTGCTAAAAAAAGTTTTCGCATTGATTTTTTGTTTTATTAAGTTATGCTAATGGTGCACTGTTATCTTCTTCAGATGTATTTTCTTCGGTATTGGTTGTGTCCGTTAAATCGGCAGGTAGTTCACTAATAAGTAATGCTTCGCCTTCCAGTTCTGCAATAATTTCTGCCTCTTCTTCAATATCCAGTTTTGTTATGGCAGCAATTTCATCGCCTTCATCTATACGGATAAGCTTTACTCCCTGTGTAGCTCTACCCAATTCACTAATGTTGGCCACTTTCATGCGAATAGTAACACCGCTTTTACAGGTGATCATTAAGTCCTCTTTCTCAGAAACATCCAGCACGCCCACCAGTTTTCCGGTCTTCTCTGTTACATTGATAGTTTTTACACCTTTACCACCACGGTTAGTAATGCGGTATTCATCAACAGGTGTACGCTTGCCATAACCTTTTTCACTTACTACCAATACCGTTCTCTCTTTTTGCGATTCTGGGTTAACACAAATCATACCAACCACCTCTTCGTCTTCCCGTTCCACTTCTATACCTCCAACGCCAATAGCGCCCCGGCCTGTTGAACGAACTTTTGCCTCTGGAAAACGAATAGCACGCCCCGAATTGATGGCAAGCATCAATTCGCAATTCCCATCTGTTAGCTTCGCCTCCAGTAGCTGGTCGCCCTCAACTATAGTAATAGCATTAACCCCGGTTTGCCGTGGACGACTAAAATCGGCCAGGGCCGTCTTTTTAATCGTTCCTTTTTTTGTACAAAGAACAATGTAATGATTCGTTACAAAGTCTACATCCTGCAAATCTTTGATATCAATAATAGCCCTGACCTTATCATCAGGCGAAATCTGCAGCAGATTCTGGATCGCCCTGCCCTTGCCGTTCTTCTCCCCTTCCGGAATTTCATATACATTGAGCCAGTAACATCTTCCTTTTTCAGTAAAGAAAAGCATGGTGTGATGGGTGCTTGCTACAAACAGGTGTTCGATAAAATCTTCATCCCTGGTTTTCCCACCCATAGCGCCCCGGCCACCACGACGCTGCGCCCTGAAATCGGTAGCTGTAGTCCTCTTTATATAACCCAAATGCGAGATCGTAATAACAACGTCTTCATCCTTAATGAGGTCCTTAATACTTACCTCGTTGTTTAGGTAAGTGATTTCTGATTTGCGTTCATCACCAAACCTTTCTTTAACCTCGGCTAATTCTGTTTTGATAATGTCATATCGTATGTCTTCATTTCCTAATATTTCCTGCAAGCGGGCAATCAGCTTCATTAATTCATCAAATTCCTGTTTAATCTTGTTCCGTTCCATCCCGGTTAAACGTTGCAGGCGCAATTCTAAAATAGCCTTCGCCTGAATTTCATCTAACCCCCAACCGGCACTAATTAAACTATCTTTTGCAATATCAGGTGTAGCAGAAGCACGTATTAACCGAATCACCTCATCTAAATGATCGAGGGCTATTAAATAACCTTGTAAAATGTGGGCCCGTTTCTGTGCTTCCCGCAACTCAAATTGTGTACGGCGGTAGACTACCTCATGGCGAAATTCAACGAACTCAGATATCAGTTCTTTTAAATTAAGGATTCTGGGGCGGCCTTTTACAATTGCAACATTATTGATACCATAGCTTGTTTGCAGCTCGGTAAATTTGAAAAGCTGGTTAATTACCACGTTTGCCACCGCATCACGCTTTAAGTCAACGACCAGCCGGGTTCCTTCTTTATTATTTGATTCGTTATTTATATGGGCCACACCCTCAACTATCTTTTCATTCACGAGTTCCCCTATCCTGTTGCACAAAGCATCACGATTTACCTGGTAGGGAACTTCTGTAATAATGATTTGCTCGCGGCCGCTGGCTTTGGTTTCTACATGTAGTTTACCACGAAGCACTACCCTGCCACGGCCAAAATGAAAGCCGGCTTTAATGCCCTCCATTCCGTAAATGGTGCCGCCTGTAGGAAAGTCCGGCGCTTTTACAAACTGCATTAATTCGTCAATCGTAATCTCCCTGTTTTCAATGAAAGCCACACAGCCATCTACAACTTCGCTTAAATTATGAGGCATCATGTTGGTTGCCATTCCTACGGCGATACCGCTGGAACCGTTCACCAGTAAGTTTGGAATCCTGCTTGGCAACACGGTTGGTTCCTGCAGGGAATCATCAAAGTTCAACTGGAAATCAACTGTATCTTTTTCAATATCTGATAACATACTCTCACCTACCCGATTCATACGGGCTTCGGTGTACCGCATAGCTGCCGGCTGATCGCCATCCTGACTACCAAAATTACCTTGCCCGTCAACCAGTGTATACCGCATATTCCATTCCTGTGCCATTCTTACCATGGCATCGTAAACCGACTTATCGCCATGCGGGTGATATTTACCGAGCACCTCTCCCACTAATCGAGCCGATTTTTTGTAAGCACGGTTGTGCGTCATTCCTAAATCGTTCATAGCAAAAAGTACCCGGCGATGTACCGGCTTAAAGCCATCGCGTACATCGGGCAAAGCACGGCCAACAATCACCGACATGGAATAGTCAATGTAAGCCGTCTTCATTTGCTCTTCGATATTTATAGGAATTATCCGGTTGGAATCCTGTGTTTCTTCGGGTTGTAAATTATTTTCCATTCTATTGTTTAACAATTGTAATTTAAGGTGTGCAAATCTACTTTTTTTAACCCGTATTTCCTTAGAAAAGGTGGACGGTCACAGCACGAAACCATGCAGTGTTTACCAACAGGCTGTTAATGTTTTTTCTTAGTGCAATAGGCTCCAATAACTGCATTAAATTTAAATAACCTATAATGTAAAATACCGATCGTGTATGAATAGCTATTGCATACTGCGAAACAATAAGGAACACGGGCCTTATACGCTCAAAGAA
This sequence comes from Flavisolibacter sp., assembly GCA_035645595.1. GTDB lineage: Bacteria > Bacteroidota > Bacteroidia > Chitinophagales > Chitinophagaceae > Flavisolibacter. The sequence continues at coordinate 2,999 of DASQMG010000586.1, read as the reverse complement.
CTGGCGTCGCAAAGTCTGCTGTCTACCGATCTTATTTGGGTGGAAGGAATGAGTGTAGCTTGGCGCTCGCCAATGGAAATTGATGAGTTGAAAAAGTTAGTTAAATCCCCTGAAGTCAGGAATAACCTAAGTACCGCAATTACCATTAAGCCATTTACAGACGAATCAACGCCAAAGCAAAAGGCTTTTCAATCACAGCCGTCCATTTTTGTAAGAAGGCCTGTAAAACCGGCAGAGACCGAAAGCCACTTTTCAATTCCCGAGGAGGAGAATTCTGCTACTCTTTATGCGGAAAAGAAGCTGCTCAAAGAAAGTAAAAAACAGTCGTTACTCAGCTATAATTTCTTAGGGCTTGGCCTGCTTTTGATTGGAGCCGCAATGGGCGCATTCGTAATGAAACAAATGATAAGCAGTTTCGGAAATGAGCCGGCTATTTCAATAGCGAAAGCTAAAGAGATAGAAAGCTTAAAGGGGCCTGTAAGTACCACTACCGATAGTGCTGAAGCTTTGTTTACACCTGTAAACGATGAAACCACTGTTTCTATCCCGGTAAAAAAAGATTCAAGTGAGGTGAAAGTAAACCCTGTTCCGAAGGCGGCTGCCGCTGTCGCAGTTTTTAAAGCTGGCGCCTATAAAAAAGCAGGAAGTGAGTCGGAACCGGAAGCGGAAGCTGCTCAAAGCTTTCCTCCCGATAATTCTCTGTCTGACGAGTCAAAAGTGTCCGCCGAAAATGGAATTTTGGCCCAAGAGCTAAAGAAGCAACCGAGCTCCAAAAATTCTGTAGAGTTAAGTGCAAACGATTATAAAGTGGGCTTGTTTGGTGGGGTCAGCGGTTTACAGATTTTGGTAACAAATTCAACCTCTCAAAATCTGGAAAATTTGCTTGTAGAAGTAGAATTTTTAAAGTCAAATGGTAAAGTCGTAAAAACCGAAATTCTCAGCGTATCAAATATTGCTTCCGGGACATCTAAAAGTGTAGCGGTACCTTCAAGTAACCGGGGAGTTAAAGTTCGTTACCGCGTGGTTACTACAAATACAGCAAAGGAAACCATTGCTACCGATAATATGTAAATGACCCTAGTGCACTACTAAATTTGCCCTCCCGTATCGGGAGGGCAAATTTTTTAAACTATTTTGCTCCTCATTTATGAAACAAATTTTATTATTCGGGGCCGGTAAATCATCAGCCGCTTTAATTGAATATCTTTTAGTAAACGCTTTGGCAGAAAGCTGGCACCTCACAGTAGTAGATGTTCAGCTGGAAACGGCAAAAGAGAAAATAGGCGATACGGCCCATGGCACCGCGGTTGCTTTCGATGTAACAAATGAGCAGCTTCGTTATGAAGCAATTGGCAATGCCGATATTGTCATTTCATTGATGCCGCCAACGCTCCATTATTTGATTGCAATGGACTGCATAAGGGCAAAAAAGGATTTACTGACAGCCTCTTATATTGACGACAAAATACAATCGCTTGCAACGGAGATTAAAGACAGCGGCTTACTCTTTTTATGCGAGATGGGATTAGACCCTGGTATTGACCACATGAGTGCAAAGAAACTAATTGACAGTATTCACACCGAGGGCGGAAAAATAACCTCTTTTTATTCTCACTGCGGTGGGTTGGTGGCCCCGGAAAGCGACGACAATCCCTGGCATTATAAAATCAGTTGGAATCCCAGGAATGTAGTCATGGCAGGTAAGGCAGGTGCCATTTATAAGCAGGATGGAGAAATCAAAGAAGTAGAATATGAAGAACTTTTTGCAGAAAAAAGGTACGTCGCGATACCGGGTGGCGAGCCGCTATGCTGGTACCCCAATCGGGATTCACTGTCTTACCTATCGGTTTACGGACTACACGAAACTGCAACATTTATCCGTACCACTTTGCGACACCCCGATTTTATTTATGGTTGGAAAAATCTGATTGATTTAAAATTAACCGGCGAAGAAAAACAATATCAAACTGATGGAAAGACCCTGTTGCAGTTTTTCAAAGAGCACATGGACCTGAATGGATTTGGCGAATGGCTACAGCAAAAGCTCCATGATCAATTTGATTCCACTAAAACTCTTTTAAGTGAACTGGTAAATCTTGTAAAACTCGAAGAAGAAGCTGTAAAAAAAGGCATTGAGCCAGTAGAAGAATTCATGATGGTGGATGAGAAAGGCGGCTTACAAAATATAGATATTGATTACCTTAAGATAAGCGCGGCAGCTACCCTTGCCGATAAAATGCATGATGCCAACCTTACTCTTAAGCAATTATTTTATCTGGGAATGGATGATGATGCAACGGTGATTAATAAAGGACTGTGCAGTGCGGCTGATGTATTGCAAAGCGCACTAGAAAAAAAGCTGATGTTGCAAATGGAGGATAAAGACCGGGTAGTGATGTTGCATGAAATACACTTTACCAAAGGGGAAAAGAAATACAAAGCAACGAGCAGTTTTATATTAGAAGGCGAGGATGGTAAGCACACGGCCATGGCCAAAACTGTTGGGCTGCCTCTGGCACTTGCGGCTAAGGCTATCCTGAATGGCAGCCTTACACTGAAAGGCCTGCACATTCCCATTATAGAAGGAATTTATATACCTGTTTTAGATGAACTCCGTTTGAATGGGATTTGTTTTCAGGAACATATAACAGAAATAAAATGAACTTCCACTTAACCCTTGAGCAAGCCCGGGAGGCACTAGCCAGGGAATCGAATCCTTTTATACTGTTGATGAAAGATAAGGCTATGCGTGTTGAATATTTTTCTCCGAAAGGTATTGATACCCAAGCTCCTCATTCCCAGGACGAGCTCTATGTGATTACCTCGGGGACCTCAGATTTTATACGTGCGAGTGAGACGGTCCGATGCAAAATGGGTGACGTTTTGTTTGTGCCATCGGGTATGGTTCATCGCTTTCAAAACTTCAGCAATGATTTTGCAACATGGGTTATCTTTTATTAGAACTTGCGCCAAAATGTAAATAAGAACCGGTGTCACTG
>DASQMG010000585.1:0-1853 GCA_035645595.1 Flavisolibacter sp. | reverse complement strand
ATGCGGTTGTTTTTTATGCGGCTAATAAAGAAGCCGGAAAAGAGTTTTACAGTGCTTTACGTAAAACGCCGGCGGCCTGGAAAACACTTGCTAACAATTATACAGAACAAGTAACTACGGACTCGGGCCGCTTTGAATTATTCCAGGTTCCAAAGGGAGATAAGGAGGCTGTGAGAGTGGGCACCATTACTACGCCCGTTATAAATAAGACGGATAACACTGTTTCATTTGCCTACATTATTGCATTGTATACTAAAGAAGAGCCGCGCAGTTTTACAGATGCCAAAGGCATAGTAATAAATGATTATCAGGCAGAATTGGAAAAAGTTTGGATAGCTGATTTAAAGAAGAAGTATCCTGTACAAATAAATGAAAATGTGTGGAAGGAGTTAGTGAGGAAAGTCATAAAAAAATAGGCAGCAAGCCACCGCGGTAAAAAATTTTTGTAGTGAATTTATTACCCTGCTTGACATATACTGCTTTTCATCTATGTAAGCCGCGTAAACCCTGGTAATGAAGTAGGGAATGAGGGGGTAACCAGTTTAGACATCTTATATCCGTTGCTCATCGCACAGTTTAAAGCATCTCTTCATGTACGACAAGATAAAATTTGTATGGTGGAAGGCTGTAGGTATTATAAAAAGTTAGTTGCACAGGGTTGAAGAGAAAGACAAAGTGTACAACCTGCCTGCCAGCAGGGAGTGCCATGCAACGGGCGATGATAATGCCAATAAGGGTAAGTTCATAAAAAAACTCAATCAATAAAAGCTGATTGAGTCTAAAAGTATCATCGAAAAGCAAGGGATGTACCTGGCGCTCCCTCTCCTTCCGGAAAGGAGTAGGGTGAGGTTTATAAGTCTCTCACTACATTGGCTATTACATTAGGCTTACCCAGCGTATAATAATGCAATACCGGAACACCGGCGGCTTTTAATTCTTTCGACTGTTTCAGCAGCCATTCCTGACCTACAATTTCCACGTCGGCGTCGGTTTTGCATTTCAATATTTCCGATAAAAGTTCTTCGGGAATATCTACATGAAACGTACGGGGAATAATGGAGAGTTGCTTTTTAGAGGTTATAGGTTTTAATCCCGGAATAATTGGAATAGTAATACCCGCATCAGCACAGGCTTTTACATAAGCAAAATACTTTTGGTTGTCAAAAAACATTTGCGTTACCACATATTCAGCGCCGGCATCGGCCTTGGCTTTTAAAAAGGCAAGATCGGTTTGGAGGTTCGGTGCTTCAAAATGTTTTTCGGGGTAGCCGGCAACGCCAATACAAAAGTTGGTTCTTACCGCATTTTTTAGATCTTCTTCTAAATAAATGCCGTTATTCATATTGGTAACCTGCTGCATTAACTCAGTAGCATAGCGGTGACCGCCGGGTTCCGGTTCAAAAGAACTTTCGTTTTTTGGTGCGTCGCCACGGAGTACAAGCACATTGGTCACCCCTAAAAAATTAAGGTCAATCAAGGCGTCTTCCGTTTCCTGTTTGCTAAAGCCGCCGCAAATAAGATGGGCTACTGCATCTATTTTATACCGGTTTATAAGGGCAGCGCATATACCTACCGTACCCGGACGTTTGCGCACTTCCACTTTATCAAATGTGCCATCGGGCTTTTTTTTGAACATGCTCTCGCTACGATGGTAGGTAACATTAATAAAGGCCGGCTTAAACTCCATCAACGTGTCTAAATGTTCCCATAGGGCATTAATGCCTTTACCCTTTAGCGGCGGAAGAATTTCAAAGGAAACCAGGCTTCCTTTTGCTTCATTTATGTACTCAATCACTTTCATAATAAGGCTGCAAACATAGGGGTAGATTGGCAAAAAAGGAAGAGGGGTATTA
>DASQMG010000584.1:0-2875 GCA_035645595.1 Flavisolibacter sp. | reverse complement strand
TCGTTCAAAAAATCCTTCATCTTCATAGTACTTCTTTGAAGGCACATACTAACAACAACACTAACATTTTTACTTTTCACATGCCAATTCATACGTGGCCTTCTCAGGGCTTGTCTAAATAGTGTGAATTATATAAGGGTTTCAAATAATTTTATAACACGTTCATTTTCAGTATACAAAAGGTATACTTCTGTGATAATTTTTTTGTGGCATGGAGCCATGTTTGTACCTGTAGTGGTATTCAATCTTTTTAATCACTCAAACAACTACAAACATGAAATCTAAAAGCAAGTTATTCGCTTTTGCTCTTTTCGCCATTGTTTTATGCCTCTCTCAAAACAACGCTGCAGCGCAGGAAATGAAGGACGACATGAACAAAGACATGAAAATGAAAAAAGACGGCAGTAAAATGAAAATGAGCATGAGCGATATGAAAAACTGGCCTGCCGCATCGCAAATGGCAGCGAAGGACATGATGGACAAATACGGAAGGCCCGATGAAATGACACCCACCATGCTGGTATGGAACAACAGAGGCCCCTGGGCAAAAACAGTGGTTTATAACAAGGAGTATCTACATAGTTTTCCCATGCAGCACACCGATGTAATGCAGCAATGGGTAAGCTATAAGGTACCCACTGATAAGTTGAATGAATTAGCCATGTACGATGGCAGTGTGGTGGTGGAAAGAACTACGGGAATGATTTCGGCCCGGTGTGACAAGGAGGGTGCTAATTTTTTAGCCCTCAATCTTGCCCATGACATTGCCACAGGTAAGCGTTCTGTAGAAGATGCCCGTGAAATGTATGGCAAAGAAGTAATGAAGATGAAAAGCGGCCAAATGACAGAATACACAAAAGGATTGATGTTTAGCGCCAACCTGAATGCGGCTGATGCCGACGTGGCATTGGAAAAGAAGAATATGTAAATAAGAAGCATCCATTTTCAATTATTTAAAACAAAAACAATGAAAAAAAACAAAACAAATCTTTATAGCGGCACACTCTACTTGCCACTGCTGCTGATACCTATAGCTTTTGCATCTTGTAAAAAAGACAACGACACAACTGTTGATTCAAGAACTTTTATGGTCCGCATAGAAAATGTATCAGCACCGAATACATTGCCCACTGCTCGTGCCAATGGTACAGTGCCATTATCGCATGGTGTGTATGCTGTCAACCCCTCTGGTGGCTCATTATTTATGAATGGACAGCGGGCTGATGTTGGAACTGAAAGGATAGCAGAAGATGGCTTTACTACTGAGAAAACAAATATGCTGAACAACACTTCTGGAATAACCTACCACGGCGAGTTTGTTGCTCCCGGCGGCCCTGATAATGGTTCGGCCATTTTTGCCGGTGAAGTCAGCACTTTCATGGTCATTGCCAGACCTGGTGAGAAGTTGCAGATTCAAACCATGTTTGTGCAATCAAATGATTGGTTTTACAGCTTTGGTGACGGGGGATTGAATTTATTTGACGGTTCTACACCCGTGAGTGGCGATGTCACGTCAAGACTAGTGTTGTATGATGCAGGTACCGAAGCGGATACGGCTCCAGGTACAGGTCCTAACCAAAAGCCCGTACAAGGCCCGCTTGATATGAATGTTGGGCCAAATGATGCTACAACTACTATCACCGTTGTCCCACAGCGGCATACACAATTTACCATTCCGGCTACTGCTTCCGTTATAAAAATAACCATCACGCCGCAATAGAAGCAATCAGGCAAAGGCTTGTAGTTGTGGCAAACAAGAAAATGAACGGCATCTTTATTTGGGATGAACAGGATTCAGAAAATGTGATTAACCAATTGGCGTTGTTGCAGAAATATGCCTAAATACAATAACTGCAGATCATATTGTTTGCAGTTATTGTATCATTATCTGCAGTTTAGCTCACGTAAGATTTTCGAAATTCATTCTTTGATTTCGTGTCATTGTAGGATGGAACTTGACAATTTAAATTTGATATAATGAAATACAATGAATTAACACCCGAAGAAGAAAGAGTAATTTTACATAAAGGGACTGAGAAGCCATTTAAAGGTGAGTACACCAACTACAAAGCAAGCGGAACTTACGTGTGCCGCCGTTGCGATACACCGCTTTATCGTTCACAAGACAAATTTGATTCGCATTGCGGATGGCCTTCCTTTGATGATGAAATTGCAGACGCAGTGAAACGTGTGACAGATGCAGATGGCAAGCGTACAGAGATTATTTGCAGCAACTGCGATGGACATTTGGGTCATGTATTAAATGGGGAGCGATTTACCGCAAAGAATACGCGGCATTGTGTTAACTCGACTTCATTAAAGTTCGTACCTGAATGAAGCTGAATACCCTTGGTGAGTACGTTTCCGCGTCTTTGGCCTTGCGCCAGTTTTTAACCTTCCCACTGATACAGCCATTCGTCGAGCACAGAGTGGAAATATCAATTTACTTCAGATGCAAGCACGAAACTTGAATCCTCTAAAAAGTTTCAGAATACAGGCTAGACTCTGTAGTATTGGAACAGTATTTCATCCAGCTTTTTTGCAGTAGCTTTAGAATGCACAGTGGTATACGAATTACGTGTATCTCTTCCCTCCCGGTTCCGTCCTTACGAAAACGTTCAGACTGCGCTTATTCCTAACTAGTAATTCAATTTAAATGAGAAAACATTACGTAGCTCTGCTCCTTTTTGCCAGCTTTTCATTATCAGCATACGCGCAAACAGCTCAATGGGCTTGGATCAGCGGGAACAACACGAATATGATCAACCGCCCGAGCATTTATGGTATCAGAGGCGTAGCTGCACCGGCTAATAAACCAGGAGGCAGAAACAATTCGGTAAGCTGGACAGATGCCAGCGGCAATTTGTGGCTCTTT
>DASQMG010000583.1:0-14438 GCA_035645595.1 Flavisolibacter sp. | reverse complement strand
CACCTTTCTACCGTTGTTGATGAAATTTCGTTTTTAAAATCTGTTAGTACAGATCAATTTAACCATGCGCCGGCCCAGTTACTAATGCATACCGGTAGTGCCCGTTTAGGCAGGCCAAGCATGGGCTCCTGGGCTACCTATGGCTTAGGAACAGAGAATCAGAATTTGCCTGGATACGTAGTGCTGACATCCGGCGGCAAGTTTCCTGATGCCGGCAAAAGTGTATGGGGCAGCGGCTTTTTGCCTTCTGTTTACCAGGGTGTGCAATGCCGCAGCGAAGGCGATCCGGTGCTGTTCATCAACGATCCCCAAGGTATGGACCGTGATTTGCGCAAGGCTTCCATCGATGCAATTAATAAGGTAAATGAACAGTCATACAAAGAATATAACGATCCTGAAATCCTATCCCGCATAGCGCAATATGAAATGGCGTATAAGATGCAGATCTCTGTGCCTGAAGTAATGAACATTAGCGACGAGCCGCAATATATTCATGATATGTACGGCACCAAACCCGGCGAGGCCCGCTTTGCCAATAACGTTTTACTGGCGAGAAAGCTGGTAGAAAAAGGAGTGAGGTTTGTGCAGCTATTCGATTGGGGCTGGGATACCCACGGTACCAGTGCAGACCTTGCGATTGACGTAGGTTTAATTAATAAATGCAGGCAAACCGACAAGGCAGTTACAGCGCTGATTCTCGACCTGAAGCAAAGGGGATTGCTCGATGAAACGCTGGTGGTATGGGGTGGCGAGTTCGGCCGTACTCCAATGATGGAAAACCGGGAAGGCAAAGTAAATCCTTTTAAAGGCAGAGATCATCATACTGATGCGTTTACTATCTGGATGGCTGGTGGTGGTATACGTAAAGGCACCACCTACGGTGAAACCGATGAAATTGGGCACAGCTCCGTTAGTGGCAATGTAACCGCTTTTGATATACAGGCAACCATCCTTAACCGGTTAGGTTTTGATCATGAAAAATTTACGTACGATTTCCAGGGCCGGCCATTCAGGCTTACAGATGTACATGGAAAAGTTATTGAAGAAATTATTGCATAACTCACTTAAAATTGAATGACACAGAACCGAAGATCTTTTATTAAAACCACTGCTTCTGCTACTACGGCATTGCTGCTTTCTTCTTTAGACGTACTGGCGGAGAGCCTTCCGCCTGTAGTTGCAGCAGATAAAGATTTTGATTTGAAAGTACTGGCCACCAACTGGGGCTTTGCCGGTGCGCTTGATGCATTTTGTGCGAAAGCTAAAAAAGAGGGATATGATGGAATAGAAATGTGGTGGCCTATGGAAAAGTCTTCGCAGGATGAGCTGTTTGCCCTCTTAAAAAAATATAGTCTCCAGGTTGGGTTTCTTGCAGGAGCACCGCAAAGCAACTATACAGAGCATTCCGCGCATTTTAAAAAGATGACGCAGGCTGCCGCTACAAACAGACTTCAAAAGCCCTTATACATTAATTGCCATTCAGGAAAAGATTATTTTTCTTTTGAAGAAAATGCTGCTTTCATTGAACATACAACCCAATTATCAAAGCAAACCGGCATCTTAATTTGCCACGAAACCCATCGTTCGCGAATGTTGTATGCGGCACCAGTTGGAAGAAAGTATTTGCAAACACTTCCTGATCTGAAAATTACATTGGATGCGTCGCATTGGTGTAATGTAAGTGAGTCGCTGTTACAGGACCAGGCTGATACAATGAAGCTGGCTATTGATAAAACAGAACATATTCATGCACGTATAGGTCATTCACAAGGCCCGCAGGTAAATGACCCCAGGGCTCCTGAATGGGAGAGTGCCGTAAAGGCTCATTTAGGTTGGTGGGATGAAGTTGTCAAAAGAAAAAAAAGTGCTGGCGAAGCGCTTACAATTCTAACCGAATTTGGTCCGCCCGATTACATGCCTACCACACCCTACACCCGCCAACCGCTGGCCGACCAGTGGGCTATTAATGTGCACATGATGCACTTATTGCGCAAACGCTATCTCACAGCATAAATCTGATATGTTGCTGCTTACCATAACTGAACTTGTTGGCCGTTTTCATCCCTTATTTGTACACTTGCCTGTTGGTATTTTGCTCTTGGCATTACTGCTGCAATGGCTCTTCCGTAAGGAGCAATCTGTGTTGTCGCACAGGATGATGAAAGTGATTTGGTCTGCAGGCATCCTGTCGGCCCTGCTTTCATGCATTACCGGTTACCTGTTATCATCCCAGGCCGGTTACGATGAAAATACAATAGTCCTTCACATGTGGATGGGCATCGCCGTAGCAGGGGTTTCTTTACTGATTGGTGCAAAAGTTTTTAGCCGCCGCTTTGATGCGGTGTATAAAATAGCTTCTGTTCTTTTGCTGATATTGATTGCCGGTACAGGTCATTTTGGAGGGTCGCTTACACATGGCGATGATTATCTTTCTTCGGTATTCGCAGATGGTGAGGAGACCCCGGTCACCGCTGAAATAAAACCAATCGCCAACGTACAGGAAGCGGCTATTTATGCAGATGTAGTGCAGCCTATATTTGAAACCAGGTGTTATAGTTGCCATGGGGAGAAAAAACAAAAAGGAAAGCTGCGCATGGACAGTCCTGAGGCGCTATTAAAAGGTGGAAAGAACGGGGACGTCATTGAGCCGGGAAAAGGCAGTGAAAGCGAACTAATTAAGCGCTTGTTATTGCCCCAGGAAGATGAGCATCACATGCCCCCTAAGGGGAAGCCAAAGCTTACAAAAGACCAAATTGCCCTGTTGCATTGGTGGGTAGAACAGGGTGCCTCATTTGACAAAAAAGTAAAAGACCTTGCGCAGAACGAAAAGATAAAACCGGCGCTGGCTGCTTTGCAAAGAAGCCCTCAAAAAGAAGCAATAGCCGAAGTGATAGTACCGGAAACCACTGTTAAGCCAGCCAGCCCTAAAGCTATTGAGGCGCTCAGGGATAAAGGGGTGATAGTAGTACCCGTGGCGCAGAACAGTAATTACCTGTCGGTGAATTTTGTAACTGCTGCAACTATAACCGACAAGGACATGCAGTTGTTGGTGCCCTTAAAGGAGCAGTTATTATGGTTGAAGTTAAATGATACGAAAATCGGTGATGAAGCCATGGACTATCTTAAAGAGTGTACCCAATTGAGGTTATTGCAATTAAGTAACACCGGCATCACTGATAAAGGGCTTGCTTTACTGACTTCATTAAAGGAACTGCGGTCTTTAAGCCTCGTGGCAACAAAAGTTTCAGCCAATGGTTTGCTTGCCCTTAAGGGCCTTAAAAATTTAGCTACCATCTATCTATACCAAACCAATTTAGACAGGAGCAAATGGGACCAATTAAAGGCTTCGTTCCCTAAAACAGTTTTAGATACTGGTGGGTACTCCGTTCCAATACTGGCAAGCGACACAACGGAGTTCAAGAAAGAAATAAAATAATCTTATAGCTTTTACTGCCCGAAAAAAATTATTACTTCTTTTTATTGCTTTTAGTGGTTGATCCTACAAACTTCATGTCTTTCATCCATTGCTCCACTAAATCCATCCATAACACGGTGCTTGTTTTGTTATACATACCATACCCGTGACCACCTTTTTCGTAAATGTGCATGCCAACAGGAACGCCCTTCCTTTTCAGGGCTTCAGCAAACACATAGCTGTTTTCCACTTTTACTCCATCATCTTTTGCATGTACTAAAAATGCGGGTGGGGTGGTAACAGTTACCTGCAGTTCGTTTGAATATTCGATTATCTTTTCGCGGGGAGGATTTTTTCCAAGCAATTGTTCGCTGCTCCCGCTATGGCTTATGCTGTCACTGAAACTAATGACGGGATAAACCAATATCATAAAGTCCGGCCTTAGGCTGGTACCCTTGGGGTTAGCAATGTATGACGTTTGAAAATGGGTACCTGCCGTTGATGCCAGGTGGCCCCCTGCCGAAAACCCCATTATTCCTATCCGATCCTTACTTATACCCCATTGCTTTGCCCCTTCCCTTACCACCTGTATAGCTCTCTGCGCATCCTGCAAGGGGCCTATTTCACGGTTCGGCATCCACAGGCTGTTTGGTATCCGGTATTTAAGTACAAAGGCCGCTACACCCATTTCATTAAACTTTTTGGCTACATCAGTGCCTTCATGTTTTGATGCTGTTACCCAATAACCGCCACCAGGACAAATGATGACGGCTGCACCGGTTCTTTTTTCTTTTGGCGGTAAAAAGATAGTAAGAGTGGGCCGGCTGATTTTACTGATGATCAAGATACTGTCCTTATCATAGGTTTGTTTTTCTTCATCTTCATATGGTATGGAGTTGGGAATACTGTCTTTATACAAAGGAATAACGGTTTGCGCCGATGTACATAAACTGATTAAGAGAAGTAGTGCGATAAACAAAAACGTTTTCATAAGTACCTATTTAAATACAATGTTTTCAGTTTCTTCCAGATAAAATTTAGCATCTTTTACAGTTGTCAACTTCTTTCCATGTACACTGAGGTTTTCTATAATAATATTCTTGACGTTGTGTGCTGCATCATAACCATAAAAGATAGAGTAGGGGAAAGGGCCGTCAATGATTTTTATATTTTTCAGCAGGAGGTTGCTGATGTTCCCCCTGTATACTGCATGAGCTGCTTTCTCATTTTCGGGTACCATCAATACGCCATCCCAGGCTCCATTTAAGTATAACCGCTTTCGCTCTTCAGGGTCTCTGGTTCCATCCTCGGAATATTGCGAACGAAATATCGCAAAGTCAAAAAGTTTTTGCCGTGCATCTTCAATACGGATATCATCGAATACTACATTATCAACATGGCCAGTTCCGGCATTATGAATACTGATGGCTGCTCCGGCTTCCACATGAATAATGTCGCTGTTCCTGAAAGTTATGTTCTTTATTTCCGCTGCATTTAATTCAAAGCCAATTTCTATCGCATTGCCCCACAAGGCATTCCAGTAAACATTATTGCGGGCAAGTATGTTATCTACTGCCTCGGTCTTGGGATATTGCAGGTGGGCTTTAATGGCGATGCAATCGTCCTTGGTACGAAAAAAAGAATTTTCGATGAGCACATTTTTACTGCGTACGATATCAATGCCATCATCGCTGGCCTGATCGCTTATTATTTTTACATTGTTGATGTGCACACTGTCGCAATGTATAGGCGCAATTTGCCAGGTGGTACTGTTATGTAAGATCACTCCATCAACACTTACATTCTTGCAATCCACAAAATCCATAGAGCGGTGATACTTCCCTTTCATACTGTTTAGCACTACGTCGTCCGGGTTTGTTTTCAGCAGCGAATCATTCATCCTGTTGTTATACGTTCCATCCAGTATGCCGCGGCCATAAACTTTAATGTTACGGGCATTGTTAGCTTCAATTACCCCCACTACTACCGCGCCGTCTTCAATATAAACCGACTGGTTATCTTTCAGCCGAATGATACCGGCAAAGTGTCTTTTTCCACGTTCATAAAACTGGACGTTTTTGTCGTTTTTCGATGGCTTGTTTTTCTCAGGGGGATTAGCAAATAAGAACAGTGGTGTCTTTATGCTGCCATTTAGTTCTATACTTAGCTGCTGTGGTTTTGATACCGTAAAGGTGATGGTGCTGTCGCGAAAAGTAAACTTGACAGCCGCACTCAAAGGGCGTATGTCAACCCATTTAATATCCCGGGCTGCTTTTATAACAACCGTTACCGGAGCCTTCACGTCGAAGGAACAATAGGCGGCAGGTATAGGTGAATCATATACAAATTGTTCCTCCTTATCTACAAATACCCGGTAGGCACCGGACGGTGTCACAGGAGCAGCACGGGTAGCAAAAGCATTCTGCGCACACATTTTCTTTGTAGCACAACAGCTCACTAACGAAAAAAACAGTGCGGCTAATTGGCGCAGCATAAATTAAATTTTAAAATACAAGCATTGTATTAAAAGACGGTTCGTTTAACGCCGTTTTTGTTGATGACCTCAACTTTACGGATAGAATTACTTACCATCATCATTCTTGACGATTGTGAAAGAAAAGAAGTTCCATAATTGATTTCATGAACCCTTCTTTTTCCATTACTTAAATTGATAACGGCCCGGACGTCATCATTTTTAAACCGAATCAGCTTTTTGGGAAGCGGCAATGAAAAGATTTTCAAAAACCCTTTGTTTTGTGTAGCAGCTAAACCAAAGCTTTTGCCCACCTGAATCTGGGCCAGGCCTTTACCGTCCCCAGGTATAAAAAAGCCACTTTGCGGCGCCTGTAATGGTGTAAACTTTTTTTGTCCGTCGCCAAGCAAAACCAAACCGTTCATTGCATCGTAGTGCCCGTTGACTACCTCATTGCCATGATCGTTGCCAGTTAATACAACATCAAGATTACCGTCTTCATTTACATCTTCCACTACCATTCCATATACAGGGGCTTGCTGCGCAAGGGCAGGTAAAGGAGTTATTTCGAACGTTCCATTGCCCTTATTTTCGATAAAGCTGCTGGCGAAGTAATTTGCCTTCAGTACAAGGCTATCTTTCACGCCAGGCACAATCTGGTGTATGCCGGCCCTGCCATAATCTTTATAGCTGTTAAAAGTTTTACGAACGGAAGTTAGTTGTTGCACCATCTCATCCCATACATTGGCTGGAAATTCTTTAAGCTTTCCTTTTTCATCCGGCAGATATAAAGATGTAATGGCATCATAAGAATCATCCTTATTAAAATCGCCTCCATAAATTGTTACTGGTTGCGCTTCTGAAGCTTTAAAAAACGAGTTTAGCCCAAGATTGCCCGCCACAAAATCAATATCACCGTCGTTATCAAAATCGCCCCCGGCTATACTACTCCACCAGCCGGTTTTGTTTTGTAGTCCGGAAGTACCTGTAAGGTCCGTAAATTTTCCACCGGTGTTTTTGAAAACACGGAGGGGCATCCACTCGCCGGCAAGTACAAGGTCTGTCCACCCGTCGTTATCAAAGTCTGTCCACAAGGCATCACATGCCAACCCAAGTTTGTTTAAAAATGGTGCTACCTGGATCGTAACATCTGTAAATTTTGGGTATCCTTTCCTGGAATCATTACGGTAGATAAAACTATTTACAGGTTGCGGATATTTACCCGGAAAAATTCTTCCCCCTACAAAAAGATCAAGGTCTCCGTCGTTATCAAAGTCCGCAGCCTTGACACAGCTTTTGCTGGTAAAATCTTTTGGCAGGGCTAGCGAATCGTGATGAAAAACCCCTTTGCCATCATTGATATAAAGCCTGTCCTGATAGTTTTTTGTTTTGGCAACAAATTCATTGCTGCCGCTTGCGGTGTACAGGTCCATGTCTCCATCGCCATCCGCATCAAATAAAAGTACTCCCATATTTTCTGGTCTGCGAACATCGTTTCCTGTTGGCTGGGGTAGTATTTTTTGACTAAACTTTCCGTTGGCATCCTGTAAAAAATAATAGGCATCGTTACCCCCTGAAGCACCTAAAAAAATATCATCAAGGTCATCGCCATCCATATCGGCTACAGCTATTGATGGACCGAATTGTGAAAAGCGACGGGGCAGTAATCGTTGTATATCAAAATCTATATAATCAAATTCCTGGTGTTTATAGTCTATACCTGTGTTTGTGCTAATGTCTGCAAAAAGGGCGTTTTGACCAGTAGTAACATGACGTGGAGCAAATTTTGCATCGGTATACTTTACCCTCAGCTTTTTATTGGCCGGTACATTTTTCAACTGTTGTTCCTTTCCATCGGGCCACGTTACCAGTATGGAATCAATGGTGCTGTTGTTACCCAGCCCAAAGTGCAACCCGGTGTTTACGGTGGATAGATAACCGCGGTAAGGGCTGTTTTCAAACATTTGTTTTTGACCTTTCATAAATAAAGTTGCTACAGCACCCACACCATTTCTGTTTTCTTTGTCGCCCTCAAACGCTATATTTATGAAACGATTCTTATTTACGTCAAGATTGTTTTTATAAACAAATGCTTCATCATTGATATTGTTAATCACGTAATCCAGATCACCATCGCCATCCAGGTCGGCATACGCAGCGCCGTTTGAAAAGCTTGGTTTATCAAAACCCCAGGCGGCAGTTACATTGTCAAATTGTATGGCTCCTGTATTTCTGTATGCGTAATTTGCTATCTTAATTTGCGGTATTTCTTTTAGCAAGTCTTCTTTGCTGACCAGGGCCGATGATTGCCGTCGGAAGGCAGCGAAATCATGGTCGGTTACATCTTTTGGGTAACCGTTGGTAACAATCAGGTCCTTAAAGCCATCATTGTCAAAATCAGCTAAAGAAGCGTTCCAACTCCAGTCGGTTTGTGCTACACCAGCGTAAAAAGAAATGTCGCTAAAAGATGGCAATAAATTTTTTCCAGTATCCATTTGTACCAATCCGTTATTCAACTGCAGCGTATTGCGAACGTATTGTAACTCCAGGCCGCTGTTAAGCAGGTATTGATAGGTTGTATAATTTCCGCTGCTCATGTTTTTCTTTTTGCGGAAATTGTCTTCGGGGTTCATGTCAACAGCAAAAATATCGGCCAGGCCATCGTTATTGATATCGGCTATATCGTTACCCATGGCATTTTGCGATGTATGTTTAAGGCACAAGCTGGCTTTATCGGTAAAGGTGCCATCTCCATTGTTAATATACAAAAGATCGCTGCTCAAAAAATCGTTGGTGACATAGATGTCTTTCCATCCATCATTATTAATGTCAGCAACTCCAATACCCAGGGCATATCCATCATCGTGTATGCCTGCTGCGGCAGAAACGTCGGTAAAATAAGGGTGGCCCAGCGAGTCGCTGCCTTCGTTGCGGTAAAGCTTATCCGAGAGTCGCTCTTTGTTTTCCCCGGTACCACCGTCGAACCGGGTACTGGCCCTTTGGGCAAGTGCCGATGTAGCGAGGTATACATCTAAATCGCCATCCCCGTCAAAATCAAAAAAAGCTGCGTGTACGGAGTAGCCTGTATCGGCAAGGTTGTACCTGCCTGCCATTTCTTTAAAAACAGGAATTCCCTCTTTATTATTTCCCTGGTTGATATAAAAAAGATTAGCCCTTTCTGACGGGTCTGTTTTTACGGTAGCGCAGACGTAAACATCATCAAGACCATCGTTATTAATATCTACTACGGAAGCCCCGTTGCACCACCGGCCCCCACCATCTACCTTAGCTGCAGCTGTTATGTCTTCGAACGTAAAATTGCCTTTGTTCAGGTACATTTTATTCTGCACCTGGCTTGCTGTAAAATACATATCGGGCTTGCCGTCTTTATTAAAATCTCCTATTGCTACCCCACCGCCGTTATAGATGTATTCCATATCTATCGGGTTTATGGAGTCGCTTTCAACTATTTTGTTATTGAATGTAATGCCGGTATGAGAAGAGGGCATGCCGGTGAACAGTGTATCTTTTGGCTTACAGGATTCCAGCAAGAACAAAAGAGCAGTAAATAACAAGAAAATATTTTTTCCGGTAAGCATCTGGATAGTTCAAATGATTAGTGCCACTACGTTCCCAAAAGTGAGTTATAAAGATTTCCTGATAACTAACTTAAAAGGGTTTTCAATCGACTCAGTGCTGTTGGTTAAAATAAGATTGGCAGCCGTTTCCCCCATTTTTTCATGATCGGTAGATACAACGGTTATCCCATCTAAAATAACCGCTTTTAAAGGGGTTTCATTATAAGCAATAATGCCAACATCCCGTCCAATTTTTAACTTTTTTGCCATGCAGGTCTTAATTAATTCTGCCAGGTCCGCTTCTTCGATTACGATATAGGTTTCTCCCTTTTGTACGGGTGTACTGCTGGTAATCTCGGTGAGCACTTCGTTTTTAAATCCGTTTTGCATGCAAAACTTCTTAAATCCTAACCGCATCTCCGGCGGATAAGGAACAAGGTTGGGATAAACAAAATAAAGCTTGGAATACTTTTGTAAAAGATGAAGGCCTTCCGTTAGCGCATCGATTATATTTTTTTCAAAATTCTGGTAAACAGTGCCGCATTTATTATCAAAACAAGGAATTCGCCTGTCCATGATAATTAATTGGTTTGCTGGAATTGTCTTGATAATGTTCACCGCATCCTCATAATGTTCGTAAAAGAAAGGCATGATCACGAAGTAGTCATAATCGTTGCGGTGCTCCTCTACCAGTTTACGTAAAATCTCATAATTAAAGTGATGGATCATGAGATCTACAACAGCATTGGCGCCAAGCGTTTGTATAAAAGAGCTATAGATTTGTTTTTTGTAATTGCTTATTTTATTAAAAACAAGCAGAACCTTGAAGGCGGAGTCGATAGACACTTTGTTCACATAAAAGCCCTTGCCTTTAATAGGAATAATGATTCCCTTTTCTCGTAAAATCTTGTAAGCTTTTTCAACTGTAACACGCGATATAAAATATTCCTCACTCAGTTCGTTTATAGATAATACCTTATCTCCTTTTTTTAATTTACCCCTCCGAATAAGATCTATGGTGGCATTTACCACCTGCTTGTATTTGGGTACTATCGTATTAACTCCAATGTCTAAATCGGGCAGCATAAACAATCGTTTTTTATAAACTCACTACAAGACAGATAAGATCGTCGTTGTCAGAATAGCGGTTATTCTTTTTTTATAAACATAATAATCTAAATGCAAAGAATAGGTATTATTATTTATTTAAAATAAGGATACTTAATGATACCACTGCTTTTTTTTGAGTTTATTTTTCGTAACCATTACTTGCCAAGGCGACTGCTTAACTCTACCAACTCAATTCTTTAAAACTAAAACGATTTGCCATGAACCGAAACACAACTGTTTCTATTTTCCGGTACAAGCATGTAGTTACTTTGTTTCTTTTCCTTTTATCATCTACGCTGCTTTTTGCGCAGCAAACTGTTAGGGGAAGGATAACAGACAGCCTTTCGAACCTTGGACTGCAGGGCATCAATGTTATTGTAAAAGGCACAACCAGGGGCGCGGTTACCGATGCGTCGGGTAACTTCAGCATTGCGGCTAACATAGGCGATGTTTTGCAGGTAACTGCTGTGAACTACAGGGTGCAGGAAATAGTAGTTCGTAATACCACTTTGGAAACAATATCGTTAGCTTCCAACAATGCTACAATGAATGAAGTAGTGGTAATAGGATACGGTCAGCGGCAACGGAAAGATTTGACCGGCTCTTATGGCGCTGTGGGTGAGAAAGAAATCAGTAAAAGTAGCAATGCCGCACCTGAGTTGGCTTTGCAGGGCCGCCTGGCCGGCGTACAGGTCAATACACCAGGTGGTAATCCCAATGCTCGTACAAACGTAAGGATTAGAGGGGTAAGTACCTTTACCAACGCTGGTGCTCCTGGTTCCAACGACCCTTTATATGTTATTGATGGCGTACCGATTACTGAAGGAGGAGCAGGCAATAACGATGCAGTGGTCCGTGATGTGAGAACCGGCAATAATCCGATGGCTTTAATAAGCCCGACCGACATTGAGTCAATAACTGTATTGAAAGATGCTTCGTCGGCAGCTATTTACGGAGTGCGTGCTGCTAACGGGGTAATTTTAATTACCACAAAAAAAGGTAAAGGAAGGCCCAGAGTCGAAATCAATACTTCTTATGGTGTTCAAAATGCAGTAGCTGAAGGAAAGGAATTGCTCACAACCCAGCAATACCTCGCTTTGTACCAGGAAGCGTACGCAAATAATCCTGTAATTGCGGGAGGTGTGCCTAAAACTTTTGGTGCGGAATTCGGGCCGGAATATGACGCGGCTTCACCAAAGTACCTCGGTAATAGGCCTACTTATCGCTGGGTTCCTGAATATTTTAACAGGAATGCTCCTTACAGAAATATCAATATGAAGTTCTCAGGGGCTACCGAAACCTTAAACTATTATATATCCGGTGATGTAAACAAGGTAGAAGGTACTTTAAAAGGTGCTTACCAGGACCGTTATACACTCGCTACAAATATTAGTTCAAAAATATCTAAGCTTATTGAAGTAGGCATTATGACAAGGGGCGTGTATGCCAAATCAGAAAATGGTTTTGGCAGTACAGATGTTGGGTTCCGGGCACCAGCCTGGCAGCCTATATATGGAAATGGTCCCGGGGGATTTGCACCTAATCAGTATGTGGATTCGTTTGTAAGAAACAGAGCAACAGCTCCAGGAAGTGCTTATGACCCGAACAACGCTAATACCCCTGTTCCTTATTTCTCTTATGTTGATGGCATATCAGGCCCGCCAAGGTTTTTATATGGACAACAAACAAAAGGTAATGGCTTTACGTTACTTAACAGAGATCTTGGCTACAATGAGTTTCATAATTACCGTGCAATAGGCAATGCCTATATTCAGCTTACTCCACTCAAGGGTTTAAGAGTTAGAGGTAGCCTGTATGGGGATTTCCAAAATTCTGTAAACCGGACTGTAGACGTTTGGAATACATGGATGTTTGGTGGCAGCCCATCTAATCCCTATTCTTCTAATACCAAGAGATATGATACAACTGCAATTGCTAACATAGGGATCAGAAACCGAAGCGATAAAAGTTATACTGCAGAAGTGCAGGCCACTTATAATACCACTTTCGGCAGCAAACACGCCCTTGAAGTGACAGGTGTAGTTAACAGGCAAACATGGGATTGGGGGATGACAGGTACAACAGGCCTTATTTATACATTAGACGCCAACAGGTACAATACCTCTAATGCAAGCCGCCTTCATAACGAGGGAAGCTACCGGAAAAACTGGGAAGGTACCCGTACATTGGTTGGTTATATCGGAAGGGCGAGTTACAAGTACAACGACAAATATTACTTAGATGTTACGGCACAAAGAAATGGTTCCTCCCGGTTTGCACCCGGCCGTCGTTGGGGCACCTTTCCCTCTGTTGCCGCAGCATGGCGTATAACAAATGAAAAATTCATACCGAAGGCAAACTGGATAAATGATTTAAAAATCAGGGCGAACTGGGGTAAGCTGGGTAATGAGTTAGCAACATTTGGATGGAAATACCTTGCTATTGTAAATCCCGGCATCACTGTTCCCAATTATTCCACCGGCTCTGGAAATGGAGATCCCCTCGGTGCCCGTAATGGCGGTGCATTTCTTCCCGGGTTTGCTAATACCGACCTAACCTGGGAATCTGTAACAACTTCGGGTGTAGGGATTGATGCTGTTTTATTACAAAACAAATTGAATCTGACGGTAGAATATTACAACAGGCTGACCACCGGCATCATTCAACAGGTAAATGCCCCGTACAGTGCCGGTATCCAGGATGCCATTGATTTGAATGTGGGCGAAGTTAGAAACAGGGGTATGGAATATTCAGCAAGTTATAACACCGCCGTTGGGCGTTTAAGGCTTGGGTTTAATGCGAATTTTACTACAGTAGATAACAAGGTTACCAAACTGTATAACGGCGTAAATATTGGAGGTGGTGATAATGGTAATATCTGGGAAGGTTATCCAATCAATTTCATACGAGGTTTCAAAGTTGGTGGGATATTTCAGACGCAGGCAGAAATCGATGCCTGGAGGGCCAGGTATTACGATGCTACAGCCGGGCAATCTGCCTCAAACGTAGCAACGGGTGCTTATAAACCAGGAGACATGTTTTTTCAGGATCTAGCTAGGTCTAACTCAAGTACTCCCGGTAAATTTAATATGAACCCTGACAGTGTTATCAACGACAATGACCGGGTGTACCTTGGGAAAACTGATCCTGGATTTTTTTATGGATTTGGTATGAACGCCTCATTCGGCAATATTGATTTTTCATTCTTCTTCCGCGGGCAGGGCGACGTGCAACGTATAAACGGCCTTAGAAGGGGTGGAGAGGATATGAGCTCTACTGGAAACAATCAGTTGGCTACCGTTCTAAACAGATGGACTCCGTCAAACCCCTCTACTACATTTCCACGGGCGGTGTATGGAGATCCACGCCAGAACAACCGCTTTTCTGATCGTTGGGTGGAAAGTGCAAGCTTTATGCGGTTGCAAAATGTTGAATTAGCTTATAAACTGCCTTCTTCTATTTTAGGTAAAACAGGGTTTATACAAGGTATCAGGGTCTATATAATGGGCATTAATCAATTAACCTTTACCAACTATTCGGGAATTGATCCGGAGAGCGATTTTAATCCAGTGGCCAAGCAATGGATATGTGGTTTAAATGCATCTTTCTAACAAATTAATACGATAACAAAATGCAAGCAAAATTAAAAATATACAGTTTCACAATTGCAGCCTCTTTACTTATCGGATTCGCCTGCAACAAAAAAGTAATTGATATTGCCCCTGTGAACCCAAGTGAGGCAGACTATTTTAGATCAGAAAGCGAGTTTGATAGAACTGTTTTGGGAGTATACGCCAGCTTAACACCTTTGTTTAATCATAATGGAGGTAATCATATGGCACCGCTTTATTATTTGCCGGGA
>DASQMG010000582.1:0-7249 GCA_035645595.1 Flavisolibacter sp. | reverse complement strand
TTCCGCGGCTATGGCATCCCAATGGCCGGGTGGAGTATAGGTGCCAACACCATCAGCCCAGAAATGCACAATGGCCGTACGTTCGCGGGTAGGCTTATTCACCATTTGGTAAACTTCTTCAGTTTCTTTTTTCATTTGATCACCACCGGTTTTTGGTGGCGGTGGCGGACGGAGAGCAATGCAGGCAAGCGAATCTACCATAAAGCCCTTCACCTTACCAAACGCCATCAACATCGGCGGACGTTTAGGTATTTCCAAACTGGCCCACGGTGTTTCGCCGTTGGCGATACAATTATCCTCTAGCTGTTTCCACATGGCGGCATTACCAGCAGCAGCACCTGCCCTGTCGCCACGGGCACGGGTTACATATTTTGCCGCAACAGACTTGCCTAACGCTTCACCGGCTTCCAACTCGCTGCGAATATTTGCGCCTGCAATGATTCTTGACCGTTTATGTTCCTCTGCTTTTTGCTGAATAAAGTCCTGGTCGCCTGGAAAAAGAAGCTTCAACAACTCTACGTTTACTCCTGCCACCACGGCATCCTCTGAAGGGTACGATGGCAGCTCCGATTTTGGGATTAATACATTAACCGTTGCATCGACTTTATATACCGCCTGGCGATTGTATGCCTTTTTATAATGAAATGCAGCTACCAATGCATCGTATTGCGCGGCGGCAATATAACCATACGCCCTTGCTGCGTACGGGGGGTTAGCAAAAGGAAAGGTGGGGTACGCTAAAGGGTTAGCTGCGTTTGGAAGCGGGTACGTGCCATCGGCATTCTGGTACGGCGGACGGTTGTGTTTGGCTACCAGTTCACGCAAAATTTCGTTCCAGCGAAGCACCGCTCCTGCACTCCAGTACCTCACTAAATTCTTTTCTTCTGTAGTCAGATTGGCTTGCCAGGTTTTTATTTCATTTACTTGTGCAACGTATTCCGGTGTGCCTGTTGCAATTGGCGCCGCTACCGGAAACTCTGTCGGGCCGCTTAATAAAACTGGTTTCCATGTACCCGCATTTAGATCTATATTAGTTGGGCTCAACGCTGCAATGTCTTCTGTTCTTTCGGTTATATCTTTTGAACAGGACACAATGATTAAAGCACAAGCTGCAATTGTAGCAGATGAAAAAAGGTAAAACTTTTTCATGATAGTTATTTTTTGGTAGATGCTTTTTTAGTAATATAAAAGGCATAGAAGGCGCCGGCGTTAAGTGCATTTGCCTGTCCCATGTTTCTTCCGTTCAGGGTGGTAGTAGCGCCTCCAAATAAGGACAGATTGGTGTGTGCCCTTACTGTATATTTTAAGTTTATTCCAACTGCGGTTGCGTTCATGCGATTACTTGGGAAAGGCATATTGTTTCGCGTCATATCAAAGCCTCCCAAAGTGGTCCAGTTGGTAAGTAAGGCTTCAGCAATTAAATATTTACCGCGATAGCCCGTGCGCAATTGGTACTGAGCTGCGTTGGGCATTTTTACTTCGTTGGTCAAATGAATTTGGGTATCATAGTAAGATGTGCGGTCGAGTCTTACATTGCTTCTTCTTATATATGCTGCGGAACCGGTAAGAGTAAGCCGGTTACAGTTATAATCAACCATAACTCTTCCGGTAAAATTGGTAGAACCCAGACCAATCGAAAGTGGTAAGAAATCAACAACATAATCCGTTATCGGCGTAGAAAAACCGCCAAGTGCGTACGTAGTAAGCTGGCCTTTACCGAGCTTTTTCTGAAACGGTATATATTTTACAAACAGTGAAACATCCTGTACACCTCTCATACCTGCCATTGTTCCGGCGGAGGCTTTTGTGGAGACGTAAGGAGCACCGGCCATTACATTCAGTTTATCAGTTATGCCATAGTTGGCCATATACATTACCGATTGCGTGGTCACCGTACCAAGGTTTTCATTGGTACGCTTTAGTGTTCCTTCCCAATAGTTGCTCCAGGAGGAATGCATGTACATAAAGCCACTGCAGAATTGGTTCTTGTTCATCATAATAGCATCAAACTCAGTTTGCGCCTCTGTTGAAATGGTGGGAAGAATGGCAAGGCAAATAATCAACCTGTAGTGCTTTAAAGTGGCTTGAAGGCTCATAAGCTTTTTGTTTAAAGGGAAGTAGAAATGGTTTTTATAACAGGCCGGTCAAATTCTTTCTCTAATCCGGCTGCAAATGCTTTATTGTTCTTTATGCCTTCGTGTTCCGTTATAGGGAGCACAACGAACAAGTGTTTGCACGAAGAACATAAAGAAGTCTTTTGATTTACCTAACTCTATAATCAATTTACTTCAACGAAAACACTGCGCCTAGGTTGATACTGTAATCAGCAAATGCCGCATCACCCTGTGCATACACGCCCGTCTTTTGTGTTCTTATTTTATCCGGCATGCTTTGCGTACGGTTGCGCTCTACAGCATAAGGAACTGAAAGATACAACTGCGTCTTTTTCATTTTATAGGCTACCACAGGCTCCACCGCAATTACATAACCGGGACGACGAAAGCCATTACTACCACCAATCAAATCCTTAGCTGGTAATCCTTCTATGCGCATACCTGCAGAAAACAGAAAGTTGCTGGCCGATACATTAGCACCTAAGCGAAACATGAACTGGTCCGGAACGCTCATAACATCACTGCCGTACGCAATAGCAGTTGCAGATGGCACGCCACCTCTTGCAGTGGATACCCCATTTTGCTCGCGTGGATTAAAAAGATAGTAACCATTGGTATAAAGGCTCCACGTTTTAGTCAAGCGATAATAGGCATTATACTCAGTGGTAAGCCCAGTACCGCCATCGCCCAGTTGTATTGACTGATCAACCGGCCCTAAAACTTTTGTGCTGTCGTTTCTATGAAAGTAATCGGCGTAGCGATAATCGCCGGTTGGCAGTTTGATTCCAGCGCCAACTTGCACATTGGCCTTAGACATCTTAGCCGGATCAACCAGCCAGTAATAAGCAGCTACTCTTACATCGCCAACACCAAATGATTTTGTTTCCCGGCGGGCATTAGGGTTTTTGCTGGCATTACCATAATGCTCGTACATAGAAGAACGGATATTGCTGATAACCGGCAAATAAAAACCAAGGGACCAGCGTGGACTAATCCTACGTGTTAAACCGAGCTCTGTTGAGAAGTTATGGTTGATCACTTCTGTTCCCGCTTCCACCCTCTCATGTTGTTCCTCCTTACCTACAAAGTGTTTGTACGACTTGAAATAACGGGTATTGATGCCCAACGTCCATGCACTTTCTTTTTCAGTATCGTTGTGTGCACCAGTCATAGTGCAGGCAGCGCCGTTGCTGCGGATAGCAACGCAACCTTGTGCATATGCTATATGTCCGATTGTGATCAGTGTTAGTATAAAAAATATCTTCATCATAAAAATTATTTGGTGGTAAATGAAGTTTGGTTTTGAGAATGTTTAAGATGTAGTTTGTCTACAATGTACACCCCTATTTTTCTGCCCATGATAGCGCCCTGCTCCAAATCGCAGCGAAAATGAATACCGCCGTAAAGCCTCGACATAGAGGCCTCATCTGCAGCGTGACGGAACGATTTAAATGAACGGTCGGAGATGCCAAATTCTCTTTCTGATGAGTCGCGGTAAGCAAAGTTGTCGCCAAAATGATCCGTCATTACCTCTGCTGAAGCTGCAGAAATTACCGAGTGGCCGCTCACGTACCCAGGGAAGGGGGGTGTTTGAATGTAAGGCTGCCATGCAGGATCAATAACCTTGTTAATGACAGTTTCGGGGCGAACACTGTTGCTTACATACTTTGCCTTCCAGCAGGCGATAAAGCCATCAAACAAAGCAATAGATGTTTCAGTATAAGCAGCAACAGTGGCATTGAAATCGGCCTTTGCTTTCTGTGCAGCAATACCTACAATATTCATCCAATGGCCCGGTGGCGAAAACTTTTTAGTAGCATACATAACATGCCCTGTAACATGAAGGTTAAAAGGATTATCATCGAAAAATTCAGCGATATGTTTCTGTTCGGCCGTTAAATTTTCAACAGTAGCTTTTACCTCCATTACTTCTTTGCAATAAGCCGAACCTGTGTCCTTCATGTCATACTTTGGCGCGGGTGGCGGCAATATCTGCGAAGCAGAATCCAGTACCAGCGTACGTATGTCGCACCAATGTGGCTCCAGTCCCTGGGCATAAGCCGGAGGTGTGGGAATCCATCTGCCATCCTCCTGCTTTACTGTAAACTTTTCCGCACTCCTTGTCTTTGCATAATTATCGCCCTTGCTCCATTTTAAAATCGCGGCCGCAATTGTATCGCTAAACGCAACGGTGTTCGCCAGCACATCTTCCGGCATACCCGCACTGTCTGCTCCTTCCTTCAATTGGTTATAGTAATCCATCAGTACACCTTCAGGGAAGGTTACAGCGTTGCCCACTTTTACAAACGAGAGCAAAGAAGCAAGGTGGTAATCTACTTTAAGGCCAGGTAACGGCTGCGGCATTTCAGGCAGATGTTTTATTTGTCCGCTCAGAGATTGGTAGCTGCTGTCGCCTGCGGCCATGCATTCGTAGGCAGCAATGTTGGCATACGCATAATTGCGGGAGGCCACAACCGGCGAAAAATTATTGTACAATACCACATCGTTCAGCTTCTTCACTGTTTTAGAGTAAAGGATGGGGTCAGATGTGTATTTGGCATAATCACCGCTTTTGTTCTTACACGCAAACAGGGAAACTGCCGTGCAAAGCAGCACGCAAAACTTTTTTATCATGTAATTAAAAGATGTTTTTAAAAATTCAATGCAATGAGATCAGGAAATAAAATGCTGCATTGATTGTGGTGGGCGCTCCTGCCGCTCCCTGAAATTGACACAAAGGATATGCGTGTTTAGAGAATGATAACGCGGTTTTGTACTGGATACGGAAGACATTGAGTAGGACTTTACTGGCTGACAGAAATCAGGTAAGCTCAATTTTATAACAGTATTGTTTTTCTTATCAGGTGATGATTGTCCGTCGGCAAAAGATTTTGCAAGATCGTTATTGATGGACTGCAGCTTTGATTTATCATGGTTGGGAATGCAAAGCAGTTCAAGTGTATCGTTATAGACGCGGCGTTTTACATACTCGTAGTCTTTGCCATCAATATTGATAGAACCGTAAGCCCTTTCATACTGGGATGAACTGTTGTAATACGGAAGGCGAAGTGTGGTTTTAATGGAAA
The DNA here is from genome assembly GCA_035645595.1 of Flavisolibacter sp. Lineage (GTDB taxonomy): Bacteria > Bacteroidota > Bacteroidia > Chitinophagales > Chitinophagaceae > Flavisolibacter. Next base: position 2,049 of record DASQMG010000582.1, on the reverse strand, counting down.
TGAGCTCTGTGTCACTATATTGCTCTTTATCAACCTGTGACTCTATTGCCGAAGTTGTATTATCCTGCATACATGAAATCACCAGGCGGTATCCACAGAAATTGAACACCAAAATGAGAACGAATAATATAGAAGCCAGTCGTTTCAAGCAATTGTAATTCGGGAGAAAAGATAGTAAAATTTATTAATTGAAGCGCCGGGACGTCGGCTAAATTTAAAAACCGTCTTTTGTTTTCCTTACTTCGATGCTGTCGCCGATTTTTATCTCACCCGTGCCGCTGTGAAGCAAATTTTGTCCAAAGTAAATTTTATTATTCTTCGTACGATAAGTAGATAATGTTTTTAGGGGCTCTTTTCCTCTTGTAACGTCGGTTTGGTTAATAGTTGTAAGTACACACCGGGAGCAAAGCTTCACACCGAAAAATGAAATGGTATTAATGCTAAATTCTTCGAACCTGTCTTCCTCAAATGGTTCTCCGTTCCTGAACACAATGTTTGGACGAAAGCGGTTCATGGGCAAAGGTTCAGCTAAGCGGGAATTCAAATCGTCCAGTGATGCCTGGCCAATAAGAAGGATCGGGTACGCATCAGAGAAAGAAGTAATTTCTCCACTATTCACCTGACCAGGATCAACCAGCCGGTTGGTAGTCTCCGGCATGTAAACCAGTTGGCAATGCCTTTTCAGCACTTCGCTAAACCACCGGTTTACTTCGTTATCTGCCACTTGCGCCTCACACACGTCGTCCCATACCTGCACATTTTTTGTTGGCGCATTGGGCAGTGAGGTATATGGGATGAACAGGCTTATGCCCGTAAAATTTTTATGATGAACTCTCAACCCATCCTGATCAAATTCCGGTTGCAATAACGCCATCTCCGGGAATTCACGCTGGGTTAGAAACCGGTTGTTTGCATCAACGAGCATCCAGCGCCGGTCGTGTTGTAACCCGCGGGGGGTAACAGTAGACGCATCAACAGAAATTCCACCCAGGGATTTTATGGGATAGATATAAAGGCCGCTTATAGTGAGCATTTTACTAAACCTGTTGAATTATTTTCATCAATAATTGCTTGTACTTTTTTGAAATTGCCTTTATCGGGCCCGTATTGGAAAACGAATATCTTATTTTAAATGCCTACTATACCATATTCTGGCAGCGGTTCATCTTTTCCAGCGGAAAGGATTATTCCCATAGGCTCATTGCCGTCTTTTACAATTTCCTCAGTTTTAGAGTAATTAAGGTAACCGTTCATTTGCCAACGTTACGAAAACTCCGCTCTGCGAATTTAAGATCAATGAGTATGAAGCATTTTAAAATACGACGATAGAGAACGAGACCACTAGCATGATGTTTACTGCAAAGCAAGAGCCTGTACTGCCGGGCAATAAGAGTACCTGACTGAAGGAGGAATAGTTGGAGGTTATCAATGATTATTTGTCCCGAATGCTTTTTCAAACATTTTATGGCTTTGGAGTATTGTAAGAAAGTCCGGCACATAAGAATCTTTTCTGCCTTTTAAAGCATTGGAAACAATATTGTCCTTTTTGAGAAAGTTCAGGCACACCTTTTTATCCATGATCAATGCAAGGCGCTCAAAGTAGAGAAGCATCAACCTGTCTTTTCAACTCGTGTACTGCAAGGTTTTCATCAACCACCTGGCCCTCATAAAACTTTCTTGCGACACTATAAGAGGTGGAGTTAGCCCTGACTGGTTTCATACAGCAATAAATCATCTTATTTCATACGTTTTCTTATCAATGCCTACACCTGTAATTTTTAATGATTTCCAATTCTTTGGCAACACAGTTTTTATTTGTGTAAGCCCTTTTGGCGTAATTTCTAATCCCCCAAAGCCCATAATAACTGCTTGTAAGACCCCACCGGCTCCGGTTGCAAAGTACGGGTTGGTGCCACCTTTTGTTTCTGCAATAACTCTGAACGGCGGCAGTAAGTTGGGTTCATAGGCATCTTTAAACCAGTGGTAGGCTTTATCCCTGTTGGCTATTCTTGCATATAGCAAAGCAAATACACCCTGGGTCATAGCAGG
>DASQMG010000581.1:0-6888 GCA_035645595.1 Flavisolibacter sp. | reverse complement strand
CCCACGGCAAAAGTGCTATTTCCATTCATTTCGTACCACAAAAAATAGCATCGGAAAGTTTTGAATCCGTTGGTGTATTTGATGTGAATGGTGATGGCAAGCCAGACCTTGTGTCGGGTAGCTTTTGGTATGAGGGCCCCTCTTTCGTGACACGCCATTATATAGCCGACGTAAAAAGATACGGAGAATACTGGGATGATTTTTCAACTATTCCCCTGGATGTAAACGGTGATGGAAAGCTTGATTTCATTACCGGCAGCTGGTGGAGCGGCAGCCTTCGCTGGATGGAAAACCCGGGAAAAGACACAGCCTGGACCGAACACGTAATTGCAAAGACCGGCGCTATAGAAACTACCCGTGGCTGGGATGTAGATGGTGATGGCACGATCGAAATCTGCCCAAACAATCCTGGAGCCAAATTAAAATTTTACAAGCTCAAAAAAGGCGCGGCAGGTAATGGCGACGGCACGTTTACAGAAGTAATAGTAGCGGATAAACAGGGTCATGGGCTGGGCTTTGGTGATATCAACGGCGACGGCCGCGGTGATTTTGTTATCAGCAATGGCTGGCTGGAAGCCCCCAAAAACCCTGTAACCCAAAAATGGTCCTTTCACGATGAATTTATGCTGGGTAGTGCAAGTATTCCGGTTACAGTTGCAGATGTAAATAAAGATGGCTTGAATGATCTCATTGTAGGACAGGCACATGATTATGGACTTTACTGGTATGAGCAAAAAAAGGCCTCAGGGTCCAAAAGAAACTGGGTGAAGCATCCCATTGATCCTTTTGCCTCCCAATACCATACGCATGAATGGGTTGATATAGACAACGACGGAAATGAAGAATTAATAACAGGTAAGCGATACCGTGCCCATAATGAAAAAGATCCGGGGGCTAGTGATTCCTATGGTATTTATTGTTTTAAATGGAACGGAGCTTCGTTCACCAAACAGACTATTGCTTATGGACCATTTGGGGTTGGAAAGGGGACGGGCATTTTTTTCAGAGTCGTGGACCTGAGAGGCTCCGGACGAAAAGATATTATAGTGGCCGGAAAAGACGGCCTTTATGTTTTTTATAATGAGGGTAAATGATCGAAATAATCGAACGTAAAAAGCATATGGAAACCGCTTAGCGATAGCTGCCACGCCAGGGCTGATTTCTTATTTTACTTAGAACGTAACGCAACACATTAAAAATGAAAATCGGAATTAATACTTTTTTATTTACCTCTCCTTTTACGGATAAGGACGTAGCGTTATTTCCCATCTTTAAAGGCTGGGGCTTTGACTTTGTTGAAATTGCATTGGAGGAGGCTTCCCATATTGATGGACCATTTATAAAAGTAGCGCTGGAAAGCAATGCTTTAAGCTGTCCGGTTATTTGCGCGGCTATGGGCCCGGGAAGAGACTTAAGGGGAAGCGAGAAGCATCAGCAAACCGCTTTGACTTATTTGCAGGAGGTTATGGACAAGATGGTTAAATTGGATTGCGGAATATTGGCCGGCCCGCTCTATTCCTCGGTTGGGAGAGCAGAACAGGTAAACGAAAGCGAATACAAACGTCAATGGGAACTGGTAGTTGGTCATTTAAAACAGTTGGCTATATATGCCCAGGACCGAAACATCACACTTGCCATTGAACCGCTCAACCGTTTTGAAACAGATTTTATTAATACCTGCGGGCAAGGCCTGCAAATGGTCCGAGATGTTGACCACCCGTCTTTGGGATTGCATCTTGATACTTTTCACATGAACATAGAAGAAAAGCATTTAGGAAAGGCAATACTTCAGGCAGGTAAAAAGCTCGTTCATTTTCATGCCTGTGGTTCCGACAGGGGAACGCCCGGAAATGACCACACCGATTGGGAAAGCATTTTTCAGGCGTTCAAGAAAATAAATTATAAAGGGCACATGGCTATAGAGTCTTTCACAGGCGACGTGAAGGTCATAGCCAAGGCGGCAGCTATCTGGAGAAAAATAGAATCGTCAAATAATGAAATTGCGCAAAAAGGCGCAGCCTTTTTACACCAGCAAATCAATAAGGCTTTTGGATAGGTATATGATAAAGCAGGGAAATACAGGCTTAGTGGGTTAGGGTTCAAGGGTCCAATAGTAACAGCACGATTTGGAAAAAGAGCAAATGTTGATACGGGATACTATTAGTTGTTTATTCATATAAGAAATAGTAAAATCAATTTAAGGGTAATGCGCCAGCGGCAGGTTCATCGAAAGCTTTTGATGTGGTTATGGCAGGGCCGTGCCGGAAGAGATGGCTGCCCCTGTGCAAGGCAGTGCCGATGTAAACTGCTGAAACCGAATGCCGCATCATTGTTCGATCTAACCAAACATTCATCGAAAACTGAGAAGGCCAACAAAATTCTGGAGCGGGAAAAAGAGGAAGCGTCCACCATCGATACCGTAAAAAATATTTTGGCGCATTATCCCGATTATACCGTAAAGAAATCGGCCTATGGAGATGTGATTGTCGGTGTGCCGAATGAGACGGTAAATGTTATTTACAATACACCCAACACGCTGGCTTCTGTTTTTCCGGGAGAGGAACATGGCATTCATTTGCCTAAAGCTACTTACGCTATAACGGTGAATACGTACCGTAACCATCAGAGCGAAGGTGGAAATGACCTTGTTTTTCTGAACCTGCAGGCAGCACGGTTAGGTATACTCGACCTTGAAAAGTTTAAGCGTCAAATTAATTACTGCCTTTTACCAAATGGAACATGTACCGATCTGAGTTTGCAGGCGCATGGGCGGTATCATGATGGGCCGTTCAACTTTGGGGCAAGAATGGGTATATGGTTCTAAAATTTTGCGCTTCCCGTGGTGCTTAACGAGTGCCTGATGCAAAGCTATAACGGAACCATAAATCTGTTTCCCAACTGGCCAAAAGCCAAGGACGCTGCGTTCCAGACTTTGAGAGAGGCAGGGGCGTTTTTAGTGAGTTCGGCTTTAAAGAACGGAGAAGTAAAATCGATAGAAATCCAAAGTGAAGCAGGTGGTCTTGTTAAGTTAAACCTCCAATGGGTTAAAGGCACAAACATATCGTTCAATTATTGTTCAATAAGAAAAAGATGAAAACAACCAATAGCTTATTTGAGTACGAGATGAAGAAAGGGGAAAGAGTGCGGTTAGAACTTGACAGGAGGTAAGGTAAGTTTTACATAAAGATAAAAAATGCAGGCTTTAAATTTTTTAAATAACAAGATGGCAACTGGATTATTTGGCAGGCTGAAGCCTTTTTTCAGCACAGGTAAAAGGGCATTTAGATTGTCCGTTTCAATAGGACTGTTTTTTTTGGGCTTTATTAATTTGGTGAATGCGCAGGAAGCCGACAAAGTCGATTGGGCCAGATTTTTAAGCAGGCATGATCTTAAGTGGACACGTCTTACAACCGACTGGTTTAGCGGGGCATTTATAGGAAACGGCGAGCTGGGGGCCATGATATACCAGGAAAATGAATATTCACTTCGGTGGGACATTGGCCGCAGCGATGTTACGGACCATCGTGACTATCCCGATGTAGAATGGGGAAAATCCAGGTTGCCTATTGGCAGGATGATATTGAAGGCGCAGGGGAAGATTATAAACGCTACGATGCAACTGGATCTGTGGAATGCTGAAGCAAGAGGAACTATCACTACCGAAAAAGGAAGCATCACCTGGCGTTCTTTTGTTTCCAATAATCCGGATGTCATCATTACAGAATCAACAGAAACAGGCACAGAAAAAGTACAATGGGAGTTTATCCCCGAAGTTTCCCAATCGCCGACGCCGGGGTTTACGTGGGCCCCGCCCCTTAACCTCTCCTTAATAAAGGAGTACCAACCAAATCCTCCCGCCCAACGCGAAGCAATAAGAGACATTCAAATTGCCCGGCAGTCTCTCGAAGCAGGGGGCGGCTACACAACGGCATGGAAAGTAACAGAATCTAAAAAGAAGCGCACCAAAATTCTCTATATTACGGTTGGTTACTCATTCCCCGCAAACAACCATGCTGCGCAAGCAGTGGAGAGAATCGAATCTGTTGGCAAACTGGGAGTAATGCAATTAGTCTCCTTACACCGAAAGTGGTGGCATTCATATTATCCTCTATCATTTCTATCTATCCCGGATACACGTTTGGAAAGTTTTTACTGGATACAACAATATAAACTCGCCTCTGCAACCCGGAAGAACAAGCAGGTTTTAGACCTGATGGGACCCTGGTATAACAAAACGCCGTGGCCGGCACTGTGGTGGAACCTTAACGTTCAACTGACTTATTCGCCTGTTTATGCATCAAACCGGTTAGACCTGGGGGAATCTTTAATCAATAGCTTAGATGCAAACGTTCAGAACCTGATCACCAACGTGCCGGAACGGTATCGCCATGATGCTGCCGGAATTGGCCGAATAAGCAGTTATGATTTGAAAGCACCATTGGATGTAGAAGATTTGAGTTTACATGAACGATTCAGAGAGTCCGGTAATCTTACCTGGGCATTACACAATTACTGGAGGCAGTGCAAATACGCTGCCGATGATAAGCGAATGGTAAATAATTTGTTTCCGCTGCTCCAGCGAAGCATAAATTATTACCGGCACCTGCTCTATACGGGCAAAGACGGAAAGCTGCATCTGCCGCCTACCTATTCGCCAGAGTATACTGTCGGTGACAAAAAATATCCTGATTGTAATTATGATTTATCTCTCCTAACATGGGGTTGCAAGACACTTCTTAGTATAAATGAAGAATTCAACCTCAAGGATCCACTGGCAGCAGAATGGAAGAATATAATACTGAATCTGGCAGATTATCCTCGAGATAGCGCCACAGGTTTGAATATTGGCCTGAATTTGCCATTGCAGGTTTCTCATCGACATTTTTCCCATTTAATGATGATTTATCCGCTTCGTGTTCTCAAACCCGATAATGCCGCGAACAGAAAGTTGACGGAACAGTCTTTATCCCATTGGACGGGCCTGAAGGGAGCATTGCAGGGATATACTTTTACAGGAGCTGCGTCTATTTCGGCATTGCTTCACAACGGGAATGACGCAATGGACTATCTCAATGGCCTACTTGATAAGTATACTCCTCCTAATACTTTTTATCGCGAAGGTGGTACTATTCCGGTTATAGAAACACCACTTTCTGCAGTGGCTTCGGTTAATGAAATGATGCTGCAAAGCTATGATGGCGAAATACATGTTTTCCCTGCCGTGCCTGATGCATGGAAAGAGGTGAGCTACCATAATCTGCGAACAGAAGGCGCTTTCCTGGTTACTGCCAGGCGTGCTCACGGCAAAGCCGTATACATTAAAATGGAGAGCCTGGCAGGGGGATCGTTTAAACTAAACATCGGATCTCCGGAAATAGAGTATCAGCTGAAGAAAAGCGGGGGCACTAAAGTTATAAAAGGGGCAGATGGAAGCTGGAATATCTTCCTGCCTAAAGGAAAATCTATTGAGTTTTTCGGCGGTACGTCGAAAGAAGACAGGATGATTGAGCCCGTAGCTGCACAGCAGGATAAGCTGAATTACTATGGCTTGCACTAAGGAAGAAACGTAAACGAAGGGAAGAAATTGAAGTGGAGTGAGCGTCAAGTAAAGTACTTCAACCCGGCGTTAGCCGGAAAGATTGCAACGATACTTAACTTCCGGGAACGCGTAAGTTTTTTATATCAATTGACCTAACAAACTAACTATAAGAATGGCTTCAACCCGCGCTATCTCAACATAAAAAACATTACCATTGCCATACGTCCATTAATTATACCCGGCCAGTGAGTTTAGTGGCGTTATGCAACCGTACAAAGAAGGCATCGTTAGATTTCTATATGGAATATTTGAGCTTAAAAAAACAAAGCGTCACTTCTTATTTTAATTCACTTGTTAATACGACAGTCGATTTAAAAGCCGTGTCACAAAAATTGAACGATGCTTTTGAAAAAGATTTCTGGAGAACAGATTTGCCTGGTAGCCCCGGTGGCTTGTATGACTGGTGCAGAATAAAAGCGGATAATAGTTTTCCGAAAGGGAGAATAACGAACTTCTCACTCTTCCCTGTGTACTATAAGATGAAACCTAATTTTCCTGAACGCTTTCAAACCAATGTGAAGACAATTGGCAGTTATTTTAAAGAAGGTGAAAATATATTGCCTTTAGTGCCGGTGGTTGGAGATGATCGTTATTTATGGCACAACTTGGGCTATTTACTTTGGAGCTTAATTCAGATTAATGATCCGCAAAAGACCAGGATTTATAACGCCCTGGTAGAAGGTGACAGCAAACAACGCTGGGGTTCTTTCAATGAAGCTTACGATAACTCCGGAAAGCCTAACGGTGGTAATTTAAGAAGCTTTGAAACAGGGGTAAATATTGATGCGCTTGCAAAATACTGGAAACTGGGAGCGAATTAAATAATTCAATGCACAAAGCAATGGAAGTTAAAGGTTGGATTTCGGTGTGTTGGTAGTGTTTGTTCCAACAGGCAAGGTTGGTATCGGTTACCACTTTCGTCGCTCGCAATACCAATTGATTTATGCCATCTTATGCAAAGGGTGTTGGCGAAACAGTTGCGCCTTCTGTGCCTTCATTTTCTATAATTTTCTCTGTTTGCTTATTGATCAATTGTTTTACTATAGGGTAGGCACCGTTTTAAAAACAAGTGATGGAAGCCGTTACCTTATAGTAGTACTTGGCTGCCATCACTGTAATTTGCTCATTCAATTCGCCCAACCCATCCCGTTCGTGACAGGTTCCTCAACTTTTTTGTCATTCTGCTATACTATAACCACAGTATAATGAGATTTGCCGTTCTGCTATCAGAAAAAGGTTATTTTAATCCGTAGTATTTCGGTTTACCAGCATAAAATACAAAGCTTGTT
>DASQMG010000580.1:0-7477 GCA_035645595.1 Flavisolibacter sp. | reverse complement strand
CGCAATGGTCTTTTTGGTAGCCACCCCTGGGAAAAACGCAAAGAAATCGAGGTCAGATATAAATTAAATGACAAGAGCAATGGATCATCCAATAGCATAAAAATTTTATTGTATTACTATCGCCGTTTAAGCGATGTGCCGCAGGAACTGCGGCAGACCGTTGACGAACACCTGAGCATGATGTTGCATAGCACCGATACTAACGCTACTTCTAAAATTGCGGCCAAACCAAGGCCACCTTGCGTAATTATTATCGCTGAATAATTTGTGTGTGAAAAAAAAGATTTTAAGAACATCTTTATTCGCTTTAATTCTTTATTCACCCCTTTTAGTTTCCATTCCTCAAAAGCCTAAACCTTCTTATGCCGTTTACCTCGGTCGTTATCAGGAGGCACAAAACCTTTATAACAAGGCAACCAGCATCAGTTTGGCAAAGGCTTATGGCCCTAAAGAAGAAAAGCTGGAGCAACAATGGAATGAAGCTGCTTTAAAAAGTTTTTTATCGCTTTACAAATTGTTACCGGCATCGATACCCCAATTCGATTCGCTAAGGTTTCATACGGCATTCAGGATCGGTGAATTACACCATTACTTTGAAAATTCCGCGGAAGCCATTACTTACTACCAGTATGCCATAGCCGCCTGCCAAAGAAGCCCCCTTTCCGATTCTTTGCCTTTTAAACCTTATTTGTATACCGGACTTATTTATTACAGCCAAAACAAGTTTGATACAGCTATCTCTTATTTTACAAACGCAGAAAAAATACAGGCTGCTTTTAATTACAGGCTGGCTGAAGGCGAAAGGCTTTACAACATCCTAGGTGTGTTATTTCATAAACAGGGCGACTACAAACAAGCTCTCAATTATTTTCAAAAAGCACTGGATGTTTTATCGCCGGTAAACCCCTACTACAAAGAGCTTTCCGTGAACTATAAAATTAATTTGGCGCAGATTTACCTGCGTCTGGAAGAGTATGAAAAGGCGAATACCATTTACCAGGGTTTACTGTTACAGCCGCTGAACAAAAATGAAATCTATCATAACATCGGCTACCTGAATCTGATGTTAGGCGCTTCGAAAAAGGCTATTACCTACCTCAAAAAAGTTAATTACAAAGGGTCAAAAAACATTCGGCTATATAACAGCATAGGCAATGCTTTCTTTAACGCGCAACAGTATGACTCAGCCAAGCATTATTATGAAAAGTCAATTAAAACTCATGAAACACTTAATGCAGAAAACGACCCCATAGGCTATGGGTTAACGTTAAAAAATATTGGGGATTATGAGGCCTACTTCAAACGCTACAACAACGCACTACTTTACTACCAAAAGTCCTTACATCAATTTTATCCAGGCTTTTCCGACCGTAGCATTCATGCCAATCCTCAAAATTTTTCGGGGGTCTTTTCTTATATTAATTTGTTTAACTCGTTAACGGCCAAGGCGGAAGCCTGGCATAGCCTTTATCAGACCACAAAAAGCATTGCTTTTGCTGAAGAGGAACTGAAATCTTACCAATCGGCTTTTCAATTGGTGGCGTATGTGGAGCGCACCTATGAAAGCGATGAAGCCCGTCTCTTTCTTAACAAGATCAAATATGCAATACAGAGTAAGCCTATTGACATAGCCTTTGAATTATATCAACACAACAAAGACAGAAAATATTTGGACCTACTGTACTATTTCGATCAACAGAATAAGGCCGCCGTTCTTTCCTTAAATCATCAACTTAACAGGGGAAAGTCAGGTTCTGTGTCGCCGGAATTGCAAAAAGAAAAAGCACTTAAGAACTCAATTACACGCCTTTCCATTGAAGCTGCTCAGCTAAGCGACAGTGTGCGGCTTAGTGCCCTTAATAAAGAAATCAGAGACTATGAGATCAAACTTGATAAACTAAGGGATAACGGATTGCGGAAGCAGGTTGAGAACAAGGCCGATATTCCTTCTATCGCGCTACTGCAAAATTTGTTACTCGATGGTAAAACAGCTATTATTTCGTATCATCTGTCACAGGAAAAGCTTACAGGATTATTTATCACAAAACAAGAGGCCTGGTGTCACCAGCGTGCGCTACCAACGGGATTTTACCTGGCAATGGAAGAAGAGATCCGACGCATAAAAACCCCCACTAATCGCTTCGTAGGTCTGAAGCAGCCCGATTATTATTCCTTGTTTTTTTCATCTATCCGAATGGACGAATTTGAACAACTGATTATTATTCCAGATGATATATTAGCTTATTTTCCTTTTGAGACGCTACCAGCTCAAAGGGGCAAATACTTGGTAGAAAATGTAGCCATCCAATACCAGTTTTCTACTGCGTTGCTCACTAAAAATGCTACGGATTTTTCTAATGGGCACACAGCTTCATTTGCGCCTTTTGCTTACCAGGGGTATGGTGATTCTCTGCCGCAGCTTCCTTCATCCGGAAACGAAATCTCGGCCATTGATGGGGAAAAATATTTTGATACAGCGGCTACCAAAGATGCATTTTTACGAAATAGCAGCAACTCCACGATTGTTCATTTGGCAACTCATGCGGTATCTGGCAACAGAGCTGATAACCTTTCCTACATTGCTTTTGCTCCATCCCGCAATGGCGGAGAAAACTTTTTGTATACCGGGGAGATCTATAATCTCTCCCTGCCAGGTACGGCTTTAGTTATTTTAAGTGCCTGCGAAGCAGGTTCAGGAAATTTGGTAAAAGGTGAAGGAATTTTAAGCTTGAGCCGCGCATTCACCTACGCCGGGTGTCCTAATGTTATTACTACCCTTTGGAAGGCGGATGATTTTTCTACTGCTTATCTAAGTACCCATATTCACAGCTATCTAAACGAGGGTTACCCTATTACTAAAGCCGTACAAAAAGCGAAAATTGATTACCTGTATGATAAGGCAATTAACCCCCGGTTTAAGCAGCCTTATTACTGGTCGCACCTTGTGTTTGTAGGTGCTTATTCACCAGTCAAGAATTTTCAGTGGAAGTGGGTTTTGTTGCCAGGTTTTTGTTTACTTGTGCTCTCAGTAGTTTTCATCAGAAAATATCGGCGGAGCCCCCACAGGTCGGTTGATAATCTATTATAACATGCTTAAAAAAACATCGGCAATTTATTTACCAGCCAGCTTTTTCACTTTGTTCAGTGTGCCGTCAGTTAATTGTGCATGATAAAGGTGGGCAGGATTGTTTACTATTTTTTGCATTAATGGAAAAGCTTTCTCGTACATTTTATTTTTTACATAACTGAGCGACAAATAAAATTCAGCGTCCTGCTGAAAATCGTTACTGGAAAAGGCTAACGTCTGAAAAAAACCGATAGCTTTCTCTGAACGATTCGTATGCAAATACGATAAACCAATCAACAGACTATCTTTTGCATAAAGGCGCGTAGACCGGACAGCACCTGTCACAGCCTGATAATCTTTATTCCGATAGCTACTTTCTATTTCAGATAGTGTAACGCTGCCGCCGCGTGTGCCTGATACAGTAAAATCAACAAAAGATTCTTCATAAATTTTTTCGGGCGAGAGTTGTGCCGACAGGTAAAATCGTACGCCAATAAACAAGACTATTATGCTTGCGGCAACAGCCATCGTATAGCGTAGCGCCTTACTAATAGAAACGCTCTTTAATTTCTGCGACTTTAGTTCATGCATCATCTGTGCATGTGCGAAGGCAACCTGCTGTGTTGTTCCAAAATGCCTGATGGCCTGGGCTGCCACCTGAAGATTTGTTAACTGTGTCTGCAAAGACCCATCAGTCCTGAGCCGGGCTTCTATCGCGGATTTTTCCTCTCCAGTTATATCGCCATCCAGGTAGCGAATCAACAGTTCATCATTTACTAACTCACCCATGTAAAAAGTTTTTCAGTTGTATATGTAGCGTTTTATTGGCAGTAACCGTGCTCTCTAATTTTTTCAGGCATTTGCTTTTTTTATTCCTAACCACCTGTTCATTTTCATAAGGTAGCGCTGTCAAAATCTCCTTCATGCTCCTGTTTTCAAAATAGTACAGCAACAAAATTTTTTTACAAGCCTCCCCTAGCTCATCAATTACCTTCATCAGATCATTTTTCGTCTGTTGAAATTCCATGGTAACATCGGCGGTGTTATCCAGCTGCGCGTTCAACTTTTCATATTTCTCTTCACGTACCCCGGCGCGCCCTCTTCTTTTTAATTCATTAAGCCAGATATTTTTGTTGAGAGAAAAAAGAAACGTTTTAACGCTTGAATCTCCCCGGAATTTACCGGCCCTCACAAGGTTTACGAAAGCCACTAACACTTCCTGAAATATATCTTCTGCATCTTGCTCACTACCACTATTATTAAGAATGTACCGGCTTAACACATCAAAGTAATTGCGGTATATAAACTGTAGTGCGGGATTTGTCCGGCTGTTATTCATCAGGCTACTGATCAACTCAGCATCGCTAAAAGTTACTTTTGTCAATGCCATTATTTGTACATGTACTGTTTACATTTGTAACCGCAACCTAAACATATTTTCAAAAAAGATGATGAACTATTTTGAGCTGTTTGATTTACCGGTTTCCCTTTTGCCGCCGCAAGACGCGGTACGGAAAAAATATGTCGAATTAAGTAAGCTCCATCATCCCGACCACTTTGCACAGGCAGATGACAGAGCCCAATCAAAGGCATTAGAAATCTCTGCTGAAGTTAATAAAGCGCTGAAAATTTTCAATAACAAGCAAGCAGTGATTAAATATGTTCTGGAACTCAAGGGCCTTCTTCAGAACGAAGAAAAATATGTCCTGCCGCCAGCTTTTTTAATGGAGATGATGGAGATAAACGAAAAGGTGGCAGACCTTGGTTTGAATCCTAACCCACAGGAAAGACAAAACGTTTTGCAACAGTTATCCCGTTTTGAAAACGAAATCTATCAACCCGTTGCCACTACTATTGAAAACTACCAGGAAGGTGTTACTACGCAGGAAGAATTATTGCAAGTGAAAGAGTACTATTATAAACAAAAATATTTAGCCCGCATTTACGAGGTATTGAGTGGATTGTCGTAACATTGCACCCTTTAAGTTTTTAACGCATTGCCCGGGTGGCGGAATTGGTAGACGCAGCAGACTCAAAATCTGCCGTTCGCAAGGATGTGCTGGTTCGATTCCAGTCCCGGGCACTTGATTTTCAATCAGTTAGAAAGGCTCACATTTGTGGGCCTTTCTAATTTGCAAACAATTTGCAAACAAAACCGTCTTTCTTTAGACCAATTGAGCAACTTATGAAATTGCGGAAGAAAAGAACTTCGATTCGTGAAGTTACAAAATGTCCATTAAAATCCGGAAATCTACCAGCATAGGAAAAGCCTGAAAATTATTCATGCTCCTGCATTATACCGCTCATGAAATTTCCTGCCTTAGATGATATAGCTTAGAACCAAAGCCGCACTGCCACATCATCTTTTTTCTAGATGTAAGCTAGTACCTCCTTTTTATCAATGTAGATCTTGCCTCTCTGTTTGTGAGAAGGCAACCCACGTTTTATCCAATCGGTTAAGGTTACAAGCGAAATGCGAAGAAATTTTGCGATCTCTTTTCTATTGAGCAAATCTTCCCCTCCTTGTTGGTTGACTTGCTCTTTTTGCAGGTGGTCAAGCAAGTATTCCTGTACTGCTTCTTTCACCCATTTTTTTATATCAGCCTCTGTTGGAATAAACAATGTATTTATACATCCCGTTTTCTAACTCACGATAAATTCAATCCAACTAAACTTCCCAAGATCGGATTAGAGGAAGGATTGTATTGGATATACACATATTCTTTTAATTCCGTCATGTACTTGTGATACGTTCCACTCGCTAAAATCCTGGTTCCCTTCATCAAATCCCTGCTAAAAACCGATACTGGCATCTGTAATTCTTGCTCATTATAGCAATTGACAATTGCCAGGTAGAGTGAAAAGAACCACAAGTGTTGTACAAGGTAGAATTCTCCTTAAATACATTTTCATTTTAATCCGTTTTAAATCGCAACTTTAGTACAAAGGCCCAATCCGATCGAAATATCCTAGATTGTAAATTGAGATCAGGATTCTAAGCTGGTTTGCCCAATCCGGTATATCATTGTTTGAACACGGTTTCGATCTCCCTCGCCTCTACAAATGTCCGTTTTGGGAAGAAATTTGCAGTTTTGAGATTGTAAATGCTAAAAGGGGCAGCGATCCCCATTCCTACGGGTTCAAGTATTTATTTGCATTAGTAAAATTGCATTTACTTATTTTGTGACTTAAATTCATTGGGACGTTGGCTGATCTCTTATTGAAAAAGCGGGTAAAATGCAGCGAATGCTTAATACCAACTTCATTGGCAATCCCATTCACTCACCCCCTGGAGTTTGAATTTGTTCACTTTATCAATATCAGGGCAGAAAATCGTTTTTATCATTAAATAACGAAATCGTTTTTTCAGAAAAAACAGATTTTCCTATATTACATTTATTCATATCGCGTCTATTCAAAGAGCCAAAACAAAACCTGTCGCATGACTTTTTATTTGCTAGATGGTGTCACAACAGCACAATTCATCACCCACCCCATATCACTCATCGCCTTTGTAACAGCTATCGTTTTTGGATATTTTTCTGTGCGAAACGATAACAAGAGGAAGCAAATTGAATCTGCTCCGCCAGAGCGACGAGCCGACGTTATTATCCAAACTGCCCACACACTTCATATCAATCTTCAACTTATCCCAGAACAACAAAGAGCTGGTATCGTTTTAAAGGAGTTAAATATTCGGTTTACCCGATATTTAATTGGTGCAGTAGTAGTGGTCATTTTAGGTTTGTTCATTACCTACTTAGTTAGTCATCAAATAGATACTCAGCAAACCAAGGTTGAAAAATTTGACCCTGAACCTTCAATAGGCAACGAAAGCAAAAAGGATGCTCCTATAACTAACATTACGCTAAATATGGATAGTGTAACCAAAGGTGTTCAAGCTGTAGGAGACAGTAATACGATTGAGATCAAATAACCATCTTTAAAATGTTATGGTAAGGATTTTCTTAAGCCTCTACCTTTTCTTCACCGTCTGTGCTTTTGGCCAGCAAGGCGGAAAAATGGGTACAAATCAAAGCATGAACAATGTTCAAGGTGGTGTTCAGATTAACGGTAGTAACAACAACGTGAAAATGGTACTGAATCCGCGCACAACCAACATCAAACAGATCATTGTGAAGGGGCAAGCAAAAATTGATTTTTGCCTGATTAAGATAAATGTCAACACGAAAAGTGTTGTGTATGAAGATGGTAACCAAAAAGGAATTGCCGAAGTTGGAAAGCCATTAATATTAAGGTTGGGCAGAGGGGAGCACCGGTTAGATATCAAAAGTGCGTATTTAGAATACGCAAACAACAAAGCAAATGTAATGGTAACAAAAGACATGATCGGTACCGAACAATACCTCGACGTATCCTTCCGGATTTGCGAATATTTAGCCCCTTTAT
>DASQMG010000579.1:0-2221 GCA_035645595.1 Flavisolibacter sp. | reverse complement strand
GGCTACAAAACAGACTCTGTATTCATCCCTGACCCGGTGCATTTCGGGTGCCCAGTAATCACTGATTCCTTCACCGTCAGATGCCCATACAGGCTTATGACCTTTCGGAAAAACATAGCCTACAAATTCCCAATCAACAAGGTCTTTTGATCGGACAATGGGAAAAGCATCCGGTGCATCATTAGAAGTGGCAACAAGATAATAACCGGCTGCTTCAACGCATTGCCGGTTATCGATGCGAATAATAGCCGGATCGCCATAGCCGTATATCATTCCGGAATGGAGGTTCTCGGTACCTACTACACGATAACTTATATCGAATGCTTTTTTTTCTGCACGCCTCCGGTTTTGTGGCAATCGTAAACCGAAGTCTTTTGACAGCTTCCCAAAAAAGTCAAGATAAGCATTGTGTTCGCGGTTGGCCAGCTCGTATTTACACATTTTTGCAGAAGCCGTTTGCGGATCAATGCCCTTGATTTCAAATGCACAAACCGGATAGTTCGCCGGCCACGCATCGCGGATAATAATCGAAAAAGGGTATGGTGTCTCCGCAGGCGATGTTAGCAGCATGTCGCCGGTTCTGATCTGGTTATTCTCAACATTCATTTTGTGCTTTTAAAAAGCAGGGTTCATTTATAACAGCAAAAATAGATGTGGAAATGAATCTGTATGATTCCTATTAAATTCATTACGAATACCATTCCTAAATCATGAAGAAACCCAGCTTAGTGGACAGGATAAAAATTATCTATGTTGATGGAATTTGACAGGTGGATAACTTGTAAACGTGGTTCCTTATGAAAATTGATGTAGGGAAGCACAACATATGCCGCCGCTGCACAGAGCCAACAGCCCGGTCTTGCTGTGAACCGGGAAAGAAGTTACATCACCTGCCAGGTTCTTCATCACAAGGTATGTATATAGCTGGCTTGTGCCTGGTAACTGCCAGCCTACATCCAATAAACTAAATCAATGATGATGGTGAACCAATAAAGGCTTAACACTGTGGAATTTTAAAAGATTTTCCATCAAATGAAACTGCGTACCGCGCCAGCGGAAAAGTGCATAAAGAAGAATATGAAAAGGTCGTGATGCGCACGGTAGATGAAGTGGCAGAACAAGTTGAGAATACCATTCGGATATTACGACAGCGGAATTGAAAACAAGTAAAGCACCTATCCTTATCATCGCCGGTGGTAGTGATCGTATTTGCTTATCGGCATATCATTTACTTATTTAGAAAAATCCCGAAACCGCAATTTTTTTATAATGCCAGACTTTTGGAGGATAACAGAAATTTCGGGTTGGCGGCATGATCTTGCATTGCAGAACATTGAATGGCATCAGAGTTGCCACTTTCCTCAATTCTTACTTTAATATGGGTAACCGTAAACAGGGCCCAATAAAAAACTGGTATGTGGAGAATAGTTTTAGCCTTCCTTTTTTTGATGGGCTCCGGCGATAGAAAAAAAGAACCCGAAACGGTAGTGGGTCCAATGGGTGAAGTATTTGGGAGAAGAGTGGTGGCCAGCCAATTGAGCGATCCGTGGGAGATTAAGTATGGCCCTGATAATTATTTGTGGGTCACCGAAGCCAAAGGGTACAGGGTAAGCAGGATTGATCCGGCAAAAGGCTCACAGAAAGTGTTACTTGACCTGAACAATGCAAAAAATTTCCGGAGGTATGACCAGGCAAAAGGGCATAGTGAAAACCAGAAGCCATGGCCACAGGGTGGTTTAATGGGCCTTGATATCCATCCGCAATTACTCAAGGGCAAGCCTTATGTCTATCTCTCCTACGTTTACAATTTTAAAGGGGCCAACACAGAAGGCAGCGGCTGTGAAGACAAGTTCGGCGGCTGCTTTTTTACCACAAAAATTGTAAGATATAGGTACGATGTAAAAGGTGATACACTTGTTGATCCGCAGGTTTTGTGTGATACGGTACCTGGCAGCAGTGATCATAACGGGGGCCGTTTACTGGTGGCCCCTATGGAAGATAGGTATTATGTTTTTTATGCGGTCGGTGAGATGGGTGCGGGCCAGTTTGATAATGGTGGCCGTCCCAATCATGCACAGGATATTAGTTCTTACGAGGGAAAGATCTTACGCTTCAATACCGAACCGGATAGCGATGCAAATACCTATGATCGGTGGGTGCCAAACGATAATCCCTTCAATGATAAAAAACAAAATGCTGTGTGGACTCTAGGTCATCGGAA
>DASQMG010000578.1:0-1975 GCA_035645595.1 Flavisolibacter sp. | reverse complement strand
GTAAAGAAGTAGAAGTGAATATACCAACTGCAGCCTAAAGTTTTTCCTTCAACATGCGTACTACAATTTTATCAATTGGCAATGAAACTGAATCCGCGGACAATTCATTCCAGGGCACAAACCGGAAGGTTTCGATTTCTTTTTGTACTTCATAAATTTTCATCTGCGCTTCATCAAAATCAAATAGTTTATCACGAAGGGGAACGGTAATCTCTTCCAGCGGTTTTACAAAATAGTAGATGGAGATGATCTGGTCGCCGGCATTAAATGCAGAAAGCTGGAAAAAATCGGTTGTATAAATATGATTACCGACTTCTACCTTCAAATTCATTTCTTCCATAAATTCTCTCTTGAGGCAGTCTCTTGTACCCTCGCCAAATTCTAACCCGCCGCCGGGAAATTTTGTAAAGTAAGCACCGCGTATAAATTCATCGCTCACAAGCAGGTTCTTTTGCTCGTTTATTAAAATTCCGTAAACTCTGATATTAAGTCGCGGCATAAGTTGACAGGGTTTAATGTAAACGTTGTGAGGCATTGTAAACTAACAGGCATCATTATACTGATCCCGGTTTATACAACGCATCGTTCATTTTTGACGTGCTGGTCTTCGCTTAGGCTTCCATCTCTACCTCAATGTCTCCCTCAAAAACTTTTGCAGCAGGCCCGATCAGCCAGATGTTTTTATAGCTGTTTTCCACCTTGTTAAACTCTACACTCAACATACCGCCTTTTGTTTGTACATCCATGTAGTTGTAACCATTTTCATTATAATAGCAAACGAGGGCAGCGGCGGTTACCCCTGTGCCGCAGCTATAGGTTTCATCTTCCACGCCCCGCTCGTACGTGCGAACTATGATATGGTCGCGTTCACCGGTTTGCTCTACAAAATTTACGTTAATGCCTTCGGCTTTAAATTCATCACTATAACGGACAGCGCTCCCTCTTGCATAAACATCCAGTGCCATTACATTGTCGGTGATCTCCACATAATGCGGTGAGCCGGTGTTTAAGATATGGGCACGTTGCTTAGTATGAATTTGTTCAACGTCGTGCATCTTTAGTGCCACGGTGCCGTTAGTTTCTATCCGGCCCAAGTGCTCGCCGTCAATAGCAAGAAAATGGTATTCCGGCTTAATGATGTTCATTTCGGCCGCAAACCTTACAAGGCATCGGCCACCATTGCCACACATGCTGCTTTCCCCACCATCGGCATTATAGTATTTCATTTCAAAATCATAATGTGTATGAGTATTTAAAAGCATTAACCCATCAGCCCCAATACCAAACCTGCGGTTGCATAAGAAAGCTGCCTGTTCCTTCGTAAATTCAAAAACATTTTTCCTGTTGTCAAGAATCACAAAATCATTTCCGGTTCCCTGGTATTTGTAAAAATGAATAAGCATATTAAACAAGTGAACTAATTGTTTCTAAACTTTTTCTAATAAGATTATCTATGGTGACAGCCGAATCTTTGGAAAATTCCTTAGCAACCCGGTTGGCTACGATAGCGCTTAGCGAAAGGCAATGATGTCCTAACAATTTGCCCAAGCCATAAATGGCTGATGTTTCCATTTCAAAATTGGTAATGCGGTGCTGGCCAAAGCTGAACTGGGAAAGCCTGTCAATTAGATCAGGATTTTTTATTCCTAAACGAAGTATCCTTCCTTGCGGCCCGTAAAATCCCGGGCAGGTAACTGTAATGCCATGGTGAAATCCATCAACAAAGTTCTTTAATAAATTTCCGCTCGCAATACTGATGTATGGACTAGCAACCTGCGTAGGCAGCTGCGTATGCGTAATAAAAGATTGAAGCAAGTGGCTTTCCTGTTCGTTATGCTCTAAACGGTAATAATTTAAAAGATTGTCTAACCCCAACGCATGGGTTGATGCCACATAACTATCAACCGGGATGTCGGCTTGTAAAGAACCTGAAGTACCGATGCGGATAAGATTTAATGCGGTTAAGGTGGATTTA
>DASQMG010000577.1:0-1571 GCA_035645595.1 Flavisolibacter sp. | reverse complement strand
TGGTTGGCAGGCATGCCGCTAAATAAAGCGTTGGTCCAGAGTGGGTATTGGCCGTGTGTTTCTTTATATACCTGCGACTGGTGAATGGAGCCCTTCCAATGCGTTACGTCACTTTGATTAACAACTTTTCCTTCCAGTGCCGGCTGACAATAAAGGGCCGCTACCACTAAAAAAACAACAAGAGATATTAAATGCGGAAGGAGTTTCGCGAAGAGGCCTTTCTTCATAAATCTTTTTTAGTTATGTTGCCCCCGCACTGTCGCGGGCCGGGCTCTTATCATTCGTAATTGTCACCCCGAGTTTATAGAAGGGTATTCAGAATGGGTGAAAGCGACAAAATAAATCCTTTTTGACGTACTATTGTTTATGCGCCGGCTTTTATTTTTATCGCGTTTGGCTTTTATCTGTAATGTTGTTTTTCTTGTAGCGGTTTCTTTACAACTAGCAAAGTGGTTTCAAAATAGGGATGCAGAAGCGCTGGTAATTACAATTGGTTATTTCATGGCGGCCCTTTTAAATCCGGCGGCCAATCTTTGTTATCTTCTATTATTTTTTATGAACAGGAGCAAATTAGCCGTTATCCCGCTATGGCTGCGCATTGCTAATGCCATATTTTTAGTCCTTCAAATCTTTTACATCTTCCACCTCAATGCTAAATAACATTATCAATAGCAAGCCCACCCGGCTATTTATTATTCTTGCCGGGTTTTTTATTGCGAATGCCTTAATCGCGGAATTGGTGGGCACCAAGATATTTTCGCTGGAAAAAACACTTGGTCTTGCGCCGGCCAACCTCAGTTTTTTTGGCGAAAGCTTCTCTTTTAATTTAACAGCAGGCGTGCTATTGTGGCCCGTAGTGTTTATCATGACCGACATAATTAACGAATACTATGGTCCCAAGGGCGTGCGGTTTCTTTCTTTTCTTACGGTGGGTTTAATTGTGTTTGCATTCGTCATGTTCACCGGGGCTATACACCTTTCTCCTGCGGATTTTTGGGCAACCAATAACTATAAAAGTGTGCCTGACAGTAACGCAGCTTTTTCCGGTATTTTCGGGCAAAGCCAGGCCATTATTGTCGGATCTCTTATGGCATTTTTAATAGGGCAGTTGTTAGATGTTTTTATTTTCCATAAAATAAAAAGGATAACGGGTGACAAGCGGGTTTGGCTTAGGGCGACAGGTTCTACGCTTGTATCACAATTTATTGACTCGTTTGTAGTTTTGTTTATCGCCTTTTATATAGCCCCGCGTCTTTCCGGAAATACGCAGCCATGGTCGTTTAGTTTGGTAATGGCAATTTGTTTAGGCAACTACATTTATAAATTTATAATTGCTGTGCTGCTTACACCAGTAATTTATTTGGTGCATGGGTGGATGGAGGCGTACCTGGGAAAGAAGGTGGCCCATCAAATGAAGCAGGCGGCAATGGGTAAAGAAGTAGAAGTGAATATACCAACTGCAGCCTAAAGTTTTTCCTTCAACATGCGTACTACAATTTTATCAATTGGCAATGAAACTGAATCCGCGGACAATTCATTCCAGGGCACAAACCGGAAGGTTTCGATTTCTT